>JAOPUT010000138.1 GCA_025963385.1 Mycobacterium sp.
CGAAGGCCTGCTGCCGCAGCACGACGCGGTGGTGCGGCATCCGCACGTAGTCGCCGGGCGGCAGATCGCCGAGGTGGAACACGCCCGCCTCCAGCCAGTCCTGATACGGCTGCGCGGCGGCCAGTTCAGCCTTGACTTCCTCGTCGGAGACGATGCGGCCCTGCGCGGTGTCCACCAGGAACATGCGGCCGGGCTGCAGGCGCATCTTCTTGACGACCGTGGCCGGATCGAGGTTCAGCACGCCGGCCTCCGACGCCAAGACGACGAGGCCGTCCTCGGTGACCCAGACGCGGGACGGGCGAAGGCCGTTGCGGTCGAGGACCGCGCCGATCACGGTGCCGTCGGTGAAGCACACCGAGGCGGGGCCATCCCACGGCTCCATGAGCGACGCGTGATACGCGTAGAAGGCGCGACGGGCCGGGTCCATCGACTCGTGCCGCTCCCACGCCTCGGGGATCATCATCAGCATCGCGTGGGGAAGGCTGCGGCCACCGAGGTGGAGCAGCTCGAGCACCTCGTCGAAGCGCGCGGTGTCCGAGGCGCCTGGCGTACAGACCGGGAAGATCTTATCGAGATCGTGCGTCGTGCCGAACACCTCGCTGTTGATGAGCGCCTCGCGGGCGCGCATCCAGTTCTCGTTGCCGGTGACGGTATTGATCTCGCCGTTGTGGGCGACCCGGCGGAAGGGGTGCGCCAGCGGCCACGACGGGAAGGTGTTGGTCGAGAACCGTGAGTGCACGATGCCCAGTGCGCTGGTGAGCCGCTCGTCCTGCAGGTCCAGGTAGAACGCCTTGAGCTGCGGGGTGGTCAGCATGCCCTTGTATGCGAAGGTTTGGCCCGAAAGACTTGGGAAGTAGACGGTTTCGCGTCCCGGACCGTCCTGGCCCGGACCCTTGGTGCCCAGTTCGTGCTCGGCGCGCTTGCGCACCACGTAGGCACGACGCTCCAGCTCCATCCCCGAGGCGCCACCGATGAACACCTGGCGGAACGTCGGCATGGCATCGCGGGCGAGGGCACCGAGGGAGGAATCGTCGGTCGGCACGTCGCGCCAGCCGAGCAGCGTCAGCCCTTCGGCCTCGACGATCTTGCCGACGGACTCGCACGCCGCGGCGGCGTCCCTCGACGACTGCGGGAGGAACGCGATGCCGGTGGCGTAGCTACCCTCCTCGGGCAACTCGAAGTCGACCACCGCGCGGAGGAACTCGTCGGGAACCTGCAGCAGGATGCCCGCGCCGTCGCCGGTGTTCGGCTCGGCGCCCTGAGCGCCGCGGTGCTCCATGTTCAGCAGCGCGGTGATGGCCTTGTCGACGATGTCGCGGCTGCGACGGCCGTGCATGTCTGCGACCATTGCAACGCCGCAGGAATCGTGCTCGTAGGCGGGGTTGTAGAGACCCTGCTTCAAGCCCCCCTGATTTGAGCCATGGTCGCTGGGCGCCATTCCCACCTGCCCTTCACACCTTCACGGAAGCCTGATGCTGGCAGCCGACATCGACGGCTGCTGCCGGCGGGCGACGGGGTGTCCGCGTGCAGCATTGAACGACGGGACCGCCCCACTCGCCTCGAGTGGTCAAACGATATGACAAACCCTGCCTGACATGCCAACTTAGTCAAGCCTAACCAAGTGCGTGGGACGCCTCGTTGGAGATGGCGCCCCCGAGCTGGTGCCGACGACGAAATCCGTTGCTGCGGTTCACTAGTGGCAAAGTAGGCGGTGGCACCGACCCCTGGTGCGGAATTCAGGCATTCCCAATGATCGCTGCGAGATGTTTGCCATACCGGCCACAAAGTGCCGTTTTCGTGGGTCGATGCTGCGACATAAATTTGCTCAAAAGCCTGATCGGATTCTTAGACACGCTCACCGGTGCAGGCTGCCACGCTGGCCGCCGGGCTCAAGTCCAGTCGACGTAGGAGCTGCGCATTCGGGACCACCAGGATCATCGACTCGGGGACGACCCGTTGGCCGCCGCCTCGTTGCGGGTCAACTTCTGCGCCAGTTCATCTGCGGGGCCAATCACATGATGCGGGAAGGGCATTGGGCGGCGGTCGACGTAGCGGCGCGGCTGGGGGACCGGCCACCGACCGCAGCGGCAAGATCGCCCTGATTCGCCCGGTTGACCGCCTATCGCTGCTAGCATCCGCGCATGGCCGAGGCTCGCGCGACAGGCGGCCGGGTGGGCGCCTTCGTCAGGAATTCCGGCTATCTGCGCAAGTGGCTGATCCTCGGTGTCGCGATCGGCACCATCGCGGGCCTCGGCGCGGTGGTCTTCTTTCTGGCGCTCGAATGGGCGGGCGAATACCTCCTCGGTGATCTCGGTGGCTACCGGCCGCCCACGCCCGTGTCCGAGGGCGGGGTGGGCGCCACCGGGTTCCAGCGGGCGTGGGCGATTCCACTGGTCACCCTCGGCGGCGCGCTGGTGTCGGCGTTCATCGTGGCGAAGTTCGCACCGGAGGCCGAGGGACACGGGACGGACAGCGCGATCGAGGCTGTGCACACCGACCCGAGGTCGATCCGCGCCCGCGCGGTTCTCGTCAAGATGGTGTCCAGCGCTCTGACCATCGGCTCCGGCGGATCGGCGGGCCGCGAGGGCCCCACCGCGCAGATCTCGGCGGGCTTCGGGTCGCTGCTGGCTCGCCGCCTGGACCTGTCGGACGTCGACGGTCGGGTGGCGGTGTCGCTCGGCATCGGATCGGGCATCGGCGCCATCTTCGGTGCGCCACTCGGCGGTGCCGTCCTGGCCGCCTCGATCGTCTACCGCGAGGACTTCGACTACCGCTCGCTGGTCCCCGGGTTCATCACCTCGGGCACGGCCTACGCCATCTACGGCGCCTTCCTGGGATACGACCCGCTGTTCGGCTTCGTCGCACCCGACTACGTGTTCGACCCCACCCAACTCGGCTGGTTCCTGGTGATCGGAATAGTCTCGGCCGCCGTCGGTTACCTCTACGCCAAGGTGTTCTACGGCACGATGGCGCTCACCCGTCGGTTGCCGGGCGGCAAGGTCGTCAAACCGGCCGTCGGCGGGCTTCTCGTCGGGCTGCTGGCCCTGCTCATCCCGCAGATCCTCTCAAGCGGTTACGGCTGGGTGCAGCTGGCGTCGGCCAGGGACACGCTGATGGCGATCCCGCTGTGGATCGTGCTGATCCTGCCGCTCGCCAAGATCGTCGCCACCTCACTGTCGATCGGGACCGGCGGTTCCGGCGGCATCTTCGGTCCCGGCATGGTCATCGGCGGTTTCGTCGGCGCCGCCATCTGGCGGCTGGCCGATCTTGCCGGACTGCCCGGAATCCCCGGCGGCCCAGGCGTTTTCGTCATCGTCGCCATGATGGCGTGTTTCGGCAGCGTGGCGCACGCACCGCTGGCGGTGATGATCATGGTGGCCGAGATGACGGGTTCGTTCTCGGTGCTGCCCGGAGCGATGATCACCGTCGGCATCGCCTACCTCCTGATCACCAGAAGCAACGTGTCGATCTATCAGTCGCAGCGTCTCAACCGCGAGAGTGCCGAGGCGGAACGCCGCGGCGAAGCGAAGATCGTCAAGGACGAGTTCGAATAACCCGTCCGGTCTGCCAACGGTCAAGATCAGGACAAGATTCGGCAACGAGCCTGCCGAAAGGGTTTGGCGGCGTGTCACCCTCAGTGCTCGGGCAGTTCAACGAGGTGCTGCCGGGAGGGTACCCCCAATGACCACACCGACCATGTTTCACCGACTCGCGGCCGAGTTCATCGGAACCTTTTGGCTGGTTCTCGGCGGCTGCGGCAGTGCAGTGTTCGCCGCAAAGTTCCCCTCTGACGGCACCGCTCTCGGAATCGGATTTCTCGGCGTCGCACTGGCATTCGGGCTGACCGTGCTCACCGGCGTCTACGCGTTCGGCACCATCTCGGGAGGCCACTTCAACCCGGCGGTGACGCTTGGTGCGGCGATCGCCAAGCGCGTCGAATGGAAGGCGTTGCCCGCCTATTGGATAACGCAGGTGGTGGGTGGCGTCGTGGCAGGGGCGGTGATCTACGTGATCGCGTCCGGCAAGGACGGCTGGACCGCGGCGGGCAACATGGCGGCCAACGGCTACGGCGCTCATTCACCCGGCGGGTACTCGTTGGTGGCGGTACTGGTCACGGAGATCGTCCTGACCGCGGTGTTCCTGCTGGTCATCCTCGGCTCTACCGACGACCGGGCACCAAAGGGCTTCGCTGGCTTGGCGATCGGCCTGACGCTGACCCTCATCCACCTCATCTCGATCCCGATCTCGAACACGTCGGTGAACCCGGCCAGATCGACGGCCGTCGCGTTCTTCAACGGGGACGGCGCACCCGCGCAGCTCTGGCTGTTCTGGCTGGCCCCGCTCGTCGGCGCTGCGATCGCAGGCGCCGCCTACCCAATCCTGTTGGGACGCAACGAAGAACTAGCCGACCGTCCGGTCCGCGACGACGCAATGAAGGAGGTGAACTGAGTCAACAGTGAGGTCGGGCCCGCATCCCAGCAAGGGATGCGGGCCCGATCTCCAGCTATTTACTTAACCGGAGCCTTCTTCTTCGCACTTCGAGCCGCCGACTTCTCGGTGGTGGCGCCGGCGTTGGAGAGATCCCCGCCGGCACTCTCGAGGTGCGCGCGAACGAACCACTGGAACTTCTCCAGCTCGGCGGCATGCCCGATCAGCATGTCCTGCGAGACCGGGTCCAGGTCTTCAAGCGTGTGGATGGCCTTGCGGGTGTCCTCGTTCACCCCGGTGTACACCAGGTCGAGTGCCGCGAGGTGAGCGAGCACGGTGTCGCGGCCGACGGAGTAGTCGTCCCACGTGCGGTCCTTCAGAATTGCGCCGGGAGTGCCCTGCGGTGATACCCCGAGGGTGGCGATGCGCTCGGCGGCCTCGTCGGCGTATCCGCGCACCAGGTCCACCTGGGGATCGATCATCTCGTGGACGCCGATGAAGTTCGGGCCGACGACGTTCCAGTGCACGTGCTTCAGCGTGAGGTGCAGGTCGTTGTACGTGCTGAGCTGCTTCTGCAGCAGGTCGGCAACCTGACGGCTGTCCTTCTCCGAAATTCCGGGAATCGTGAATCCTGGCATGTGTATGTGCCTCCTTTGTCTCTAGCTCACTAGGACACCTACCCTGCTCGGTGCCGGACTACACACGGTTACGCTCGCGCAATGACGGAGCCGCCGCTCGGGTTCACGGGTTTCACGGGATTTCCCGAGGCCGCCCTGGACTTCTACGACGACCTCGAGATCGACAACACCAAGTCGTTCTGGGAGGCACACAAGGACGTGTACCAGGCGAGTGTGAAGGCGCCGATGACGGCGCTCGTCACCGCCCTAGAGCCGGAGTTCGGCACGGCCAAGATCTTTCGGCCGTTCCGCGACGTCCGGTTCGCGAAGGACAAGACGCCGTACAAGACGCACCAGGGCGCGTACGTCGGGGTGGGGCCTGCGTGCGGGTGGTACGTCGAACTCGCCGCGCGCGGCGTCCGCACCGGAGCAGGGTTCTACGACGCGAGCGCCGCCGACCTGGGTCGGATCCGGGCGTCCATCGCCAACGAGCTCACCGGCGATCAGCTGGGCAAGATCCTGGCCAAGCTCACGCGGGTGGGCTTCACCGTCGGCGGCGACCGCCTGAAGACCTCACCGCGCGGGTACGACGCCGACCACCCGCGCATCGAACTGCTGCGGCACCGCTCGCTCACCGTTACCAGGGACTACGGATTCGAGCCGATCATCCACACGCCGGAGTTCGTCGATGCGGTGCGCAAGGACTGGAGGGCGGCCCGGCCACTCGTCGAGTGGGTCGCCGCACGTTTGGGTGACTAGCGCGTTTGGGTGACTAGCGCGTTTGGGTGACTAGAGCGCCCGCAGATTGGGAATGGCCTGGCGGGCGCCGAAGCGGGGATTGCGCGCCATCCCGCTGACCGCGAGCAGTCGCACCGCGCGAAAACGGTGTGGCCGCAACGGTTCCAGGAGTTCGATCATCTCTTCGTCGTCGATCCGGTGCCCGAGCAGCGTGGAACCGACCACGTTGGACAGGTGATAGTCGCCGACGGACAACGCATCGGCGTCACCCCATGCGCGCTGCGCGACCTCGGCAGCAGTCCATATCCCCACGCCCGGCAGCGTCATCAACGCCGCCCTGGCCTGCGCGGGGGCCCGCGTCGAGAGCCGCTCCAGTGCGTCCCCTCGCTGCGCACAGCCCACGACCGTCCGCGCCCGGCTCGGGTCGACGTTCGCCAGGTGGAACTCCCACGATGGGATGCGCCGCCACACGTCGGCGGGCGGCGGGACGCGCATGCGCTCCGGGGCCGGACCGGGAGCGGGGGCACCGAACTTGGTCACCAGCAGCCGCCACGCCCGAAACGCGTCCACGCCCGCTACGCGCTGCTCCAGGACGGCCGGGACGAGCGCCTCCAGGACCCGGTCCGTGCGACCGAGGCGCAGGTGCGGGACGCGCCGGTACGCGGCGGCGACCGTCGGCTCCTCCGGGGCGAAGCCCGTGGTGTCGTCGTAGGCGCCGAGCAGCGCGGGCAGCCGTTCGACGAACTCGGGGGCGCCCTCACCCCACGCCTCGCAGTCGACGGCGCTGATCCCGGACCTGGTGATCCGTGCGGTGACCGGACCGCTCGGCATCAGGCTGGTCCTCCAGACGGCACCATCGACCACCTGGTAGCAGGGGTCGCCGGGACCGCGACGCTGAGGCGACAGCGTCATCGACGGGCTTGCCGGCCCCTCGAACGCGACACGGACGGTACTCGGCACCGCCAAAGGCTAACCGACGGTGACGTCGGCCTTGGTGTCATAGAACGCCACGTGACCTGCGATGGCACCGACGGCGGGATACGGCTGCTCGTAGGTCCAGATGGCGTCGTCGACGGTGTCCCCCGCCGCGCTGACGTGGTAGTAGTTCGCCTCGCCCTTGAACGGGCAGTAGGTGGTGGTGTCGCTTCGCGACAACGCGGACGGTGTCACGTCGGCCAGCGGCACGTACTGCACCGCGGGGTACGTCGACTCCTGCAGGGTGAGTGCGTCGTCGGTCTCGGCGACGACCTCCCCGTTGACCTTGACGACGACGTGGCGGCCGGTCGGGGTGACGGTGATGGGATGCTCGGCGGTGGGCTCGAGAACTGGGCGTTCGGTCATGGTCAGACCAACGCTCGCACGGCGTGCCGTGATTCCTCGCCCCCTCGCTACGATCACGCCATGAGCGAACCCTCAGCCCAGTCGTCGGTGACGATCTCGGCCAGCTGCGCCGACGTCTACGCCCTGATCACCGATCTGCCGACGATGGCGGCGCTGGCCGAGGAGACCAACGCCATGGAGTGGATCAGGGGCGACGCCGCCCGCCCCGGCGCGGTGTTCAAGGGACGCAACGCCAACGGTGGGAAGAAGTGGACCACCAAGTGCACGGTCACCGACGCCGACCCTGGCCGGCTGTTCGCCTTCGACGTCAAGAGCGCGATCGTCCCCGTCGCACACTGGCGCTACGAGATCGAACCCGTCGACGGTGGCTGTCGCGTCACCGAGCAGACCTGGGACCGACGCCCCGCCTGGTTCCTCGCACCGGCGCGGATGGCCACCGGTGTCTCCGATCGCACGTCGGTGAACGCCAAGAACATCGAGCGCACCCTGCAGCGACTGAAGGTCAGGGCCGAGGCGACCTAGGGCCGCCCGGTGATCACGTCCGCGACGCTCGCGATCGGGGACGTGGTGGCGCGCCCGCCTGACTCGTGCCGATCGGCCACCTTGTACGCGACGTAGAGGCTGCGGACGCCGAGCCAGCGCAATGGTTCCGGCTCCCAATTCTTCGACACGTGGCCGACCCACGGCAGCTCGGTTCTGGGTGTCTTCTCGTTCAACACCAGGTCGGCGAGCGTCCGCGCGGCGAGGTTGGTCGCCGTGACGCCGTGGCCGACGTAGCCACCGGCCCAGCCGAGCCCCGTCGCGCGGTCCAGGTCGACACCCGCCGACCAGTCCCTGGGCACCGCGAGGACGCCGCACCAGCCGTGCGCGATCGGCACGTTGCGCACCTGCGGAAGGACGTCGTGCAGCACCTCGCTCAGATGCCGGATCGTGCGCGGCGGCACCCTGCCGTCCACGTCGGTCCGCGACGCGTAGCGGTAGGGCACGCTGCGACCACCGATCGCGATGCGATCGTCGACCGTCCGCTGGGCGTAGAAGAATCCGTGCGCCGTGTCGCCGACGGTTTCGCGGCCGTCCCAGCCGATGGACTCCCACAGGTCGGCGCCGATGGGTTCGGTGGCGATCATCGAACTGTTCATCGGCAGCCAGCGCCGCTTCAGGCCCGGCAGCGCAGCGGTGAAACCCTCGGTGGCGCGCAGCACGATGGGTGCCTTGACGGTGCCGCGCGGCGTCGTGGCCCGGCCAGCGGCGATCTCCGTGACCGGAGTCTGCTCGTAGATCTGCACACCGAGCCGTTCGACGACGTCGGCCAGACCTCGGGCCAGAGCCGCAGGTTGGATGCGGGCACAGTGCGGCGTGTGATAGGCCGCGACGACGCCATCGAACCGAATGCGTTGCGCCGCTTCGGCCGTCGTCAACTCGGTGAGGCCGTCGACGCCCCACGCCCGTTCCTCGGCGAGCGCGGCAGCCAGCCGCTTCGCCTGAGCGGGATTGCGGGCGATCTCCAGGGTGCCCCCCTTGACGATGCCCGCCTCGATGCCCTCGCGAGCCGCAACGTCGGCCACCTCGTCGACGGACTCGTTGAGTGCCCGCTGCCAGGCCAGCACTCCGTCGCGGCCGTGCTTCTGGGCCATCGCGTTCCGGTCGCCTGGCACCAGACCGGACAGCCAGCCGCCGTTGCGGCCCGACGCGCCGAAACCAGCGAATCGTGCCTCCAGGATCGTGATGCGCAGCGAGGGATCGGCGCGCTTGAGGTAGTACGCCGTCCACAGCCCGGTGTAGCCGGCGCCGACGATGCACACGTCGGCGTCCCGGTCGCCGGGCAGCCACGAACGCGGCGACGGCATCTTGTCGAACCAGTGCGAGATGTGACCGTTGACGGGAGGCACGCTAAGAGTCTGGCCTACCGCGCCGACGGCTGAGATTCGGACTCCTCCCGGGTCCGGCGGCTTCGTGCGGCATTTGAACGCGCGGGTCGTCAAACGAGCCCCGCGTGAGGCACGCTGGTCCCCGAGATGACCGCCACCGCACCCGCCCTGCTCGCCGACCCGAGCGATCTCTCCGTCCTGCGGACCATGGGTGACGATCCCGACGGCTTGTTCGCCGCCTTCGCAGCGTGGGCCGAGGCGAGCGGCACCGTGCTGTACCCCGCGCAGGAGGAGGCGCTGATCGAGTTGGTCAGCGGCGCGAACGTCATCCTGGCCACGCCGACGGGGTCCGGCAAGTCACTGGTGGCGACCGGAGGGCTGTACGCGGCGCTGGCGCAGGGGCAGCGCAGCTACTACACCGCTCCGATCAAGGCGCTGGTCAGCGAGAAGTTCTTCGCCCTGTGCGACGTGTTCGGGGCGGTCAACGTCGGGATGCTCACCGGCGACGCCTCGGTCAACGCCGGCGCACCGATCATCGCGTGCACGGCCGAGGTGTTGGCGAACACCGCGCTGCGCGAGGGCGCGGACGCCGACATCGGGTTCGTCGTCATGGACGAGTTCCACTTCTACGGCGATCCCGACCGCGGCTGGGCCTGGCAGGTGCCGCTGCTCGAGCTGCCGAAGGCCCGCTTCCTGCTGATGTCGGCCACCCTCGGCGACGTCGCCTTCCTCCGCGAGGACCTCACCCGCCGCACCGGACGGCCCACGGCGCTGGTCGCGAACGCCGAGCGCCCCGTGCCGCTGCACCACTACTACGCGACCACGCCGATGCACGAGACCATCCAGGACCTGCTCGACACCAAGCAGGCGCCCATCTACGTTGTGCACTTCACCCAGGCCTCCGCGCTCGAGCGTGCCCAGGCGTTGATGAGCGTGAACGTCAGCACCAAGGACGAGAAGGCCGCGATCGCCGACCTGATTGGCGACTTTCGCTTCTCGTCGGCGTTCGGGACCACCCTGTCGCGGCTGGTCCGTCACGGCATCGGCGTCCACCACGCCGGGATGCTGCCCAAGTACCGGCGGCTGGTCGAGCAGCTCGCGCAGGCGGGCCTGCTCAAGGTCATCTGTGGGACGGACACTCTCGGCGTCGGCATCAACGTGCCGATCCGCACGGTCGTCTTCTCGGCGCTGTCGAAGTACGACGGCACCCGCACCCGTTTGCTCAACGCCCGTGAGTTCCACCAGATCGCCGGCCGGGCCGGGCGCGCGGGCTACGACACCGCGGGCACCGTCGTGGTCCAGGCGCCCGAGCACGAGGTGGAGAACCTCAAGCAGTTCGCCAAGGTGGCCGACGACCCCAAGAAGCGCCGAAAGCTGGTGCGCCGCAAGGTGCCCGAGGGCATGGTGCCGTGGAGTGAGAAGACCCAGCTCCGGCTCGTCGAGGCCGCGCCAGAACCGCTGACCAGCAACATGCGGGTGTCGACGGCGATGATCCTCGACGTCGTCGACCGCCCCGGCGACCCGTTCGTCGCGATGCGCAGGCTGCTCACCGACAACCACGAACCACGCAAGCGCCAGCTCAAGCACATCCGCGAAGCGGTCGGCATCGCGCGTTCACTGCTGCAGGCCGGGGTCCTCGAGCGCCTCGACGAGCCCGAACCCGACGGGCGCCGGTACCGCCTGACCGTCGACCTGCCATCCGACTTCGCCCTGAACCAGCCACTGTCGACCTTCGCGCTCGCCGCGATCGACGTGTTGGACCCGGCATCGGAAACCTATGCGCTGGACGTCGTTTCGGTCATCGAGGCAACCCTTGAGGATCCCCGGCAGATCCTGTCCGCGCAGCTGAAGAAGGCCAGGGGCGAGGCCGTCGCCGCGATGAAGGCCGAGGGTATCGAGTACGACGAGCGGATCGCCCTGCTCGACGACATCACCTATCCGAAGCCACTCGAGGAGGTGCTCGGACACGTCTACGACGTCTATCTGCAGAGCAACCCGTGGGCGGCCGACGGGCAGCTGTCGCCGAAGTCGATCGTCCGCGAGATGTGGGAGGGCGCGTTCACCTTCCGGGAGTACGTCAGCGTCTACGGCCTGACCCGCTCCGAGGGCGCCGTGCTGCGCTACCTGTCGGACGCGTTCAAGGCCCTGCGTTCGGGGGTTCCTGCAGTCGCACGGACCGAAGACGTCACCGATATCGTCGAATGGCTGGGAGAGCTTGTGCGCCAAGTGGATTCGAGCCTGCTTGACGAATGGGAGCAGCTCACCAGTCCCGACCAGCCGCTTGACGCGCCGGTATCGGTTCCGGCACGGCCGCGGCCGCTCACGGGCAACGAGCGGGCGTTCACCGCGATGGTCCGCAACGCGCTGTTCCGTCGCGTGGAGTTGTTCGCGCGGCGCCGCTGGTACGACCTCGGCCAGCTCGACGCCGACTCCGACTGGACGACGGAGCGCTGGGCTGACGTCGGCGACGACTACTTCGCCGACCACGACGAGGTCGGCACCGGCGCCGATGCCCGCGGCCCGGCGCTGTTGATCATCGACAGGCAGCCCGATGTGTGGCGGGTGCGCCAGATCCTGGACGACCCTGCTGGAGACCACGATTGGGGTTTCGACGTCGAGGTCGACCTGGAGGCCTCCGACGAGGAGGGTATCGCGGTCCTGCGACTCGTCGATGCAGGGCGTCTGTAGCCGCACCCACCGCCTGTGGATGAACTCGCGTCTGTGGACGAGTCACGCCCGCCGCGCATCTGAGGGGCCTTCCCGTCGCCGCTCTGCCAGAGACTCGCCCCAGAGACGACAGAAGGGCGGGCACGCCATGTGCTGGCAATGCGACAACCCCGACAAGACGCTGGGCGACTATCTGGCCTTGCTTCGCAAGAAGATCGAGGCGAAGGGCTGGGTCGTGCAGTACGTGGAATGCGAACGACGACCGTTCGCGTACACGATCGGTTTGCACGATCGGGGACTCCCCGAACTCCTGGTGACCGGCCTGGCACCGAACCGCGCGCTGTGGCTGCTGAACACCTTCGCCAGGCGCGCGCTGGCCGGCCTGAGAGCCGTCGCGGGAGACGAGGTCCTGCTGCCTGCTGGCACTCGACTCGAGATCGTCGACGTCGGGCACCCCGATGCGCACATGGGGATGGCCATCGCCATCGAGGGACGCGCCATCTCCGCGGTGCAGTTGGTGTGGGCAGACAGCCTCGACCGGTGGCCATGGGCGCCGGACTTCGACGGCGGTGACTACTTCCAGCCCGTCCTCGGCGTCCGGACGCAGAATGCGTGACGGCACCGGGGGCGCAGTCGCCGCGGCACCGCCGCGCCGCGGCGCCTAAGAGGGCTCACAGCCGATTCGAAGAAAGTTTGCTAAACGCCTTGAGTGGCGGCCGTCCAGCACTGACCATTGTGGGATGACCATGACCGACACGGTGGCCACCGACAGCGGCCACGTCTCGGACGTGACGCCGGCACCCGAGCCTCGCTGGAGCGTGCCGACGCTGATCGCCTTCCGGTTCGGTACCTGCTACTTCGGGTCGTTCGGTCTGGCACTCGCGATCGGCCTGGTCCCGGTCCTCTTGGCGGGCATGGGAATCGACGGGCCGTGGTCGGCGCTGCGCGCGCTCATCCACGCCGTCCGGGCGCCGATCGAGTGGATGGGCACACACTTGCTGGGCTTGCACGTGGACAGCACGCAGGTCGGCAGCGACAGCGCATTCCAGTGGTCGGCGCTCTACTGCATTGCGCTGCTGTCGCTGGTGGCGACGTTCGTCTGGTCGGTGTTCGATCACAGGCAACGCTACGACCGGCTGCTGACGTGGGTGTGGACGATCCTGCGGATCATGCTCGCGGCGGCGATGTTCTATTTCGGGATGGCGAAGCTGATCCCCACGCAGATGCCGTTCGTGCTCAACCGGCTGGTCGAACCCTTCGGCAACTTCAGTCCGACGGGGGTGCTGTGGGCGCAGGTCGGCATCTCCCAGCCGTACCAGATCATGCTCGGCGCGGCCGAGGTGCTCGGCGGGCTTCTCCTGCTGGTGCCCCGCACCGCGGCCGCGGGTGCACTGGTGTGCGCCTTCGACCTGACGCAGGTGTTCCTCCTGAACATGACCTACGACATCCGCCTCAAGTCGGTGTCCTCACAGCTGCTCCTTCTGAGCCTCTTCCTGCTGGCGCCGTATGCGCGCCGGCTCTTCGCGGCCATGTTCACCGACCGTGCCGTCGCGGCAACCGAATTCGCGCCGCTGTTCGCCGGGCGCCGTGCCAACCGCGTCGCCGTGGCCGTGCAGGTCTGCGTCGGTTTGGTTCTGCTGGCCGCGTTCGGTGGGCAGGGATGGCAACAGTTCACCCGACCGACGCCCAACCTCTACGGGATCTGGCAGGCGGACGGTTTCTCGGCGGAGGGTTACCGGCGCGATCCTCTACTCACCGATGAACTCCGTTGGCGCCGAGTGGTATTCGATCGGCCCTTCCTGATGTCCGACCCCGTGATGGTCACCGTGCAGCACATGGACGACTCCTTCGAGGTCTTCGGCGGCACCATCGATCCGGCGACCCACTTCATCGACCTGACCAACCGGGTCGAGCTCGGCTCCTACCAGGAGACGCCGACCAGGATCCGGCTGAGCTACTGGTGGCCCGACTCAGGCAGTACCGGACGCATCGTCATCGACGGCGAAGACTTCGCCGGGCACCAGATCCACGCCTGGTTCACGCGGTTGGACCCCGGCTCGTTCCCCCTCGTCGAGCGTGGCTTCAACTGGGTGCAGGAGCAGCCGCACAACCGGTGACGACCGGCTTCAGAAGGCGTAGCGGTGGAACTGCGCCATCGTTCGCAGCCCCGGCACCCGGTTCATCACGGCGGCCATCACCGCGTACGGGCCGGGAAGCTGCGCGTAGGCACCGGATTCGAACACCGGCTGCCATGCCAGCAGCCGGGTGCCGGGTACCGCGTCGAGGATGTCGTCGGAACCGTTGATGCCCCAGTGCAGGGTCGCTCCCGAGCGACGGACCACGGCATTGGTCCACCCCAATTTCACGCCGAGGGTGTTGAAGGCATCGAACTGCAGCTCGCCGCTCGGAAAGCGGTCAACCATGCGACGCAACAACGCAATTCCGTCGTCCCGGGTGAGGTACATCGTCAGGCCCTCGCCGAGGACCAGCGTCGGGCGGTCGGCAGGAACGTCGTCGAGCCAGGCGGGGTCGGTCACCGAGGCGGCGACGACGTGGTCGTGCGCGCGCTGCGGATACAGTTGCGTCCGCAGCGAGGCGACGTCCGGGTAGTCGACGTCGTACCACTCGACCTCGGGCCCCGGGTCTAGCCGGAAGTAGCGGCTGTCCAGTCCGCACCCCAGATGCACGACGGTGGCGCGGGGGTGGACCGCGAGGAACTGTCGGGCCCAGCGGTCGAAGTGCGCGGATCGCATGCTCACCGACGGCGCGGTGCGCGGTGTGATCGTGGTCTGCGACCAGTCGTAGTCGAGCCGCCCGACGACGTCCCTGGCCCACGTGTCGTGAAGGATCGAATGGGGCAGGTCGGCGTCGAGCGCCTTGGCATGCAGCGTCGCCAGCATCGTCTGGGGCGCACCGGACAGGTCGACGTGGATCTTGTCGGTCACGGTTTTCAGGCTAGGCCCATCGGTCAGCCGGTCTGCTTGCTCCTGCGCTTGGCCTCCCGCAGACCGACCCAGAACTTCGCGGCCTCGCGGATCGAGTCCTCGACTGGCCTTGGCTGCCAACCGAGTTCGCGTCTGGCCTTGCTGCAGTCGACCGGCGCCTCGGCCCGCATCAGCCGCAATGAGCCGATCGAGAGCTGTTCGTCGGTGCCCTTCAGTCGCGCCTTGGCGCTGCCGAGCACGGCCATCGCCCACGACGCCACGAGCGGCACGGACCTCGCGGGCGGCGGTACGCCCGCCGCCTCGGCGGCGATCCGGACGACGTCGGCGTTGGCGATCATCTTCTCCGAGACCAGGTAGCGCTCGCCGACGCGACCCTTCTGCGCCGCGAGGATCAAAGCCCTTGCGGCGTCGTCGATCCCGACGGCCTCCAGTTCGATGCCGCGCATCACGAACGGTAGTTTGCCGAACGCTGCCCCGGCGATGATGGCGCCATGGGGTGTGCGCCCCCAGTCGCCAGCGCCGTAGGTGGTCGACACGCACATCGCGACCGCGGGCAAGCCGCGATCGCGGGCGTACCGCATGACCAGGTTCTCGGCCTGGACCCGCGACCGGACGTAGGGCGTCAGCCCGCGGAGCACGATCGCGTCGTCCTCGGTGGCCGTGCGGCCGCGCTTGCGTCCGACGGTGACGTAACTGCTGGTGAACACGAAGCGCTCGAGATCGGCGGCCACGTCGTCGTGGCAGGCGACCTCGAGCACATTCCGGGTGCCCTCCACGTTGGTGCGGAAGAGCGGGGCGGGATCCTTGAGCCAGCCGCGGGTGTCGACCACGCAGTAGTAGACGACGTCGCAGCCGGTCATGGCCTCGCGCAGGACCTTGTCGTCCCAAATGTCGCCGATGAACCGCCTGACGTCGAGGTCGTCGATCCCGATCGTGTTGGCGCCGGCGCGCACCATGACGCGGACGTCCTGTCCGTCATTCACCAGCTGCCGGGTGACGTGGCTACCGAGGAATCCGTTGGCGCCGATGACCAGCGCGGTCACCGCCCGCCCCCCGCTTTCTTGCTCCTCGCGTCCGCCCCGAACTTCGCCATCCACGCCGCCGCTTCGTCGGGCAGCGTGCCGAGTTCCTCGGCCTTCTTGCACCACTTCACGGTCGCCGAGACGAAGCGCAGCGGGTTGTAGACGTCTTCCTGCCTGCACCACTTCCCGTCGCCCGCATAGGTGACGATCGAGATGTTCGTGGCGCTGACGATGGTGCCGTCGCCAGGGTCGCGCATCGGGTTGTCGAGTTCGCAGATGACACGGCCACGCGCCTCGTCGACGACCGACCACAGCGACGGGAACGACGTCATGTAGCTGCCGGGGAAGGTCTCCATCGTGCTCCAGATCCAGGGCCGCACCTGCTCGCGGCCATGCATGGTGCCTGCCGCGTGTTCGACGTAGGTGATGTCGTCGGTGTACTGGTCAATCCACGGATCCCAGTCACGCGTCCTGGCGGCGTCGTCGACCGTCTTCTCGAACTGCGCGAAGGCCTCGACCAATTCCTCGCGACTGAAGGTGCTACCGGTCACACCCAGAACAAGAACACGTTCTACCGAGGTTTGTCGAGAACCCCGCGAGGAACTTCTCAAGGGGGCGCGGGGTTATACGAGAGCCAACACTAGGAGGATCAGTGGCAGCTTCGAATCCAAGGACCTACAACAAGAATCCCGCGGCCGTGAGCGCCCTCTCGCCCGAGCAGTACCAGGTGACCCAGCAGAGTGGCACCGAGCGTCCGTTCACCGGTGAGTACTGGGACAACCACGAACCGGGTATCTACGTCGACGTGGTGTCCGGTGAGCCGTTGTTCGCCTCGACCGACAAGTTCGAGAGCGGATCGGGCTGGCCGAGTTTCACCAAACCGATCGAATCTGCGAACGTCGTGGAGAAGCGTGACTTCAGCCATCTGATGCTGCGCACCGAGGTCCGCTCCACACACGGCGACAGCCACCTCGGCCACCTGTTCAAGGACGGGCCCCGCGAAGCCGGAGGGTTGCGCTACTGCATCAACTCCGCTTCGCTGAGGTTCATCCACCTCGACGACCTCGACGCCGAGGGTTACGGGGAGTACAAGACGTTGTTCTCGAATCAGGAGGCACAGGCATGACGACCAAGACCGCGATCCTCGCAGGCGGCTGCTTCTGGGGCATGCAGGATCTGATCCGCAGGCAGCCCGGCGTGGTGACGACCCGTGTCGGCTATACGGGCGGCAAGAACGATCACCCCACCTACCGCAACCACCCTGGACACGCCGAGGCCATCGAGATCACCTACGATCCGGCGCAGACCGACTACCGCGCGCTGCTCGAGTTCTTCTTCCAGATCCACGATCCGACGACGAAGGACCGCCAGGGCAACGACGTCGGCAGCAGCTACCGCTCGGCGATCTTCTACACCGACGACGAGCAGAAGGCGGTCGCGCTGGACACCATCGCCGACGTGGATGCTTCCGGTCTGTGGCCCGGCAAGGTCGTCACGGAGGTGACGCCCGCGGTCGACTTCTGGGAGGCCGAGCCCGAGCACCAGGACTACCTCGAGAAGTTCCCCAACGGGTATACCTGCCACTTCCCGCGCGCGGGATGGAAGCTGCCGAAGCGCGAGACCGCCTCGCAGTAGCGGGGCCTTCGCGCTAGGGGGTGGGCTTGCGACGCATGACGACACGACCGCCCGCCTTGGGCGTGTAGGCGACGCCGCGTGAGTGCATCTTCTCGTCGGGGGCGGTGGTCGTGTCGATCACGAAGTGGCGCAACACCGTTCGCAGGACGACGTCCATCTCGACATTGGCGAAGGCCGCGCCGACACAGCGCCGGGTGCCGCCACCGAAGGGGATGAACGCGAAGGTCGACGGGCGCTTGCCCATGAAGCGCTCCGGGTCGAAGCGTTCGGGTTCGTCGAAGTCGGCAGCGCGGCCGTGCAGGTGGTCGATCGCGACGAAGATCGAATAGCCCTGCGGGATGACCCATTCGCCGAGCTCGAACGTCGGTGCGTACACGTGCCGCCCGGCGAAGTCGATGACGGTGCGCGCCCGCTGCGCCTCGAGGATCGTCGCCTGGCGGTACTCGTTGTCATCGGTGCGCGCTTCGTCCACCAGCCTGCGCAGCACGTCGGGATGCCTGGTGACGCGCTCCAGCACCCAGGCGAGGGTCGAGGCCGTGGTTTCGTGGCCGGCAGCAAGGAGCGTCAGCAACTCGTCACCGATGTCGCGGCGTGACATCGCCGAACCGTCCTCGTAGGTGCTGCGCAGCAGCAGCGTGAGGACGTCGTCACGGGTGTCGAAGTTCGGGTCGGCCTTGACCGTGTCGATCAGCCGGTCGATCACCGCGTCATACTTGCGTCGGTAGGCGGCGAGCCTGCCCCACGGGGTGAAGCGGCCGTAGGTGCGCGACGGGGCCGGCAGCACGGCCAGCTTGGATCCCAGTGTCACCCACGGCGGGATGATGCGACGCAGCTCGTCCAATTGCTCACCGTCGGCACCGAATACGGCCCGCAGGATGGCATTCAGCGTGATCCGCATCATCGGCTCGAGTGACTCGAACTGCTGCCCGTCGGGCCACGATGCCGCTTCCCGCAGCGTCTCCTCTTCGAAGATCACCTCGTAGTTCTTGATGCTCTTGCCGTGGAACGGCGGCGTGAGCAGCCTGCGACGTCGCTTGTGCTCGGCACCGTCGAGGGCGAACACGGAGCCCGAGCCGAGAATCCGGCTGAGGTTGGGCTGAATGTTGCCGACGTCGTCGGTGTTGGCCGTGAACAGCTGCTTGGCGATCTGCGGATCCGCGACGGTGACCATGTTTCCGAACACCGGCACCTTGAGCGTGAAGACCTCGCCGTGGCGACGCGACATGAGCTCGACCATCCTCCGGCGGGAGAGGACGAAACCGGCCGCCTGGACGAACTCGGGCAGTCGCGGCCGTGGTGGCAGGTTGACCTCCCGCGGGGCGCTGGTCGTCGGCGCTTCCGCTGGTCCTGCGATGGTCGCTTCGCTCACTGGGCACTCCAGACTGTCGTGGTACTACGCCGTACCGATGCTTGGTGTAGTACGGTACCGCCTAGTACCGAATAAGCGCAAGGGTAGGAGGCGACGTCGAATTAAGCTCGGTGGCAACCGCTATGGATGACGCCCAGACCGCTGGTGCGCCCGCATTCCGCCGTCGACTCCTCGACGGCCTTGCCGGGTCGATCACCGAACGCGGCTACCGCGCCACCACGGTGGCCGACGTCGTCCGCAGCGCCAAGACCTCCAAGCGAACCTTCTACGACGAGTTCGCCAGCAAGGAGGAGTGCTTCGTCGAATTGTTGGCCGCCAACAACGAGGACCTCATCGCGCACATCATGGAGGCCGTCGACACGGAGGCGACGCCAGAGGACCAGGTCCACGCCGCCGTCCTGGCGTACGTCGAACACATCGAAGCGCGGCCCGCCATCACGCTGAGCTGGATTCGTGAGGCGCCCGCTCTGGGCGACCTGGCGCGTCCGCTCAACCGACTGGCGATGCAGCACCTCACCGACATGCTCGTCGGCATCAGCCTCAGCCCTGGCTTTCAACGGGCCGGCCTCGAACCGATCTCCCGACAGCTCGCCCTCATCCTGCTCGGCGGGTTGCGGGAGCTGACCGCCCTGCTGGTCGAGGATGGTCAGGACGTCCGCGGCATCGTGGATCCCGCCGTCACGGCGGCACGTGCGATCCTCGGGCTGTCGGCTAGCTCAGGATGAGGCGGGCCGACTTCTCCAGGCGCTGCGCGATCTGCTGATAGGACGCGTATCCCATCCCGGCCCGAACCAGCGCGCCGGAGTACAACATCTCCAGTGAGTCGATGACGTCCTCGTCGATCTCCGGGCCAAGCGCCAGCGTCAGGCGGTCCCTGATGTCGAGCCCGATGCGCTGCCGCAGCACCTCCACGTCCGGATCCTTGCCGAGCAGCGCGCTCGTCACCGCGCCCGCGAACTCCGGCTCGTCGGCGACGAGAAGGGAGATGTGCTGCAGTACGTCGATGACGCGGGTGGCTCGATCGTCGGACTCGTGCGGTGCCGGCGGCGCGCTCGCGAGCCTGCGCCAGAACACCTCGGCGACGAGGTGCTCCTTCGACGAGAAGTAGGTGTAGGCGGTGGCCGCTCCGACGCCGGCCTCGGCGGCCACGCGCCGCACCGTCAGACCTGCGAATCCATCCCGATTGAGGAGGTCGACCGCGGCCCTACCGAGGCGATCGACGGTGTCGGCCTGCTTGGCGGTCAGACGGCGCCGAGTCGACTCCAAGGCCGGATCGGACACATGTCTGGACGCTACTACAACTGCCGTTGACCAGCAACGGTAAGTTGGCCTTCATGAGCACTACCGAGACTGCCCTGCCGCCACCCGCCGCGCGACTCTTCGCGCTCGCCGAGCAGGTCATCGGGTTCATGCCCGCCGACGAAGGCCGCGCGCTGTACGACGCTGCGATCACCTATCTGCGGGACGGGGTCGGCGTCGAGATCGGCACCTACTGCGGCAAGTCGACGGTGATGCTCGGCGCGGCGGCGCAACAGACCGGCGGCGTGCTGTACACGATCGATCACCACCACGGCTCCGAAGAACACCAGCCGGGTTGGGAGTATCACGACACCTCGATGGTCGACGAGGTGACGGGCCTCTTCGACACCCTGCCGACGTTGCGGCACACACTCGACGCCGCAGGGTTGGACGAGTTCGTCGTCGCCGTCGTCGGCAAGTCGTCCGTGGTGGCGCGGTCGTGGCGAACTCCGTTGCGGCTCTTGTTCATTGACGGTGGGCACACCGACGTCGCGGCGCAGCAGGATTTCGACGGCTGGGCACGATGGGTCGCGGTCGGCGGCGCGCTGGTGATTCACGACGTGTTCCCGGACCCCAGCGACGGCGGGCAGGCTCCCTACCGGGTGTACCGCCGCGCGCTGGACACCGGCGCCTTCCGGGAGGTGTCGGCGATGGGTTCGATGCGCATTCTCGAGCGGCTGTCAGGCACGCCGGGCACCCTGTAAGTAGCGCGGTGACCGGGGTGGCCGTTGGACCTATGATCGACCGGTCCGCCCGACGGAGGAGCCGCCGACGACCAGCACGGGCAAGACGCCGCCGACCGATCCGCTCAGCCGCGGGGAGCGGCGCGGAGTCTTGATCGCGGTCGCCATCCTGGTCGCCGTGATCGCTGCGGGCGCCATTGCCTGGGTCGTGTTCGTCGACCAGTCGTCCTGGAGGCAGGCGGGAGACGTCTGCGTGAGCGTGCCGATGGCCAGTTCGACGGGTGGCGGTCTCGAGCGCGCCTGTGGAGATGCCGCGCGCACCTGGTGCCGTGCGGCGTACGCGCAGTCGGACCCGCACGCGCAGTCGGTACAGGCCGGGTGCCGGGCAGCGGGCATCCTGCCCTGAGCCGACGCTCAACGCCGCGCTCGTTCGAATGGACGAATGGGCTAATGCAGCGAATTCGAATAAATTGAATTGCACTGCCCCGTTTTAGGGCCGGTAATTGGATGGTGCATTTGCCGTCTAAGTGCTGCTCATCGCCCGTGGGTATCCCACTGATCGGCCGACAACTTGCCGAGCATCTCCTTCGAACATCCCGTTAAGCCGCAGCAATCTCACAGCGATCTGATATTCGCGATCCGAAATCCAGATTTAACAAATGAATACCCAACGGAAACGCGGCGAGCGTAATTCTTTTGACCACTTGTCTGCGCGGCGACACCGTCGACCGAAGGGTGGATCTGCATGAATCCATATCCCGACTGGCTCAACTCCGGAGACAACGCGTGGCAGCTGGTGGCCGCCACGCTCGTCGGCCTGATGAGTCTTCCCGGCATCGCGGTGCTCTACGCCGGGCTCGTCCAGAAGAAGTGGGCGGTCAATACGATGCTGATGGCCTTCACCGGGTTCGCGTTGGTCCTGGTGGCCTGGGTGCTGTGGGGCTTCAAGATGGGCTTCGGCGATCCGCAGCCACTCGGCCCCGGGATCCTTCAGTCGGCGATCGGCAAGCCGCGGAGCATCCTCGGCACGGGCAACCAGCAGCAGGCGGTCATCCCCCTGCTCGACGGCGGTATGCCGAAGTTCAGGTTCTCCGAAACCACCCTGGCCTACTTCCAGTTCGTCTTCGCCGCGATCACACCCCTGCTGTTCCTCGGCAGCGTGATCGGCCGGATCAACTTCAAGGTGTGGCTGATCTTCGTGCCGCTGTGGAGCACCTTTGCCTACTGCGTCAACGCGTTCCTCGTCTGGGGTGGTGGCTTCTGGGCGCAGGCCCACACCGGCGTCAACAGCCTCTTCAAGACGGGCGTGCTCGACTACTCCGGTGGGTACGTGATCCACCTCGCCGCTGGCACAACGGGTTTCGTCGCGGCATGGGTGATCGGCCCGCGTCTGGCTCGCGACCGCGAGCGGGCCGTGCCCAACAATCTGCCGATGGCCGCCGTTGGCGCAGGCGTTCTATGGCTGGGCTGGAACGGATTCAACGGTGGTGACCCGTACTTCGCGGGCACCAACGCGTCGCTGGCCGTGCTCAACACGAACGTGGCAACCGCGGTCGCGCTGCTGACGTGGGTGATTTGGGACATCTTCGCCAGCAGGGAGCGCAAGCCCACCTTCCTCGGTGCCGTCAACGGGATGATCGTCGGCCTGGTCGGGATCACGCCTGCTGCCGGGTACATCAACACCTTCGGCGCCATGATCGTGGGCGTGGTGGCGTCGTCGCTGGTGTGGATGTCGTGGAACTGGTTGGGCCGCACCAGGCTGTTCAGGAAGGTCGACGACACGCTCGGCGTAGTCCACACCCATGGTGTCGCCGGCCTCATCGGCGGCCTCCTGGTGGGCGTCCTCGCCGACCCGAACGTGGTCATCTACCTGGGCAACGGCCAGGACGTAAGTGACGTCACCGCCGCCGGGTGGCTCTGGGGCCACCATCCCGCACAGATCCTGGTCCAACTCTGCGCCGCACTGACCATCATCGTCTGGGACGCACTGGTCACCATCGCGATCCTGAAATTCCTCGGGCTCTTCATGAAGCTGCGCGCATCCGACGAAGTGCTGGAGGAGGGCGACCTCGCGGTGCACTCGGAAGAGGCCTACCCCGACGAGTCCCTAATCGGGGCGCGGTCCGACGTTCCGGTAAGGGCTTGAGCATGCCATGAAGTTGATCACCGCAATCGTCAAGCCGTTCACCGTCCCCGACATCCGCACCGCGGTCGACGCGGCCGGCGTCCACGGCCTGACGTTCACCGAGGTTCAGGGTTACGGCAGGCAAAAGGGGCACACCGAGGTCTACCGCGGTGCTGAGTACCAGGTCGACTTCGTGCCCAAGGCGCGTGTCGAGATCGTGGTCGACGACGACCACGTCGACGTGGTCACCGAGGCGATCCTCGGTGCGGCCCGCACGGGCAAGATCGGCGATGGCAAGGTCTGGGTATCACCGATCGAATCCCTGGTCCGCGTGCGTACCGGCGAACGCGACGCCGAGGCGTTGTGACGCTTGCAGCGACCCGCGCGTGTCAGGCCCGCGCGGCGGCCCGTTCGACGTCGAGGAGTTGCTCACCGCGCCGTTCTTCGTCATAGGCCTTGCGCCCACCGCGCAGGCCGAAGAGTCGCTTCGAGAACAGTAGGTAGACGACGGCGGCCACGTTGATCGCGAACGTCAGGGCGCGCGTCAGCGTGATGCCCTTCGCCAGGTCGTGAATCTCCAACGGCAGGAAAACCGACGTCGCGATCACGGCGAAGTACTCGCCCCACCGGGTGAGCAGCCAGAGTCCGACACCCTCGACGAGTTCCAGTAGTGCATACGCAAACAACGCGAGGCTCAGCAGGGTCAGGGTGGACGGCTTTGCCGCAAGCGCCTTCTCCAGCTCGTGGATCGCCGTCATCTGGTCGACCTTGATGCCCGAGTTGCGCAACAGCGGCAGGTCGCGGTCGAACGTGGCCTGGATCGACCCCTGCGCACCGTGGAACTTCCACACCGCCCACGCAGCAAGGGCGATCAGCAGCGCGCGAATCCAGCGCTCCACCGCGAGCGCGCGCACGATGATGGCCTGCCGTAGCGCCTTGCCCCGAAGGACGAGCGGTGCGTTCTCCGCGGGTCCGCGCCCCTGCGGTGGCCCGGGGACGAAGTCGCCGCAGCGTAGGCAACGCCACACCTCGCCGACCCCGGTCGTTCCGCTGAGCCGCTCCGCGAGGGCGTCCTCATCGGGCGCGTAAGTGACATGGCCTCGGCGCGCGCAGGTGCGCAACTCCCATCGGTTGCGGTTCCGGGGTTCGGGCATGGTCACGACGCTACCCACGATTCCTGAAAATGACGG
>JAOPUT010000164.1 GCA_025963385.1 Mycobacterium sp.
TAAGACGCCGATCATCGCGACGTCGGGGGAGTTCACCTTCTTCGCAGGCGCGCGCAGCGACGCGTTCTTCTTCGACTTCGACGGCGTCAAGAACCTCTTCGACACCTCGGGCGGCCGCAACTTCACCGATCTGCACATCCCTGGTGACGCACCGTGGACGGGCGTCGACTCCAACTCGGCGGCCAACGTGTTCTCCATCGTGCTCGAAATGCCGACCGCGTTCCTCGGCGCGAGCCCCGACGTCAGGATCTGGGGCCGCTGCAGCCTGCATCGCGACGGTGAACTGTTGCACGTGGACCGGGCCGGGCACCCGTCGGTCAGCAGCTTCTTCAACACCGACGACACGAAGCTGGAGTACAACGCGAGCGAGCCGATCCACGATCGCGAACGGTGGATCGGGCAGTTCATCCACCTGATGGGCCACACCGGCGGCTACTCCCACGAGGAGGCGATCGCCGCGATCGACGAGGAGGGCACGCTGCCCGACATGCTGACGTTCGATCCGTCGAAGCCCGCGAAGTATCCCAACGGTCGCGTGTTCACCGACGACGTGATCGACTATCGGCTGCGCTTCCTGTCCAAGGGCGACATCCCGCCGTCGGGCCTCAGTCCGCACTCCGACACGTTGAGCGAGTTCCCGTATCTCGGTACGCCGCACTGACTTACGGCTTGATCCGGATCTTCCCTGGCGAGAACAGCCCGCTGTGCGTGGCCGTGCCGAGCTGGATCTGCGCCTGCTGCGCCTCGACGACCGTGTCGAACCTGCGCAGCGAGCCCCAGTCGCGGCCCCAGTCGTGTGACAGGTACGTCGACATCAGGTTCTGGCGCAGGAGAAGGTCGCTGATGCCGAGCAGGCCGCCGTTGAGGCCGTCCTGCCAGGTGTCGGTGTCCTTGCGCTTGGCGTTGTAGTCGGGCGTGATCCTGAACTTGGGGACCTCGGTGACGCCGTTGGCGTGGAACATCGGCCGCTGGCACGGGAAGGCAAGGCCGACGGCCCAGTCCATCAGCACCGGCTGCTCCGAGCCGACGTACTGCTGCACGGACTTCAGCTCGGGGACGCGCGGCGGTGTGACGGCGACCCAGTCGCCAGGAGTCAGCGACAGGTCCTCGGCGACGATGCGCACGGACGTCGCGTCGGCGGGGATCTGCGAGCGGTCGAACCGCAGGTTGCGCCATGCCGGAATGGGCCCGATGTCGTAGGGGACCACGCGGCCCGCCGCGACCGGTGCTCCGTCCGGTCCCGTTCGGGCGTACTCCAATTCGACGCGCTGACCCTCGGTGTGGCCGTTGAAGACGCTGTTGCCGGTGATGCTGCCCGCTGCGGTGACGACGACGAGAGGATGCGCGTCGTCGCGGGCGGGCAGTTGGTACCACGCCGACGTCAGACGGCTCTGCTGCTGTGCGGGGCCGCCGACGTAGGTGCCCGCGAGCGGCACGCGCCTCGGGTCAAGGCCGTAGGGCAGCGGGACGGTCGATCCGTTGACGCCAGGGGTCGTCAACTTGACCGGCTCGTCCCAGTCGTAGTCGTGCCCCGGCGTCGGCAGGTCGTTCCGAATCGCTTCTGCGACGATGTGATCCGGCACGCCATTGGGAGTGAACCCGACGGGGCCGACCCCGCCGAGCGGGCCGAGTGGGCCCCAAGAAGACGCGCCTGAGTCGCCAGGCAGTGCGGTGAGGAATCCGGCGTTGCTGTCCGGTTCGACGAGCACGTCGTCGGCGAGGCCGCAGCCGCCTGTGAACGCCTTGAGGTTGGACGCGCCGTTGGAGTAGGTCGGGTACTGCCGCACCACGCCGGCGAGCATCGACCCGACGAAGACGAGCACCATGAAGCCCGCCGTGACCGGGATCGGCGCCGCGGTCACCAGGCGCACCAGCTTGTTCTCGCCGCGGTCCCGCGCGAAGTGCAGCCAGAACGCCCACAGCGCGGCGACGCCGAAAAGGGCGAACAGGATCGCGCTGACGGTGACGCCACCGATCTTCGGCATCGCATTGTTGAACGGCACGCCGTAGCTCGAGACGTACCACCAGCCGTTGGTGCTGGAGAAGGTCAGTGCGAGCACGAACAGCACGGCGGCGGTGAACGCCATGCGGTTCCGCGCCGAGCGCAGCACCATCGGCGACACCAGTACCGTCGCGACCGCTGCCATCGCGGCGCCCACGGCGGCGAACAGCCCGAAGTGGTGCACCCACTTCGTCGGCGCGAACATCAGGAAGAACATGGTGCCGAAGATGATTCCGGCCAACCGCCACACGGGGCCGCGAGCCACGCCGGGAACTCGCTTGCGCCGCAACATGATGAACAGCGAGACGAACAGGCTCAGCGCGGTGATCAGGAAGCCGAAGCGCCGCGACAGCGAGCCGTCCACGGTCGGCAGGATCAGGTAGTAGTAGCGCAGGTTCTCGGTGTACCAGGCCTGGCTCGGGCCGATCGCGGTGCGAATCCTGGTGGCCTCCAACACCGTTGCCAGTGTCTGATCGGCGAAGACCACGGTGAGGATGATGGTCCCCGCCGCAAGGAGGGGCAGCACCAGCGGCCAGGTGCCGACGAGGCGATGGCGGCGCACCAGGATGCGCAGCAGTGGGCGCCCGCCTGCCAGCAGGGCGGCCACCGCGATGAGGCCGGTCGGCTGGATGCCGAGGGTGAAGGCGGCGGAGATGATCGCCAGCGCGGCAGGGGTGAGCCTGCCCGAGATGATCGCCCGCTCGATGAGCACGTAGGTGATCAATGCGCCGGTCGCGATCTGACCCTCGGGTCGCAGGCCGTTGTTGAACGGCATCCACGCCGCCATCAGGACCAGTCCGGCCGCCCACATCGCCGAGCGGCTCGACGCCACCGACGGGCCGAGCCGGGGGAGCACCTCGCGCGACAGCAGGAGCCAGCAGACCAGCGCACAGATCAAGTCCGGCAACCGCATCCAGATGCTGGCGTCGCTGACGTGCGTCATCAGGGCGAGCACGTTGTAGAACCAGCCGAACGGATCCTCCGGGCTGCCGAACCAGCGGAAGTAGTTCGACATGTATCCCGCGCGGTCGGCGACGCGGGCCATCTGCAGGATGTAGCCGTCATCCGACGAGTTGGCGCCGATCACGTGCCAGAGCAGGAATCCACCGACGACGACGACGTCGGTCGCGCTGAAGGTGCGCCACCGCGACGGGATCACCCGCTGCATGCGCCTGCCGTCGAGCTGGTCGAGACGCCACAGCGCGACGACCGCGATCACGGTGGCGATCATCGCCAGCAGCATCGCCCCGAGCTTCAGCACCGTCGGCTTGGTGGTGAAACGGGTGTCGATGGTCGTCGACAGCGAGAGTCCTTGCGGGGCAGGCCCCTTCAGGTCGGTGAAGACGCCAACGAAGTTCGGTCGCAGGTTGGGGTCGGCGAACCCGGTGCGGAGTTCCTTGCCGTCCTGGCCCTTGAGCCCGACGAACGTCGCGAAGGTCCCCGACTCGTCGGAGACGACGTCGATGCTCGAACATCCCGGCACGGCCGCGGAGCCAACCACCTGTGCCCGCGGCACGCTCGCCACCACCACGTTGCGGTCGGTGACGTCGACGCGGGAGGTGGTGACGTTGACGAAGAGGGCGTTGAGTGCGGCGTCCTTGGTGTTGGCGGGTGCGGTGCCGAGAACCAGGCCGCCGCTCGGCGGCATGTCCTTGATCAGCTGGCATGGCACGGTGGCCGACATGCTCACCGGCGTCAGCGAGATCAGTGGCGCGGTGACGTTGGTCAGCTGCCCGGCCTGCGGCCAGTTCACCATCGCGGTCGTCTGCACCACGGGCAGCAGCGGCGTCAGCACGGACAGCACGAAGCCGATCAGTCCGGCGATCATCGCTACCCAGCGTGTCGTCTTCACGAGTCCGTCTCCAGGGGCAGGGCTCGGATCGGGCCGCGGCGGGTCCAGCCGAGGACGGTCTCGGTGCCCTGCTCGACGCGGGCGTCGGGGGCGGTCGCGGCGGGCACGATGCGGTCGTAGCGCTCGATCGAACCCCAGTCGCGGTACCAGTCACCGCTCAGGTAGGTCGGCACCGTGGAGGTGCGCAGCAGCGCCTGGATATAGAGGAACGGGCCGCCGTCGTCGGCGGACTGCCACTGGTTCGACGAGACGACGACCTGCTTGGCGTTGGGCAGGATTCGGTACTCCGGCAGTTCGGCGATGCCGAGATGCTGGGTGGCGGGGTGCTGGCAGGGGAAGTTGGCGGCGGTCGCGATGTCCATCAGCACCGGCGTCGTCGAACCGAGGAACCGTTGCGCGCTCTGCAGGGTCGGGACGCGCGGCGGGGTGAACGCGAACCACTGGTCGGTGGACAGGTTCGGGTCGTCGGCGACGATGCGAGCCGCGTTGGCCTCCGGTGGTGCCGAGGTCAGTGGGAAGCGCAGGTTGCGCCAGGCTCGCTGCGGCACCAGCGGATCGATGGGTTGCACCTCGGCGAGCGGCCGGAAGGTGCGGTCCGGGTTGGCCACGCCCCACTGCAGTCGCAGCGACTGCCCGTAGTTGAAGTTGCCCTCTTCGTCGGTGGACCAGATGGCGCCCGCGGCGGCGATGGCGACGATCGGCCGGTCCGGTGTCCTCGGGGGCAGCGCGTACCAGGCCGACGTCGCCTTGGCGGCCGCCGTGTTCTCGCCGTAGCTGCCCATCACGGGCGTGCGGGCGGGGTCGAGCCCGAACGGCAGGAAGACGCGGGAGCCGTTGACACCCGCGGGGCCGTAGCCGCCACCGGTACCCGCCGAGAAGCCGATGCCGGAGTTCGGCTTGTCGGGTGAGCCCGGCGAGTTGACGGTGCCGGGGTTGGCCGTGACGGGTTCCGGTGGCAGCAGGGTGTCGCTCACGCCGTTGGGGGTGAACCCCTGCGGGTTGATCCCGCCGAGTGGGCCCGCCGGGCCGAACTGCTGGCCGGGAACCGGTTGCAGCAGACCGGCATTCGGATCGGCCTCGACGAGAACCGCGTCGGCCATGCCACAGCTCGACGAACTCAGTCCGGAGGCGAGCGCATCGACGTTGGCCTTCGCCGTGGTGTAGCTGGGGTAGCGCGCTGCCGCGCCCTTCACCATCGAACCGACCTCGAGGAGCACCATCAGGGTCGCCACCACCAGCAGCGGGGTGGAGGCCAGCACCCGGTTGCGCCGCGTGTTCTTGACCTCGACGTGCCCGGTGTAGTCCATGCGGAAGTGCAGCCAGCCCGCCAGCAGACCGCAGGCGATGGCCAAGCCGAGGAACATCGACGTCACGGGCGTACCGGCGATCAGCGGTTGCTTGTCGAACCACGGCACGCCGTAGTTGCCGATGTAGAACCAGCCGTTGATGCCGGAGGTGGCCCACGCCAACACGAACAGCAGCGCGGTGACGTACAGCGCCAGGTTGCGTCGGCTGTGCAGCCCGACGCGCGAGAACGTGAACGCGGTGACCGCGCCGAGCGCACCGCCGAGGCCCGCGAAGGCGCCGAACTGCACTGCCCACTTGGTCGGTGTGAACGTCAGCAGCAGCAGACCGACGGCCGTCGTCCCGATGAGGCGCCAGACCGGCGCGGTGACCATGCCGGGCAGGCTGCCGCGGCGCAGGATGACCGCGAGCAGGCCGAAGAGGCACAGCAGCAGGATCAGCACCGCGAAGCGCCGGGTCAGGGATCCGTCGACGCTGTCCTCGACGGTGAGGAAGTAGTAGCGGAGGAACTCCTGATACCAGGAGATCGTGGGACCGACCGTGTACTTGATCCTGGCGGACTCGGCGACGGTCGCCAGCGTCTGGTCGCGGAAGACGATCACGAACACCAGCGAAAGGGACGCCGCGTAGGCGGCGAGGGGGGCCCACAGCCCGGTCCCGTCGTCGCCGGCGCGCCGGTCGCGAGCGACGCGGACGATGCCCCGCGCGCCGACCAGAAGCGGTGCGATCGCGATCAGTCCCTGCGGGGCCAGTGTCACGCTGAACATCGCGACGATCATGGCGGCCGCTGCGGGCCACGTCCGGCGGGCGCCGATCGAGTACTCGACGAGCACCCACGTCAGCAGCACGCCGAAGGCGATCAGCGGCTCGGGTCGCAAACCGTTGTTGAACGGAAGCCAGCTGGCCAGGAAGACCGCGGCGCCGGTCCAGACCGCGACCCTGTTGGCGGCCAGCCGCCTCCCGAGGCGAGGAATCACCCAGCGGCTCAGCAGCACCCATGTGGCGATACCCGCGAGCAGGGCGGGCAGGCGCATCCACACGCCTGCGGTGCTGATCGCGGCGAGGTGGCCGAGCACCGACTGGTACCAGTCGAACGGTGCCTCGGTCGCCCCGAAGTAGCGGTAGTAGTTCGCGGCGTAGCCGGCGTCTCCCGACACCCGCGCGATGGTGAGGTTGTAGCCGTCGTCCGACGAGATCGCGCCGACGACGTGCCACAGCACCAGGGTGCCGACGACGACCGCATCGGCCAGCCAGGTCGCCACCCCGGCGCGCCAGAACCGGCGCCACGCGCCATGCACCCGGCGGCCGGCCCGGCGGTCCAGTACGGCAAGCGCCACGATCGAGGCGATGGTGGCCAGGACGCCGAGCACCATGAGCGCGGTCTTCAGGACGGTCGGCGAGGTGATGAAGCGGGTGTCGACGTCGATGCGAGCGGACAGGCCCGGCTGAGCGGCCACCTTCAGGTCGGTGAATACGCCTGCCACCTGAGGCTTCTTCTCAGGCGCCAGGGTGCCGGTGGCTCCGGGGATGCCGACGAAGTCCGCGCCGACGCCGCCGACGTTGGCCCACACGTGCAGCGTGCTGCAGGCGCCGGAGTCGACCGCCTGCCTCGGTGCGACGGCGGCCACCGAGTCGCGGAACGCCACGATCACGCTGTCGGCGGTGGCCCGGACGAACAGTCCGTTGCGTCCGGCGTCGATGCCGCCGTCGGGAATGGTCGAGAGGACGACGCCGCCGGCGGCGGGCAGTGTCGAGACCGCCCGGCAGGGGATCGAGGCGTCGAGTGCCAGCGGTGCGCCCGACACCAGGGGAGCCGTCACGTCGGTGATCAATCCGTCGGATCCGATGCCCTGCGGCCAGAGGATGACGGCGGTCGTCTGCTTGACGGGTAGCAGCGGGGTGAGCGCGCACAGCAGGAGTCCGATGACGCCCGCGATGATCGCGATGAGTCGAACGGTCCTGGCGGGCACGAGCGTCGATGCTATGCGACGTCCTCGTGTGCGCCGCGTCGCCATGCGGCGGCGTGGGGTTTTCGGTGCTCAGCTCAGTCGCAAGGGTCCCGGGGTCCACAGCCCGCTCCGGGTGGCGGTGCCGAGATCGAGGCGTGCCGGCTGGGCGTCGGGGTACCACGGCGTTAGCCTCTGCAGCGCGCCCCAGTCGCGGAACCAGTCGTCCTTCAAGTAGGTCGGCACCGGTTCTGCGCGCACCAGCAGTTCGGTGATGCCGAGCGGTCCGCCGCCGAGGTAGTCCATCACGGGAGAGTTGGCCTCGGCCCCGAAACGGTCAGGCAGGATGCGCCACTTGGGCACTTCGGTGACGCCGTTCTGGTGGCCGAACGGACGCTGGCACGGGAAGGCCAGCCCGACGAGCCAGTCCATGAGCACCGGGTCGGTGGAGCCGACGACGTCCTGCAGCGTCCGCAGCTGCGGGATCCGCGGTGGGGTGACGGCGATCCAGTGCTGGGGGGCGAGGTCCTCGTCGGACGCGACGAGGCGCACCTGCGTAGCGTCCCGCGGGATGGCGTTCAGCGGCACGCGGAGGTTGCGCCATGCGGGCACGGCGCCGACGTCCCCGAAGCCGACGCTGCCGCCCGGCTCCCCGCTGGCGGCCTGCTGATCAGTCGCCCACTGCACGGTGACCTCGCCTGGATCGAACCGTCCCGCGGCGGCGACCACCAGCAGGGGGCCTGCCGTGTCGCGGTTGGGCAGCCGATACCACGCGGACCGCAGCTGGGCGGGCTGCTGGGTACCTGCGCGCCAGCTGCCCATGACGGGCGTGGTGGCAGGGTTGAGGTTGTACGGCAGCCGCGCCCGCGAGCCGTTGACGCCCGCGGCCGCGGTGGTGCCGCCCTCGGTGCCCGGTTCGCTGCCCGTCACCACGGAGCCGTCATTGTCGGCGAAGTTGCCGCTGCCCTGCGGCTCCATGACGGGGTCGGCCGACACGTCGGCGGGAATTCCGTTGGGGCCGAAGCCTTGTGCCAGGGTGGCGCCGAGCGCGGCCCCCACCGGCGTGTTCACGGGCAGGAGCATCCCGGCATTGGGATCCTGTTCGACCATCACGTCGGTGGCCAGTCCGCACGTCTTGCCCGCCACGGCCTCGAGGTTGGATCGGCCGACGGTCCAGGCCGGGTACTGCCCGATCATCGCGGCGGTGAGTGAGAACACCTCGAAGGCCACCAGAGCCCAGACGGCGATCGTCAAGGGCGCCTGCGCAATTCGAGACCAGCGTCGAGGTTTGCTCGGTGTGCTGCTGCCGCGGCCGCTGAAGTGGAGCCACGCCGCCACCAGCAGCAGCAGGACCGCGAAGCCGAGCAGGATCGTGGTGAAGCCGAACTTGTACTGCGGGAACTGGTTCGACCATGGCACGCCGAAGTTCGAGACGTACCACCAGCCGTTCACACTGGCGAACGAGAACGCCGTCATGAACAGCACCGTGGCGGCGAAGATGGTGCGGTTGCGGCGCGACTTCATGGCGCCCGCTGCCACGGCGACGGCGGCCAGCGCGCCGAGCGATCCGGCGAGACCGGCGAACACGCCGAAGTGGTGCGTCCACTTCGTCGGGGTGAACATCATCATCAGGAACGAGATGATCGTGATGCCGATGATGCGGCGACTCGGCCCTGAGGCGGTCCCGGGGATCCGGCCCTTGCGAAGCGACATCGCCACCGAAACGGCAAGTGCGAGAAGGAGTGCCAGCACGGCGAAGCGGCGGGCGACCGAGCCGTCGGGGCTGGCCATGAAGAGGCGCTCGTAGCGGATGTGCTCGTCGAACCAGGCCAGGCTGGGGCCGACGGCGGACTTGAACGCGCTGGCCTGCACCTCGCTGGTGAGCGTCTGGTCGCGGAAGATCAGGAAGATGGTCACGGTGCCTGCGGCCAGGATCGGGGCGAGCAGCGCGAGGTAGCCGAAGCGCGACGTGTGCGCCGCCACGATGGTCTTCAGCGGACCGATGGCGACGAGGAGGGCGCCGACGGCGGCGATGCCGGTGGGCCCGGAGAAGAGGGTCAGCGCGCCGATGATGATCGCGATCGCGACAGGTAGCAGCCTGCTGGTGGCGACACCGCGTTCGACCGAGCACCACGTGAGCAGGATGCCGAGGGCGATGATCGGTTCGGGGCGCAGCCCGTTGTTGAGCGGCAGCCAGAAGGCCAGGAACATGCCCGCCGAGGTCCACGCCGCGGCCCGACTGGTCTTGACCGCGTGCCCGAGTCGCGGGATCACCTCGCGGCTGATTACCCACCAGCACGCCAGCGCCATGACCAGCGTGGGCAGTCGCACCCAGACGCTGGCGGTGCTGACGTGCGCCCACAGCGCGAGAAGGTCGTAGTACCAGCCGAACGGCGCCTCGGGCGTACCGAACCAGCGGTAGTAGTTGGCCATGTAGCCGGCGTGCTCGGACACCCGCGCCATGGTCAGGATGTAGCCGTCGTCGGAGGTGTTGGCACCGACGAAGTGCCACCAGACCAACACCAGGATCACCAGGCCGTCCAACGGTTTCACCGACCACCAGCGCGGCGGAAGGAACCGTCGGTGCTTCATGCCGTCGGCGGTGTCGAGGACGTGCAGCGCGCCGAGGGCGATCACGGTCATCGCGATGCCGACGATCATCGCCAGCATCTTGAGCAGCGTCGGCGAGGTGCTGTAGCGCGAGTCGATGGTGGCCGAGAACTGCAGGCCCGGCGGAGCGGGTCCGGACAGGTCGGTGAAGACGCCGACGATCTGCGGGCGGAAGTCGTAGCCGCTGCGCTCGCCCCTGAGCGGATCGCCTGGTTTGGCCTGCCCCTCGGAATCCGGTCCCGCGACGAGCCCGACGAACTCACCGGTGACCCTGTCGGCGTGGGCGGTGAACGTCAACTGTTGGCACGCCGGGCTGAGTACCTGGGTCAGCGGAGCGGTGACGACGGGGGTGTTGCGGACGATGACGAGGAGGTCGCCGCCGACGCGCTCGATCAGTAGGCCGCGGTCGACGGCCTTGGGCGCCTGCTTGGGAACGGTGGACAGCAGCACGGTCCGGCTGGCGTTCTCGGCGCCGACCAGGCCCGCGGCGGCGCGGCACGGAATGGAGACGTTCAGATCGGTCGCCACGTAGCCGATGAGCGGCGCGTTGACGCTCTGCATGACGCCGTTCTGCGGCCAGTTCAGCTTGGCGGTGGTCTGCGTGACCGGCAGGAAGGGGGTGGCCAAGGCCAGCGCGGCGCCGAGCAGGCCTGCGACGATGGCGACGAGTCGCGCGGTCCTGTGGTTGGCCCCGGCACCTGTCACGGGGCTAGATGTTAGTGGCCCGGTCGGCGACGTCTTACTGGTCACCATGAGTTACTTCCGGACTGCCAGGACGAAGGGCCCGATGTCGGACACGTCCCACCGCGGATCGTCGAACAGCGCGGCGTCCAGCGCCACCTGGTAGCGGCGGACGTTTGGCTGGTTCGGGTAGACGTCACTGGCCAGCCGCAGCGTGTACGTGTCGTTGGCCCCGTGCCGCATGAGGAACACGGTCGGCGCTGCCCAGGGCAGCTTGTCGAGGGCTGCGATGAACTGATCCGGCTTGGTGATGGTGGCCCAGCCCTCGATGGCGGCCGAGCGCTCCTTGAACTGTGCGAGCGGGTTGGCGTAGTGCGACGTCAGGCCCTGGAATCCGTAGTAGGGGTAGTAGGCGAGGAAGCTGTAGTCGGCCGTCATCACGACGGTCTCGTTCCTGGGGCGGCCGGTGACCTCGCCGATCCTGGCGTCGACCTCGCGGTAGTACTGCTCTGCTCCTGGAGGCCGACGGTCGGCACGCTGGCCGGTGCCGTCGGTGTCGGTGTAGGCGACGACGATGTCGGGTCGCAGCACGTCGGGGATGTCCTGGGTGAACGTCATGGCGCCGATGGCCCCGAGTGCCGCGCCCGCGGCGACGACGCGTTGCCTGGTCCGCGGGGTGTACCGGGAAGCGATGGCCAGCGTGGCCTCGACGAACCCGAACGCACCTGCCGCCGTCAGCAGCACCGTCAGCGTGGGGGTCAGACGGAAGGAGAGCAGCGTCGTGCCCACCAGCGTGGTCAGCATCGACAGCAGTGACCAGGCGTAGACGGCGAGTACGGCGACCGCGAGCGCGCCCGCGCGAGTGGAGGTGCGGGCGCGCACGACGAGCCACAGCGTGCCCACCATGCACAGTGCGCCGAGGAGGGTGAAGTCGAGCATCGGGAACGTCAGCCGCGCCCCGTCGGACGGCAGGTAGTGCTGCGCGGTGCCGGTGTCGGCGGGCACACCCTTCGAGGCCGCGAGGAGATAGGGGGCCCAGCCGAGCAGCGAGATGGCTCCGGCGATCACCCCGACGACGGCCACCCGCAGCAGCGGGTCCCACGTCCGGCGGGCGGCGGCGGCCAGCAGCGCCATGATGACCAGAGTGAACGCCGCGAAGCCGAGCAGGAGCGTGTAGAACAGCGCCGCCATGCCGAGGAACAATCCGACGGCGACGACGGCCGCCCAGCCGCCAGATCTCGAGTTACCGCGCAGCCCCGACCACGCCAGCACGAACACCGGGGGCAGCAGCACCGTGATGATCGCCGCGTACGGCTCGGCGGGCGCGTACGCGAGGGTGGCCGCGGCGGTGGCGGTCGACACCACCAGCGCCAACTCGAAGCGGATCATCGCGGCCCACAGCACCAGTGCGACGACGATCGCCGCGGTGATCGACACGATCGACCACGGCTTGAACATCTCCCAGGCGGGGGTGCCGGTCAGGGCGGCGAGCCTGCCGCCCAGCCAGAACCAGCCCGGCGGATAGTAGGGCGGGAGGCCGAGGTAGGTCATGTCGTGCGGCACGACGGTGTCGGTGAGCCGGGTCAGGTACTCGGTGCGGAACTGCTGGTCGACCGAGACGCCGAAGAGGTACAGCTTGGTGGCGCCCAGCGGCATCGCCAGCGTCACGACCGAGAGGGCCGAGAGGAACACCACGGAGGCGATGCGCGCGATCAGCCGGCGGTTGGTGCGCCACAGCCATCCCGACGCGAAAAGCCCTGCCAGGCAGACGAACTGACCGACGGTCGTGAGCGCGTGCAGCTGGTTCGACGAGTTGAACGCGGGCCACTGGACGCGGGCGATCGCCACCAGCGAGACTGCTGAAACCACGACCGCCACGACGACGGCGGCCGCCATGTGGGCCACTACGCGCGGCGCAGGACGCATGACGCTCAGATCGGCAGCTTGCGGAAGATCGGCCGCGGCACGTGTCGCAGCACCATCATCACGTACCGGAACGCACCCGGCGCCCAGACCAGTTCCTTGCCCTTGGCCGATGCCGTCACCGCGAGCTCGGCGACGTACTCCTTGTCGACGGTGAACGGCGCCTCCTTGGCGCCCGTCGCCTTGAGGTGCGCGATCGTCGTCGCCGTGCGCACCTGGCCCGGACGAATGACGAGGACGCGAACACCGAACTCGCGCAACGCCTCTCCCAGTCCGAGGTAGAAGCCGTCGAGACCGGCCTTGGTCGAGCCGTAGACGAAGTTGGAGCGGCGCACCCGCTCGCCTGCCGCGCTGCTCATCGCGATGATCCGGCCGGAACCCTGGGCGCGCATCTTCTCCCCGAGCAGTACGCCGACGGAAATCGCTGCGGTGTAGTTGATCTCGGCGATCTGCACGGCCTTGCGCTGGTCCTGCCACAGCTGCTCGGCGTCACCGAGCAGGCCGAACGCCACCACCGCGACATCTACGTCGCCGCCGGCGAAGGCCTTGTCGATCACCGCCGGATGCTCGTCGCTGCGGACCCCGTCGAAGTCGATCCACTCGACCGACTTGGCACCTGCGGACGTCATCGCGGCGATGGCGTCCGCCTTGCGCGGGTGGTCCGCCAGGTCGGCCAGGATCACGCGCGCGGGCGCATCGCGCAGGTAGCGCTCGCAGATCGCCAGCCCGATCTCGGAGGTGCCGCCCAGCAGGAGGATTGCCTGCGGGTTGCCCAAGGCGTCGAACACCATTTACAGAAGCTCCAAACGTCGGGCCATGTCGGAGACGAACACGCCGGCGGGATCGACCTTGCGGCGCACCGCGATCCACTCGTCGATTCGCGGGTACATGGCGTGGAAGGTCTCGGCGGTGGTGCGGGAGTCCTTGGCGGTGTAGAGCCTGCCGCCGAACTCGAGGACGCGACGGTCGAGTTCGGTGACGAACTCGTTCAGCCCCGCCTTGATCGGGAAGTCCACGCACACGTTCCAGCCGGGTATCGGAAAGCTCAGCGGCGCTTGGTTTCCCGCACCGAAGAGCTTGAACACGTTGAGGAACGAGTAGTGCCCGGAGCGCTGGATGTCGACGATGATGGCCTTGAACTCGTCGACCGCCTCGGTGGGCACCACGAACTGGTACTGGAGGAACCCGGACGGCCCGTAGGCGCGGTTCCACTCACCGAACATGTCGAGCGGATGATAGAACTGCGTCAGGTTTTGGACCTTGCCGCGGTAGGTGCCCGACTTGCGGTACCAGAGCTCGCCGATGGGCCCGAACGTGTACTTGTTGGCCAGGCCGTTGGGAAAGACGTCGGGGAACGTGAGAAGCTGCGGCGCATCGAATCTCAGCGGATCCTTCTGAAGCTTCGCGGGCAGCTGATCCAGCGTGGCGAGCGAACCGCGGGAGATGGCGGCGCGACCCAGTTTCGGCGGGGCGCTGATCGCGTCGAACCAGGCACTCGAGTAGGTGTAGCGATCCTCGGACCCGTCGCTGTGGAAGGCAATGGTTTCGTCGAGGGTGGGCGTGACGTCGCCGTCGGCGATGAAGTAGGCGGTCTCCGTCGGGGTCATCGCGATGGTGGCGCGCAGGATGATGCCCGTCAGTCCGTTGCCGCCGACCGTCGCCCAGAACAACTCGGCTTCGTCGCCGTCGGGGGTGAGCGTGCGCACCTCGCCGTCGGCGGTCAACAGGTCCATCGACCGGACGTGGTTGCCGAAGCTGCCCGCGCTGTGGTGGTTCTTGCCGTGGATGTCGCAGGCGATCGCGCCGCCGATGGTGACCTGCCTGGTGCCGGGTAACACGGGCACCCACAACCCGAGCGGGAGCGCGGCCCGCATCAGCTGGTCCAGGTTCACGCCGGCGTCCACGTCGACGAGGTGGCTGTCACTGTTCATCGAGTGGATCTGGTTCAGCGCGTTCATGTCGACGACGAGGCCGCCGCCGTTCTGTGCGTTGTCACCG
>JAOPUT010000192.1 GCA_025963385.1 Mycobacterium sp.
CATTGCCGTTCTCGGAGAGCACGAACTTCTCCGCCACCACCTTGGTCTCGGTGTAGAGATCGGCGAATCGCGTTGTGTAGGGCATGGTCTCATCACCGCCGGTGATGCTGTGGCCGCCCATCACGACGCTGTTGGACGCGGTGTAGACGAACCGCTTCACGCCGGCCTTCTGTGCCGCGTGCACGAGGTTCTTCGTTCCGTCGACGTTCACGGCGAAGCTGCGTTCGCGGGCAGGCGCAGAGCCGCCGCCCATCAGGTCGATGACCGCGGCGGTATGGATGACGGTGTCGATGTCCGCCACGGCGTTGGCGACGTCGGTGGCGTCGGTGATGTCGCCGACGACCGTCTGCAATCCGTCGCGCGGCGGCAGGGGCGACGGCGCGCGGTCGAAGGAGCGGACCTGGTGACCGCGGTCGAGCAGCTCGGTGACGAGGTTGGTGCCGACGAACCCGGAGCCGCCGGTTACCAGCACGCGGCCGAGGTCAGTGGTCAGCGTCGAGTCACCCATGCCAGGAAGACTAACTGAAACGTGTTCCAGTTTCGAGCGCCTACGGAGAAACTGGTTTCGTTGTCAAGATTCTTCGTCGTCCCTGGAGGCCAGCGCCCTCTCGACCTTCTCGCGGGCGCCCGCAAGGTGTTCTTCGCAGCGTTTAGCCAGCTCCTCGCCTCTTTCCCAGAGCTTGAGTGAGGCGTCCAGATCGAGGCCGCCCTGCTCCAGCTGGCGCACCACCTCGATGAGTTCGTCGCGGGATTCTTCATACCCCAATTGACTAATGGGCTTCATCTGTCCCTTCGCTTACCGCGGTGATGGCGCCATCGGCGACGCGTATCCGTAGTCGGGTTCCGGCCGGTGCGTCCGCCGTCGACCTAAGCACCGCCATCGACCCGGACGCGACCTGGACCACGGCGTAGCCCCGCGCCAGCGTGGCTGCCGGTCCCAGGGTGGCCAGCCGGGCTGACAGGTGCCCGACGCTTCTGCTCTCGGCTTCGATGAGCCTGGTGACGTCGCGGCGGGCGGTGGCCAGGGCGCGGTGGATCTCCTCGCCGCGGGCGGTGAGCGCGGCCAGCGGTTGGGCGAGCACCGGGCGGCTGCGCAACTGACTCAGCGTGTGTTGCTCGCGGTGCACCCAGTTGCGAAGGGCCCGCGCGCTGCGGCTGCGCAGATCGTCGATCCGCGCCTGCTGCTCGGCGGCGTCCGGCACCACGCGCTTGGCGGCGTCGGTCGGCGTGGCGGCGCGCACGTCGGCGACCAGGTCGCACAGCGGGTTGTCCGGTTCGTGGCCGATGGCGCTGATCACCGGCGTCGAGCACTTGGCGATCTCGCGGCACAGCGTCTCGTCGGAGAAGGGCAGCAGATCCTCGACGCTGCCGCCGCCCCTGGCGAGCACGATGACGTCGACCTCGGGGTCGTCGTCCAGATCGCGAAGCGCGTCGACGATCTGCGCCACCGCGCTGGGCCCCTGGACGATCGTGTTACGCAACGCGAAACGCACTGCGGGCCAACGTGCCTCGGCCACGGACATGACGTCCCGCTCGGCTGCCGACGCACGACCGGTGATCAATCCGATCGTGTTGGGCAGGAACGGAATCGGTCGCTTCAGGCGGGGATCGAACAGGCCTTCCGCGTCGAGCAGCTTGCGAAGGCGATCGATGCGGGCCAGCAGTTCGCCGATGCCGACGGCGCGGATCTGGTTCACCCGCAGGGAGAAGGTCCCTCGCCCGACGAAGAAGTTGGGCCTGCCGTGCATGATCACCTGCGTGCCCTCCGCGAGCTTCACCGGTGCGTTGTACACCAGGTCCCTCGGGCAGGTGATCTGCAGCGACATGTCGGCCGCCGGGTCCCGCAGCGTGATGTAGGCCGTGCCGGAGTTCGGCCGAACGTTCAATTGCGCGATCTGGCCCTCGACCCACACCGTGCCGAGCTTGTCGATCCAGTCCTTGACCATCATGGCGACCGAGCGCACCGGCCATGGATTGTCGGGCGACTTGCCCTGTGCGGGTTCGGTCACAGCGGGGCGAGCGAAGCGACGGGGTGGGTCTGCGGAGCGAAGGGGTCGATCATTTCGCGGACGCGCGGGTGATCCTGTTGGCCAGCAGCGTCTGGAACGGCGCGCGCGCCTTCGTCGCTTCCTCGAACGCCAACAACGTCTCGAGGTCGGCGACCTTCAGCGAGGGCAGCCGAGCACGCAGCTGGGCCAGCGTCAGTGACTCGTAGTCCAGTTCGGCGACCACGCCGGGCGCTGCGGTGGCGGCCTCGCCCGAGTTCACGGGCTTGTCCTCGCGGGTCTCGGGTTCGCCGGTGGTGTAGAGCGCGAAACGGCCCTCGGTCAGGCGTTCGCCGTTGCGCGGGACCTCGTCCCCGTCCTCGTCGTTGAGGCCGGCGCCGTCGTCGTCCTCGTCGAACGTCGCCCACGCCGGCTGTTCGTCCTTGGGCGGAAACAGGTGGTCCAGCGTCTCGTCACCCTTGATGACCAGGTCGGCGACGTCCTGCTGCATCTTCATCACCAGGTGCGCGACCTGGCTGGCGACGGTCATCGGGTACATGATGATCGTCTGCGGCAGTCGACGGGTTTCCTCGAGCGCGGTCACCGCGGCGCCGACCAGCAGACGGACTCCGTATGGGGCAGTAGCCATGGGTGCAAGAGTACGGCGGCCCGGGCCTGTCGGTCCGCAAGTGGTGTTCGATGCCTGCGGGTAAGTACCCTTGGACACATGCCGCCGACGATCAACATGGGTATGCCGGGTGCGACCCGGACCGTCGCCGCGCACGTCGAAGGTAAACGGGTGTTGCTGGCCGAGCCGCGCGGGTACTGCGCAGGCGTCGATCGCGCAGTCGAGACCGTCGAGCGTGCGCTGGAGCAGCACGGTGCCCCGGTGTACGTCCGGCACGAGATCGTGCACAACCGGCACGTCGTCGAGACGCTCGCCAAGGCGGGCGCCGTCTTCGTCGAGGACACCAACGAGGTACCCGAGGGCGCCATCGTGGTGTTCTCCGCGCACGGCGTGGCGCCGACGGTGCACGTCGAGGCCGCCGAGCGGAACCTCATGACCATCGACGCCACCTGCCCGCTGGTCACCAAGGTGCACAACGAGGCCAAGCGCTTCGCCCGCGACGACTACGACATCCTGCTGGTCGGTCACGAGGGCCACGAAGAGGTCGTCGGCACGGCCGGCGAAGCTCCCGACCACGTTCAGGTGGTCGACAGCCCGGACTCGGTCGACAACGTCACCGTGCGCGACGAGAACAAGGTCATCTGGCTCTCGCAGACCACGCTGAGCGTCGACGAGACCATGGAGACCGTCAAGCGGCTGCGTGAGCGCTTCCCCAACCTGCAGGATCCGCCGAGCGACGACATCTGCTACGCCACCCAGAATCGTCAGGTGGCGGTCAAGGCGATGGCGCCCGAATGCGAGCTGGTGATCGTGGTCGGCTCCCGCAACTCCTCCAACTCGGTGCGGCTTGTCGAGGTGGCCCTCAACGCAGGCTCACAGGAAGCCAAGCTCGTCGACTATGCCGAGGACATCGATCCCGCCTGGCTCGACGGCGTGACGACCGTCGGCGTGACGTCAGGGGCCTCGGTGCCCGAGGTCCTGGTGCGCGGCGTGCTGGAACGTCTGGCCGAGTACGGCTACGGCACTGTGCAGCCGGTCACGACCGCCAACGAGACGCTGGTGTTCACGCTGCCCCGCGCCATTCGTCCCAAGCGCAACGCCTAGAACTCAGGCGTCGTACTCCCAGGAGTCCGGCGCCGAGTGCCTGGGCCGACGCGGCCGCGTGCGGTGCTCGGTCCGCGACTCGCCGTCGTCGGTCCCTCGGTAACGCACCCGCGACACCGGGTGGTGCGTGCCGCTGCCGTTGGTGCGGCTCGGGGGTGGCTCGTACGGTTCGTAGTCCGTCGACCGGGGGCGCCGCTGAGGACGTTCGGCCCGCTCGTAGCCCTCCGGACGCTCGCGTCGCTGGGGCCGCTCATAGGGCTCCCGCTCGGTCCGGTCGCGAGCGCTGGCTCGACGGTCCAACGGCGGCAGCGGACGCCGCTCTCGCGGCTCACGGGGTTCGCGCGCCTCGCCCGAACGGGGACGGCGTCGCGGTTCCGCGGGTGAATCGACCGGGGGAGCGTTGCGCTTGCGCGGCCTGGGCGGCACGGCGTCGATGATCTCGGTCTCGGGCGGACGCGAGTGCCGCGCGCGCCTCGAGCCGCTACCCGCCGCCGCGCCGGTGGACCGCTGTGAGCCGGTCGCTGCGGCTCTCGAGGACCGGCGCGGTGGCCGCGGTGCCTCGTCGTCCATCGCCGGCGCGGCCGCGGCAGCAGAGGCTGCTGCCGTAGCGCCCGCTGCGCGCGCCTTGGTGCTCCGGGTGCTCCGCCGTGTCTTGGTGTCCGCGGCGGCCGGCTTCGCGGCCGCGGCCTCGTCCGGCGCGTCCACAGACGTCTCGACGTCCTTGGGGCTGATGCGTCTGGCGGCCACTCCCAGATACCAGCGGACCATGCCGATCAGCAGCACGGTCGCGGAGGTGAAGAACATCAGTGGGAAACGCTCGATCAGCGGGTATCCGCAGTTGATCAGCGTGTCCTTGATGCCGGTGAACGTGCTGCCGTGGAAGACGAAGTACGCGAAGGGGACGGCGACGAACAGGATGAGTGGAGGTTGGATCACCGCGGTGAAGACACCGGACTGACGAACCGCCACGACGGCCGCCAGGCACCCGAGGACGTAGAAGACCGCGAAGACCCCACCGAGGGCGTTGGTCCCGCTGCCTGCGTCGTAGGCCACCCCTATGGCGGTGAGCGTGACCGCCACGATTGCGGCCGCCCACCAGGGGATTCCGGGGACGTGAGGCAGCGCCGATCGTTGGTCGGCGGCCACCGCCGACCGTCCACGCAGTCCTGACACACGTCGACCGTACCGGCAATCGCGATGAGTGCACCGACAGCGCGCGCTGGCGCGCCCACGGACCGAGGTCGGCCGCCCCCTAGACTGTTCAACCCGTGGGCCTCAATCTTGGAATCGTCGGACTTCCCAACGTCGGAAAGTCGACGCTGTTCAACGCGTTGACGCGCAACGACGTGCTCGCCGCCAACTACCCGTTCGCCACCATCGAACCGAACGAGGGCGTCGTCGCGCTGCCGGATCCGCGGCTCGACAAGCTCGCCGAGATCTTCGGTTCGGAGAAGATCGTGCCCGCGCCGGTCACGTTCGTGGACATCGCGG
>JAOPUT010000265.1 GCA_025963385.1 Mycobacterium sp.
GTTCGTCGAGGAGAATCAGCTCGGGTTCGGAAACCAGTGCACGGGCCAGTGCCACGCGTTGCGCCTCACCACCCGAAAGCTCCTTGGGCCAAGCCTTCTCACGGCCCGCGAGGCCCACTTCGCTCAATGCCGCGCGCGCCTTCTGCTCGGCGTCAGGTCCGCGCAACCCCAGGGTGACGTTGCGAAGCACTCGTTGCCACGGCAGCAGACGGTCACCCTGGAAGACGATTGCCCGTCGCGCGGGCACCTCGATGCGGCCGCCGTCCGGCTTGTCCAGACCCGCGAGCAGCCGCAGCAGCGTGCTCTTGCCGCAACCCGACGGCCCGAGCAGGACGACGAGTTCCTCGGCGTCGATCTCGAGATCGAGGTGATCGAGCACGATACGGTCGCCGAACTTCCTGGTGACCTGTTCGGCGAGCGCACCCGTCTGCCGACGCGGCTCCCGCAGCGCCGAGGTCGTCACGTCGCCTCGTAACTGGGCCGCCAGCGCAGCAGCACCCGTTCGAGCGACCGCACGAACTGGTCGGCCACCAGGCCAAGCACCGAGTAGATCACCAACCCGACGAACACCTGGTTGGTCTGCAGATACGTCTGACCCTGCGTCACGAGGAATCCGAGGCCCTGGTCCGCGTTCACGGTCTCCGCCGCCACCAGACCGAGGATGCTGTACGCGAGGGAGAAGCGCAGACCCACCAGGAATCCTGGAAGCGCGCCCGGCAGCAGTACCCGGCTGACCAACCGCCAGTCGCCCGCTCCCACTGTCCGTGCCATTTCGATCAGCCGCTGATCCACCCCGCGGATCGCCGCGAACAGGTTCAGGTACATCGGCACCCCAGCGCCGAACGAAATCAACAGGATCTTCGTCAGCTCGTCGATGCCGAACCACACCACCATCAGCGGGAGCACGGCCAGAAGGGGAATCGTGTTGAGCACCTGGGCGATTCCGTTGAACAGGTACTCACCACTGCGCAGCAGGCCGCCCAGAATCCCGAGTACGATCCCCGCGGTCAGCCCGAGAGCCAGCCCGATCCCGGCCCGCTGCAACGAGATCAGCAGGTCGGGGCCAAGCACACCGTCGCGCCACAGCTCGACGGCGGTCGACACGACCGCAGTGGGCGCAGGGGCGAAGGCGGGCGGAAGGACTCCGGCCTCGGCGAGGATCTCCCAGACCACCAAGATCACGATCGGCGTCGTGTAGATGCCGAGGGGCCAGCGCAGCCGGCGCCGCACGGCGTTGAGGCCGCTCCGGCGGCGGTCGCCCTCGGGAAGGAAGACGTCGCGGTGCCGCGATGCGTCGACCGCGGTGGGCAACGTGCCCGCCTGCGCCTGCGTCGTCGCCACGTCAACCACGGTCATGCTCGACTTCCATCGTTCGTCACACCGGTTTCCGTTGCAGGGCTGCACGGTTCACCGGCTTCAGGATCGTCCCCACACTGCCGCGGAGGATGGGGCTGCGGGAGACATCTAATCGGCGGGATTGTTAAGCCGCCAGAAATCTGCGCGAGCACAACGGCTGCGGAAAGGGTGACGGATGCGCTTGACTCGATGTGGGCCAACGAGCAGAGGAGCTGCCATGAGCGAGCACACCTACCGGATCGTCGAGATCGTCGGCACCTCGCCGGAGGGGGTCGACGCCGCGATCCGCAACGGCGTAGCCCGCGCCGGTCAGACGCTGCGCGGGATGGACTGGTTCGAGGTCCAGTCGATCCGGGGCGAGCTGGCCGACGGACAGGTCACGCACTTCCAAGTGACGCTGAAGGTCGGTTTCCGGCTGGAGGAACTCACCACGGAATGACCGGCCGGTCACGGGTGTTCCTCGGTGAGACCTCGCGGCCGGTACTGATGGAGGTTCGCACGCGTGACGACGTTTCTCGAGGTCCGGCAGGACCATCCGCTGGTAGCCCCGCTGCTGGACGATCTCACGGTCGAGTACGGCAGCCGGTACGGCGCCGCGATCGGCGCCGAGTACCGAGATCTGAGGGCGTACCCGGCGAAGGAGTTCGCGCCGCCCGGCGGGGCACTGATCGTGGCGCTGTCGGACGACGTTCCCGTCGCAGGCGGCGCGTTCCGCAGGTACGACGCGACGACAGCGGAGCTCAAGCGCATTTTCGACCAAGGAAGAGGACAGCCATCATGACCGTCACCACCGACACCACCCCGGCGACGTTCGAGGCGGCGTGGAACCAATGGCACGACGAACGTGAGAGCTACTACGCCGACCCGCTCGGCTGGGTGAGCATCACCGGCCTGCACTGGCTCAGCGACGAGTTCGAGACCGTGGCCGACCTACCCGGGCGTTGGCGAGCCGACACCGAGGCCACCTACGTGCAGGGGTTCGACGGTGTCGACCGCCTCGAACCGGCCGAAGGGGCGCCGGGACTGTTCGTCGAGGCCGGGGAGCGGCGCATCGAGGTCATCCGCCGCACCGGCTCGGTCGCACTGCGCGTCCACGACCCCGAGGCCGAGCAACTGCACGCCCATCACGGCATTCCGACCTACCCGCCGAG
>JAOPUT010000282.1 GCA_025963385.1 Mycobacterium sp.
ACCAGCCCGACAGAATGCAGATAGCCAAGTGCGGGCAGGATTTCGAGCATGTACGCGATCGCCTGTGCGACCGGCAGCTTGTGGCCCTTCGCCTGTTTGAGCGAGGTTCCGCCGACGTACTCCATGACGATGTAGCCGACTGGGTCGCCGTTCTTGTCGGCATGCTCGACGAAGTTGAAGATCTTCACGATCCCCGGATGGGTGACCTCGGCCAGGAACTGGCGTTCGGCCATCGCTATCGACTGCGCCTCGGCGTCACCCGAATGCACCAACCCCTTGAGAACCACGGGCCGATCGTTGACGTTCTGATCGAATGCCAGGTAGATCCAGCCGAGCCCGCCGTGCGCGATGCAGCCCTTGATCTCGTACTGGTCGACCACCATGTCGCCGGGACTCAGCTGCGGGAGAAAGGAATACGAGCTACCGCAGTGCGGGCACCAACCCTCGGACAGCGCTTCGCCGTCTGAGGTCGACCGGCCGACCGGCCTGCCGCAGTTCCAGCAGAACCGCTTGGCCTCGGCCACGACCGGGTCGGTCATCAGCGCTTCCAGCGGGTCCCGCTCCGGTACCCGGGGCACCTCCACGAGACCGCCGCCGAGCCGTCGGATCGGCGACCACTGCCGGGTCAGCATCGTCGTCAGATCGTGGGGTTCGGTCTCGACGCTGCTGACCGAGAAGCCTTCGGAGTCATCGAAGTTCGGCCGGAATACGGCCTGCGTCGCCATCGGCCGCAGGGTCGCCAGCGAGTCGTAGGTCATGGCCTCCGCGGGCTGGGTGCCCGGGTAGGCCTCCTCGTCGTCAGCGGCGTCCAACGCCGTGCCCTCGGCGGGTTCTGGCTTCTCGTCGGCGGTCATCAGTCCTCGTACTTCGGCACTGGTGGCGCGGGTGCAGGGCCTAGGACGGTCAACCACTTGCGGTACAACGTGTTCCACGTGCCGTCGCGGCGGACCCGTTCGAGTGTTCCGTTCACGAACCGCACGAGGCCGGTGTTCTCCTTGTTGATCCCGATGCCGTACGGCTCCTTGGCCATCGACGGCCCGACGATGTGCAGATACGGGTCCTGCGAGACCAGTCCGGCGAGTATCGAGTCGTCGGTGCTGACGGCGTCGACCTGACGCTGCTGCAGCGCGACCAGGCAGTCGGCCCACGTCACGACCTCGACGATGACGGGCGGCGGGCTGATCTGCTGGATGCGCTCGAGCGACGTCGTCCCCGTGACCGCGCACACCCGCTTGCCCGCGAGGTCGGAGGCATTCGTGATCGCCGAGTCCCGTGGCGCCAGGATCCGCTGGGTGGCCGCCAGGTACTCGGTGGAGAAGTTCACCAACTCCTTGCGCTCGCAGGTGATGCTCATCGTCTTGACGACGATGTCGACCTGATTGTTCTCCAGGGCAGCGGTGCGATCGGCCGACGAGAGGATGCGGTACTCGACCTGCGATGGCGTGCCGAAGATGTCGCGGGCGACCTCACCTGCGATGTCGACGTCGAAACCGGTGATCTCACCGGTGATCGGGTCGCGGAAGCTGAACAGGTTGCTGCCGATGTCGAGGCCGACGATGAGCCTGCCGCGGTTGCGGATGTTGCTGACGGCGGCCTCGGCCTCGGCCTTGGTGGGGAAGGGGCGCAGGCTCGCCGTGCAGTCGTCGGTGTCGGTGTCTGGCAGTTGCACGGCTTCCGGCGCGACTTCCGTCATCCCCGCGGGCGTCGGCGGTGCGAGCGTCACGCTTGGCACGTCGACCGCAGGCGCGGTCTGGCTGCAACCGGCAATGGTCAGCACCGCCGCGAGTGCGGCCACCATCCGTTTCATGCCCTTCGCGCAAGCGCTCATCGATACTCACTCAACCTTGGCCAGAGCCCGAGCGCCACCGCGATCGCCGCGATGACGCTGAGCACCGCCGCGCCGACCGTCGCGCCGGACAGCACCCGCCGCGCGTTGACGATGTCGTTGCGCAGCTGTTGACGGCTCTCCCCGATGCCCTTCGACAGCGCGGCATCGAGCTTGTCGAACGCGGGGGTCGAGTCGTCCTCGCCGGTGCCGAGAGCCACCTGGGTGGCGGCCTGGTAGTTGCCGACCGCGATGTAGGCGTTGATCCGATCGTCGGCAGCGCGCCAGCGGCGCAACAGTTGTTCGGCGTCCTTGAGATCGGCCTTGTCGATCGCGTCGTCGCGGCCCAGATAGTCGGCGAGCTGCTGCTGCATGGTGTCGATGCGCTGGTAGTACGACTGCTTGCGGACACCCTCGTCGCCGCGGCGGATCAGCGACAGCGTCTCGTCCGCACGGGCCTGCTGTGCGGTGATCGCCATGGTCGTGACGGTCTTGAGGGACTCGGCGGCCGTGCTCTTGGCGCTGCGGCTGTCTGCGGTGGAGATCGTCAGCGCCGTGCCGACCCACACGATCATGATGAGCACCGCGAGGCCGCCCGCGACGAACCCGATGTTGACGCGCCGCCGGGTCCGCCGGGCCAGCCACCGGTTCGCGAACGCCCCGAACATCAGCGTCGCCAGCACCACCAGGATCACCGGCGCCGGGATCCTGGTCGACGCGGTCGTCTCGGTGTCGACCTGCGTGCTGGTCTCCTCGTACAGCCGCTGCGCGTCGGGCAGGATCTGCGTCTGCATCAGCGACGACGCCTCCGACAGATACGACGAACCGACAGGGTTGCCTGCCCGGTTGTTGGTGCGCGCGGTCTCGACCAGACCGGTGTAGACCGCGAGCTGGGCGTTGACTCGGCCGAGCAGCTGGACCATCTCGTCGTCGGTGAGCCCGCTCGAAGCGCGAGTCACCGCCACCGACGCATCGGTGATGGCCTGTTCGTAGCGCTGGCGGACGGCGCGCGGCTCCGCGCCCGAGATGAACGCGGTCGCAGCTGCCGCGTCGGCGACCGAGAGGGTCGTGTAGAGCTGGCCGGCGGCAAACGCGAGCGGCTCGGTGTGGTCGAGCACGTTCGACAGCGCCTGCTGACGGTCGTTGATGGTCGTCGACGTCGCGAACGCGCAGGCGATCACCAACGCGGCGAGCACGAAGCCGATCGTGAGGATCCGGCCTGGCGTCGTCCAGAGAAACCACCACCGCGGATGCGCTGGCCTTGTCTGCGAGCGCGACGCAAGGGGCTCGGTGGAAGGGTGCGCCAACTCCACAGTCACCTGTGCGCGGACCTCTGCTTTCGGTCTTCTTTCCCGACTCCTCAACTGTAAAGGAATTCTAAGAGCAGGGGGCGGGACGCGCGGGACAATCGAGGACACCCACGTAGATCAGCGAATCTCGGCGCGCCTTCCCTATCCTGAAGACGTGCGTGGTGACGGGGACGGCTGGGTTTTGTCGGAGGACGGCGTGCCCTTCTGGGGACTGCACGGCGCGGCGGGTCTGCTGCTGCGGGCCCCGTGTCCCGACGGCAGCGCCGCAGTGCTGCTGCAGCACCGCGCGCCATGGAGCCATCAGGGCGGCACCTGGAGCCTGCCGGGAGGCGCCCGCGACAGCCACGAGACCGTCGAGCAGGCCGCCGTCCGCGAAGCGCACGAGGAAGCCGGGCTGACCCGTGATCAGCTCGTGGTGCGCGGCACGGTCGTCACCGCCGAGGCCAAGGGCGGGCAGTGGACCTACACGACGGTGATCGCCGACGCACCAGAACCGCTGGAGACGGTGCCCAACCGCGAAAGCTCCGAGCTGCGCTGGGTCGCCGAGGACGAGGTGGCCGAACTGCCACTGCATCCCGGCTTCGCGGCGAGCTGGGAGCGGCTGCGCACGGAGTCGGCGTCACTGCCGTTCCAGCTCAATCGCGAGCCCTGAGCGCCGACGCCAGCTCCCGGGCCGCCGCAGCGGGGTCCTCGGCCGCGGTGATGGCCCGCACCACCACCACTCGCCGCGCACCGGCGTCCAGCACCTCGCCGAGCCGTCCCGCGTCGATGCCCCCGATCGCGAACCACGGCTTCTCGGTGCCCAGCGCGGCAGCAGTGCGGACCAGGTCGAGCCCGGGCGCCGTGCGCCCTGGCTTCGTCGGCGTCGGCCAGCAGGGGCCGACGCAGAAGTAGTCGACGGCCTCGTCGACGGCGGCCCGGACCTGTTCGGCGTCGTGGGTGGACCGCCCGATCAGTGGGGCGGCGCCGATGACGTCGCGGGCGATGGGCAGGGGCAGGTCGTCCTGGCCGAGGTGCAGCACGTCGGCGCCTGCCGCCCTGGCGATGTCGGCGCGGTCGTTGACGGCGAAGAGGGCGCCGTGCCTGCGGGCGGCGTCGGCGAGGATCTCGAGCGCCTCGAGTTCCCCGCGCGCCTCCAGGGCGCCGAACTGCTTCTCTCCCGCGGAGCCCTTGTCACGGAGCTGGATGACGTCGACCCCACCGGCCAGGGCGGCGTCGGCGAACTCGGCGAGGTCACCGCGTTCGCGCCTGGCGTCGGTGCACAGATAGAGCCTGGCGGCCGCGAGCCGCTGAAGTGGATCACGCATGCCGCGAACGTTAGCGACCGGCGAGTACCCTTGGGCACACGACACGGGAGTCCCGGGACCGGGGGCTGAGAGTGGGTGCGATAGCCACCCTTACCGTCACACCTGATCCGGGTCATGCCGGCGTAGGAAGGAATGGGAGTTGCGTCCGCACCAGACAGAGCCATCGCTGGCCGTCGTCGGCGGCGGCGTCATCGGGCTGTCGATCGCGCGCCGCGCGGCGCTCGACGGTTGGTCGGTGCGCGTGCACCGCACCGATGCGCACGGCGCCTCCTGGGTGGCAGGCGGCATGCTGGCTCCCCACAGCGAGGGCTGGCCCGGCGAGGAGAAGCTACTGCAGATCGGCCTCGATTCACTGCAGATGTGGCACGACGACTTCCTCGACGGCTTGCCTCCCGAGGTCGTCACGGCTCGCGAGTCACTGGTGGTCGCCGTCGACCGCGCCGACGCCGCGGATCTGGCCACGACGGGGGAATGGCTTGCCGCTCAAGGGCATCCGGTGACGCCGACCAGATCGGCACGTGACCTCGAGCCGCTGCTCGCGCAGGGTATCCGGCATGGGTTCGTGGCCGAAACCGAACTGGCCGTTGACAACCGGGCCGTCGTCGGTGCACTTGCCGCGCAGTGCGAGACACTCGGTGTGACATGGGCCTTGCCCGTCGAATCGCTGGACGAGGCGCGTGACGCCGATGTCGTCGTGATCGCCAACGGCATCGATGCGCCCACGCTGTGGCCGGGATTGCCGATCCGGCCCGTCAAGGGTGAGGTGCTGCGACTGCGCTGGCGGCGCGGTTGTATGCCGTTGCCGCAGCGAGTGATTAGAGCCAGGGTGCACGGCAGGCAGGTGTACCTGGTGCCACGCGCCGACGGCGTGGTGGTCGGCGCCACGCAGTACGAGCACGGCAGGGACACCGCGCCCGCCGTGGCAGGCGTCCGCGAGCTGCTCGACGACGCATGTGAGGTGATGCCCGCACTCGGCGAGTACGAGCTCGCCGAGTGTTCCGCCGGGTTGCGCCCGATGACACCGGACAACATGCCGCTCGTCGGCAGGCTGGACGACCGCACGCTGGTCGCCGCAGGCCACGGCCGTTCCGGTTTCCTGCTGGCACCGTGGACCGCGGATCGCATCGCTACGGAGCTGAAAGTGGGTGTGGCCGTATGAAACTGCGGATGGGAGGAGCGATATGAGACTGCGGACGCGAGGAGCGATATGAGACTGCGGACGCGAGGAGCAATATGAGACTGCGGACGCGAGGAGCAATATGAAGGTGGTCGTGAACGACGAGTCCGTCGAGGTCGACGAGAACACCACCGTCGAACAGCTGCTTGCCAACCTCGGGGTGGCGGACAAGGGCATCGCGGTCGCCGTCGACTGGGCCGTGGTGCCGCGCTCGCAGTGGCACCATGCCCTCGCCGACGGGGCGAAGGTGGAGGTCGTGACGGCGGTGCAGGGTGGTTGACGAATCACAGCTGGTGATCGCGGGCCGCAGCTTTGGCTCGCGGTTGATCCTCGGCACCGGCGGCGCGGCCAACCTCGCGGTGCTCGAGGAGGCGCTGGTGGCCTCGGGTACCGAGCTGACCACCGTCGCGATGCGCCGGGTCGACGCCCACGGCGGCACGGGGGTGCTCGACCTTTTGAATCGGCTGGGCATCACGCCGCTGCCCAACACGGCCGGCTGCCGCGGTGCGGCCGAGGCGGTGCTGACCGCCCAGCTGGCCCGTGAAGCGCTGCAGACCAACTGGGTCAAGCTCGAGGTCATCGCCGACGATCGCACCCTGCTCCCCGACGGCATCGAATTGGTCAGGGCAGCAGAGCAATTGGTGGACGACGGATTCATCGTCATGGCTTACACCAACGATGACCCGGTGCTGGCGCGGCGGCTGGAGGACACCGGCTGCGCAGCGGTCATGCCGCTTGGCTCGCCGATCGGCACGGGCCTTGGCATCTCGAATCCGCACAACATCGAGATCATCGTCGAGCGGGCAGGCGTGCCCGTCGTCCTCGACGCGGGCATCGGTACTGCGAGCGACGCGGCGCAAGCAATGGAACTCGGCTGCGACGCGGTACTGCTGGCGACTGCCGTCACTCGCGCCGCCGACCCGCCCATGATGGCCGCCGCCATGGCGGCCGCGGTGACGGCAGGCTGGCTCGCCCGCCGGGCCGGGCGGATCCCCAAGCGGTTCTGGGCGCAGGCGTCGAGCCCGGCCACCGCGTGACGGGGCGGTACGTCGCCCTGGGCTCGTCGATGGCGGCTGGGCCAGGGATCAGGCCGAAGGCGGCCGGGGCGCCAGCCGGATCCGGACGTTCTGCCGGCAACTACGCCCATCTCGTCGCCGACCGCCTCGCCTACGACCTGGTCGACGTGACGTTCTCGGGTGCCACGACCGCGAACGTGCTCGACGAACGCCACCGCAGCGCACCGCCGCAGCTCGACGCGCTCTCGGGGTCGGAGAGCCTGGTCACCATCACCATCGGCGGCAACGACGTCGGCTACGTCTCGATGCTCTTCGCGGCGGCCCTGCCGCGCTGGGTCCGGTCGCTGCCGCTCCTCGGACCGTTCGTCCGCGGACAGCTCGACGTCGACGTGCGCGATGCGGCCCTTGGTCGGGTCGGCGACTCGCTCAGGCGCGTCGGGCAAGAGGTGAGGGAGCGCGCTCCCTCGGCCCGGGTGTTGTTCGTCGACTACCTGACGCTGCTGCCGCCGCCAGGAACTGCCGCTCCGCCGTTCGCGGAGAAGGATCTGCAGACCGCTCGTCGGATCGCCGACACGCTGGAGCGGCTCACCGAGGAAGCGGCGTCGGACACTGGCTGCGACGTGGTCCGCGCAGGTGCCGCCAGCCGCGACCATCATCCCTGGTCGGACCTCCCGTGGACCACCAGGTTCGGGCTGCCCCTACCCGGCAGGGCGGCACCGCTGCACCCCAATGCGGCGGGCATGCGGGCCGTTGCGGACCTGATCGTCGACCAGCTGAGCTGAGATCATGGGCCGAGTGATCGAATTGCGCGGACTGACGAAGGTCTTCGGGCGGGGTGTCGGGAGCACCCGCGCGGTCGACGATCTCACCTGTTCGATCGAATCAGGCGTCGTCACCGGATTTCTCGGCCCCAACGGGGCAGGCAAGACCACGACCATGCGGATGATCCTCGGACTCGATCATCCGACATCGGGAACCGCGACCATTGACGGCAAGACCTATCGCCAGTTGACGGACCCGATCCGCACCGTCGGCGCGCTGCTCGACGCCAAGCAGGTCCACCCCAACCGCTCGGCGCGCGATCACCTGCGTTGGCTGGCCGCCACCGGCGGGATCCCGTTCACCAGGGTCGACGAGGTGCTCGACATCGTCGGACTGGACGCGGTCGCCGACAAGAGGGCGGGAACGCTGTCGCTGGGCATGGGCCAGCGTCTCGGCATCGCCGCGGCGCTGCTCGGCAACCCGGGTGTGCTGCTGTTCGACGAGCCGGTGAACGGGTTGGATCCCGAGGGGATCCGCTGGGTGCGCACGCTGATGCGGGCCCTCGCGGCGGAGGGCCGCACGGTCCTGGTGTCGAGTCATCTGCTGGCCGAGATGGCCAACACCGCGGACCGGCTGGTGGTGATCGGCAGGGGAAGACTCATCTCGTCGACGACCGTCAGCGAGTTCGTCAGCCGCTCGGGGGCCGACGCGGTCCGCGTGCGCAGTCCGCAGCTGGAGACGCTGACCGAGTTGCTCACCGGCGCAGGCATCGACGTGGAGGCCGAGCCCGACGGTACGGCCCTCTCGGTGCGCGGGGCGGCGATCGAGGTCATCGGCGAGCTGGCGGCCCGCAACGCGGTCATCCTTCACGAGCTCAGCACCCGGCAGGCTTCGCTGGAGGATGCCTACCTGCGACTGACCGACGGCGACGTGCAGTACCGGGCGGGCCGATGAGCGCCATCGCGGCGATCAACGCCGAGCGCATCAAGCTGTCGACCATCCGGTCGCCGCTCTGGTCCGGCATCGCCGCTGCGGTGTGCAGTCTCGGCATCGCCGCGCTGCAGGGCGGGACGGCGTACGGCGCGGGGAGTCTCTCGCCGGAACGCGCCGTCATCGGGGTGGCGATCTTCGGGGTGCCGGTGTTGATGGTGCTGGCCGCGATGACGGTCACGGGGGAGTACCGCAGCGGGATGATCCGCGCGACGTTCATCGCCAACCCCAGTCGGACCACGGTGCTGGCCGCGAAGGCCGTTGTGGCGGTGGTGTTCTCCGGGGTCTACACGATGCTGTTCACGATCGCCGCGCTGGTGGTCGCACGACTGTCGTCCGATCCGTTGGTCGGTGCCGGCCTGTCGCTGGCCGACGGTGGGGTGTGGCGCCTGGTGCTCGCCATGGCGCTGTACGCGGCGCTGGCGGCGGTGCTCGGGGTCGGTGTCGGCGCGCTGCTGAGGCATACCGCGGGTGCCGTGGCGCTGCTGTTGCTGTGGCCGCTCGTCGTCGAGCCGATCCTGGCGAACCTGCCCGACGTGGGCCCCACCGTCGGTCCCTACCTGCCGTTCGGCAACGTCTTCGCCTTCACCGGTGTGCAATGGCTCTACCCGACGTACGACATGCCGTGGGGATCGTTCGGATCGCTGGTCTACTTCGTGTTGTTCGTCGGGATCGTGTTCGGCGGCGCGGTGCTCGTGCTCAATCGGCGTGACGCGTGATGACGGCGTAGAGCACGGTTCTACCCGTCGACGATTGCGTGAAACGTCATCCAATGCTGGAAGATGTTGAGCATGGCCGTGTGGTTGACGCCGTCGCAAGGACGAACGTGGTTGAGCTACATGCGCGTGTATCACCGGCTGGAATTCGAGATGAACCGCCAGCTGCAGGCCGAGTGCGGGCTTTCGCTCGCCGACTACACGGTGCTGAATGCGCTGTCCGCCGCGCCGGGACGACGGCTGCGGCTCTCGCAGTTGGCCACGACGATCGGCTGGGAGCGCAGCCGGTTGTCCCACCACCTGCAGCGGATGGCCGGACGCGGTTTCGTGGACCGGGTGCGGTCGGACACCGACGGCCGGGCGACCGACGCACTGCTGACCGATACCGGCCTGAAGACCCTGCGGGCCGCGGCGCCCAAGCACGTGGCGTGGGTGCGCAAGCTGTTCTTCTCCGACCTCGACGACGACCGGGTCGTCGAACTCGGTGACCTGCTCGACGAGGTCTATCGAACGATCTTGCGCGAGGGCACCCTGCCGACACCGGACTGAGCTCTAGGTCTGGACTTCGCCACCGTCGACGAACATCTCGCTGCCCGTCATGAAGCTGCTCGCAGGCGACGCGAGGAACACCACTGCGGCGGCGATCTCCTCGGGTTGGCCGATCCGGCCCAGCGTCACGTCCTTGGTGAGGGTCTCCAGCAGCTCCTTCTCGCCGCCGCTCGGCGCAAGGCCGATGAGGCCCGGCGTTTCGACGGGACCGGGCACCAGTGTGTTCACCCGGATACCGCGCTCCGCCAACTCTGCTGCCCACGTCCGGCCGAAGGACCGGACGGCGGCCTTGGAGGCGGCGTAGACGCCGAACGACGGGATACCCCTCGACGCCGACGTGGACCCCGACAGGATGATCGACGCTCCGTCGTTCAGCAGCGGCAGGACCTTCTGCACGGTGAAGAGCGTGCCTGCGACGTTCCGCTGGAAGGTGTCGAGGAAGTGCTCCATGGTGACGTCGGCGAGCGTCGCGAACTCGCCGCCGCCCGCGTTGGTGAACACCGCGTCGAGACCACCGCCGTGGGCGGTCACCGCGTCCACGATGGCCTCCAGCTGGGCGGGGTCGCTCACGTCGCTACGGATTCCGGTCGCCGACGGTCCGATGGAGGCGACGGCGGTGTCGATCGTCGACTGGTTGCGGCCGGTGAGGAAGACGTGCGCACCCGCCTCGGCGAGAGCGCGGGCTGACGCGAGCCCGATCCCCGCGGTGCCTCCGGTGACGAGTGCGTTCTTGCCGTCCAGGGATCCCATCGCTACTCCTTTTGCGTGATGTTTCACTTATCTTTGAGCGTCCACCACATTGCGTGATATGTCAACCAATCGGCACGGCGTCGACGTGGCGGCTGAAGGCATGACTACCGTGGGCGGCATGCGGCGGAGATCTCGGGCGGTCCTGACGGCGTTGACGACGATCGTGTTTGCGGTTGGCGTCGCCGGATGCGGCAAGCAGGCCGCCGAACAGCAGCCGTCGGCGTCGTCGAGCACCCCGTCGACGCCCGCCACGGATTTCGCTGCGATGCTGCGGGACCACGTCACCCCCGACGCGATGCTGGCGCACCTCAAGAAGCTGCAGGAGATCGCCGACGCCAACGGTGGCACCAGGGCCCTCGGCACGCCCGGATACGACGCGAGTGTCGACTACGTCGCCGGGGTGTTGCGGGACAAGGGGTTCGACGTGCAGACCAACGACTTCGACGTCCGAGTTCCCTACGCCGACGAGCCGGTGGTCACCGTCGGTGGCGAACGGGTCAAGTCCGCGCCGCTGCTGTACACCATCGGCACGACGCAGGCAGGCGTCAGCGGGCGCCTGGTGGCCGCCCCCCAAGGCCCCAAACCGGGCTGTGCGCCGACGGACTACGACGGCCTCGACGTCAAGGGTGCCATCGTCCTGGTGGATCGAGGAGCCTGCCCGTTCGGCGAGAAGCAGACCGTGGCCGCCGAGCGCGGTGCCGCAGGCCTGATCGTCGCGAACAACGTCGAAGGTGACGATCTCGGCGGTGGCACGCTCGGGGAGGACACCGACGTCAAGATCCCGGCGGTCAGCATCTCCAAGGAGGACGGCGCCCGGCTCCGGCAGACTCCCGCCGCCGCTACCGTCGCACTGCACGCAGGCGTCCGCGTCGACCGCACCCGCAACGTCATCGCACAGACCAGGACGGGCTCGCCCGAGAACGTGGTGATGGCAGGCGCCCACCTCGACAGCGTTCCGGAGGGGCCCGGCATCAACGACAACGGCTCCGGCTCGGCCGCCGTGCTGGAAACCGCTGTGCAACTGGGTAGTTCGCCTCAGGTGAAGAACGCGGTGCGGTTCGCCTTCTGGGCGGCCGAGGAGGAGGGCCTGGTCGGCTCCGCCAAGTACCTCCAGACCCTCGACGTCGAGGCGCTCAGGAACATCGCGCTGTACCTGAACTTCGACATGCTGGCCTCTCCGAACCCCGGCTACTTCACCTACGACGGCGACCAGTCCTTGCCCCCCACGGACAGCGTCCCGCGTGTTCCCGAGGGTTCGGCGGGCATCGAGCGCCTGCTGGCCGACTATCTCCACCGTGCCGGCAAGGAACCGCGTGACACCAGCTTCGACGGACGCTCGGACTACGACGGCTTCACGCAGGCCGGCATCCCGGCGGGCGGATTGTTCTCCGGCGCCGAGGACAAGAAGAGCGACGACGAGGCGAAGATCTGGGGAGGCGCGGCCAATGAGCCGTTCGATCCCAACTATCACAAGAGTTCCGACACCTTCGATCATCTCGACCACGAGTCGCTCGGCATCCAGGGCAAGGGCGTGGCCTATGCCATCGGCCTCTACGCGCAGGACGAAACCGGCCGCAACGGCGTACCCGCCCGTGCGGACCGCACGCGCCACGTGGTGAGCTCGTCATGAAGGCAGCCGTCGCGCTGGCTTGCCTCCTGCTGGTGGCAGCGTGCTCGTCTACCCAGCAACCGCCATCCGCGCCCGCCCCCGAATCCGCACGCGAGTTGTCCACCAAGGTGACCGCCGACGGCATGTACGGGCACCTGCAGAAACTGGCCGACATCGCCGCCGCCAACGGCAACAGCCGTGCCGACGGCACCCCAGGATTCGAGGCGAGCGTCGACTACGTCGCAGGGGTGTTGCGGGACAAGGGTTTCGACGTGCAGACGCCGGAGTTCGACCGGCTGGTCATGTCCGCGCCCGGCAAGCCCACCCTCGTCGTGTCGGGTCGGAGCGTTCCCGTCGACCAGGCGTCGCTGTTGGTGACCACCCCGCCCGGCGGCCTCAGCGCACTGACGCTGCGGCCGAACCGTCCATCCGGATGTGTTGCGGGCGACTACGGTTCGGTGGACGCTCGCGGTGCGATCGCGGTCGTCGACGACCAGGGTTGCTCCGTCGTCGACAAGCAGAACGCGGCTGTTGCCAAGGGCGCGGTCGGCGTCCTGGTCGTGAGCGGCGGCAGTCGGGCGGGGTTGTTCACCCCCGGCTACTACCAGCAGCTCACCTCGCCGATGGCCGTGATCGACGAGGACACCGACGCCATGTTGCGCCGTACGTCGGCCCCGGTCCGTCTGACCCTTGACGCCAAGAGTGCGGTCGTGAAGTCGCGCAGCGTGGTGGCGCAGACCAAGACCGGCGATCCGCACAACGTGGTCGTCGCAGGCGCGCACCTGGACTCGGCGGCGAGCAGTCCCGGACTCAACGACGATGGTTCCGGTGTCGCCGCGGTGCTGGAAACCGCTGTGCAGCTTGGTAGTTCGCCGACGATCACCAACGCTGTGCGGTTCGCCTTCTGGGGTGCGCAGGAGGCCGGTCTGCAGGGGTCGACCAAGTACGTCGCGAGCCTGGGCCCCGACGGGCTCGACGACCTCGCGCTCTACCTGGACTTCGACCTCCTCGGCTCGGTCAACGCGGGCTACTTCACCTACGACGGCGACCAGTCCGGCCAGCCCAACCCGGACGTCCCGGCCGCGAAGGTGCCCGCGGGTTCGGCGGGTGTCGAGCGGACGCTCGCCGGATACCTCAATCTCGCAGGGGTGCGGCCCGCCGACATGCCGCTGGGTCTGGCGAGCGACTACAGCGCGTTCCTGCGCGCCGGAATACCGATCGGCGGCATCACCACCGGGTCCACCCAGCGCAAGACGGCGACGCAGGCCCGGCTCTGGGGCGGCCGCGCCGGGGTCCCGTTCGACCCCAACTTCCAGACACCAGCCGACACGATCGCCAATGTCGACCGCGCCACGCTGGCGATCACCGGTCCCGCGGTGGCGTTCGCCGTGGGCACCTACGCGCAGTCGACCCAGGGTCCCAACGGCGTGCCCGCCAGAGGTTGACAGCAACCAGTACGGCCATCCCCACCGGCGTCCCAGGTGTTCTCACAGCTGCGGTGCGTAGGAATATCGTTCGTGAAGAACAGTTCTCGGCGATGCGCCGCGGTGGCAGGGATATTCGGTGTGGTCGTTCTCGGCGGCCTCTCGGCGGCGTGTAGCTCGACCGGCCCCACATCTCCCGCCACGACGACCACGACCACGACTTCGACGACGGCCACGACGACCGCCAGCCATCAGAAGCATTCGTCGGGAGGCGGCGGCGGCGAGACCGTCGCACCGGGAACCGTCACCGAGACCGAGACCCAGACCCCGGACGCGCCGTCAGTCGACACCACGGTCGCGACCTCGGTCGAGACGGATACCCAGACGTCGACTCAGACGGTGACCGTCACGCCGAATCGTCAACAGCAGCAACAGCAGCAGGATCAGCAGCGGCACGACTCCGGCCCTGGTAGCAACGGGCAACACGGGTGACGAACTGGTAGACGCCATCCTCGTCGGGAGCCAGCGGGCCGGGCCGCGCGTGCGGTGAGCTCAGGCCGCGTTGCACCGACTCGCACGCCGCCCAGTCCTGCCGGTTGGTCAGGTCCCAGAAGTCGACGGCATACGACGGGTCGAAATCCGGTTGGGCGGCAACGTCCTTCGGGAAGGCCCACGCGCACTCGACGTGGGTGCGGTCCGCTGCCAGCGGGGTCATCACGTGGGTCATCACGTAGTCGGGATGCAGGCTGACGAGCAGGTTGGGGAAGCCGACCAGGTACATGACGGTGCGCAGCTCCTGTTCGGAGAGGCCCTTGATGGCGACGCCGCCGCTCTTGCCAGTGAACGACATGGTCTCGGCGCCGTCGATCATCGACATCCAGCCACCCATCCACGAACCCTCGAAGTGAAGGTTCTCGCCGCTGGTCGGCGGGCTGATCTTGGACAGCTCCGGGTGAATGGTCGAACAGTGGTAGCACTCCTGGTAGTTCTCGGCGATCACCTTCCAGTTGGTGGCCAGCTCGTAGGAGTGCCGGTCGACGATCACCAGGTCCTCGGGCCGGTACGCGCCGACGACGTCCTCGAGGCCTGCGACGTGGTCGGTGAACTCGACGTCCGAACCGCTGGCGTCGACGAACAGCCAGCCGTGCCAGTCGACGAGGCGTAGCTCCGTCAGTCCGAACTCGCGCGGCTCCAAGCCGTCACCGAATCCCGGCGCGTTGCGCAGACTTCCGTCGAGCCGGTACGACCACGAGTGATAGGGGCATACGATGCCGCGTCGCTTGGCGGTCGCACCGCACTCGAGTAGCTCGTGGCCGCGGTGCCTGCACACGTTCGCGAAGGCGCGGATGACTCCGTCGTCGCCATTGACCAACAACATTCCGTCGGCGCCTGATCCGATGGCACGTTGGGCGCCCACTCCGGCCATGTCGCTCGCGTGGCCGACGCACTTCCACCCCGAAAAGATGTGGCGCTGCTCCCAGTCGAAGACCTCGGGATCGACGTATGCCGCGCGAGGCAGCATGCGCGACGAGCCGAACGGCGCCAGGCTCGCGGCCAGATCATGGGCGGGGACGGGTGCCGGCTCCGCATGCGAGGGGGACGGGCAGCCGGAGGACTGTTTGAACATACAGTCAGGATAGTCGTTGAGGCGCTACCGGTCTACCGGTGAGCGGGAGACTAGGCCTCGCCCGCGAAGGCGGCCAGGCCGCGATCGGCGGTGGTGGCGTCGCCCCGAGTCATCCTGCGGTACACCAGGTAGCCGATGACGACGGCCGCGAACGCCGCGAGCAGCAGCAGGGTGGCCAGGGCGTTGAGTGCGGGCGTCGGGGCGGCCCGCGCGGTGTTGTAGATCTTCACCGACACCGGTTCGGTCGACGACCCAGCCGACAGATAGCGCACCAACACGAAGTCGTCGATGACGTCGGCGAACACCAGCACGGTGCTCGCGAAGATGGCGGGCATCAGCATGGGCATCGTGACGCGCCACAGCGCTCCGACCGGCGATGCACCGAGATCCGTTGCCGCCTCTTCGTATTGCTTGCCGATCGTCGCCAGGCGGGCCCGCACCAGTACGGCGGGATAGGCCACCTGGTACGTCACCAGGCCGACCACCTGTGCCGACGTGCCGAGGCCGATCGGCAGCGCCAGATTCGTCATGACGAACAGCAGTGCGACGGCAAGCAGCACCTCGGGGATGACGAACGAGATGAGCATCAGCACGTTCGCACCGGAGGGCAGCCTGCCCCTCCATCGGTCGACGCCGATCGCGAACAGCACGCCAAGCGGAATGGTGACGAGCGTGGCGACGACACCGAGTTTGAGCGTCTGCAGCAGCGCGGTGTGCAGGCTGGCGTCGTGCCACACCGAGCGGGCCGGGTCCCCCCAGTACCACCGGAACGAGAAGCCCTGCCAATTGGTGCGGGACCGGCCGTCGTTGAACGAGAACATCACCGCGATCGCCACCGGCACCAGCGACCACACCAGGTAGAAGACGGTGATCCCGGCGAGCACCCGCGGGCTTCGCCACGGATCGCGGTACCAACCGATCGGTCCGCGCATCAGGTCTTCACCTCTTCCCCACGCAACGTGACGCGCACGTAGTAGAACATCGGCAACACCGTGGCGAGCAGGACTAGCATCACGAAGGCGCCCGCCTGGCCGGTCTGTCCCGGCGCCTGCACGCTGTCGTTGATCAGGTTGCCCACCATCGCGGTCTTCGGTGATGCCGACAGCAGATCGTTGGTGAAGTAGTCACCGAGCATCGGAAGGCACGTGAGAAGCACCGCCGCAAGGATCGTCGGACGGCACAGCGGCAGCGTGACCCGAAGGAACGACGAGACGCGGTTGGCGCCGAGGTCTCGCGACGCCTCGAGCATCGGCTGGGACAGCCGGTCGAGCCCGGCGTAGAGCGGCAGGATCATGTACGGGACGTAGCCGTAGGCCAGGCCGAGGATCACCACCACGGGCTGACCGGTCAGCCAGTCGACGTGAACGTCGAAGAGACCGCCGAAGTTCAGTATCCGGTTGACCAGTCCATCGTTCTGAAGCAGGTTGACCCAGGCCAACATTCGCATCATGTAGCTGATCCAGAACGGCGCGATCAGCAGTGCGATCAACAGCCCCTTGCGCTTGCCTGCCAGGCGGGACACGTAGTAGGCGACGGGGAAGGCGATCGCCAGGCAGAGGATGCTCGCGGCCCCGACGTAGAGCACCGTGCGAAGCAGGGCGGGGAAGTAGACACCGTCGGGACCGATCCGCGAAAGCACGTAGTTGAACTGGGATGGATTCCACTGCAATGGATTCCACACCGGCACCGCCGTGCGGAACAGCGGGTCGACCCGGCCGAACACGATCGCCAGCACCACGTAGAGCGGGGCGAGGAAGAACAGCAGCAGCCAGCCGATGCCCGGCGCGGCCAGGGCGGCCCACAGTCGGGTGTTCCGCTCCCGCTGCCGCATCAACACCGGAAGCTAGGACCCGCCCGCGTTGAACGCGTTCCAGACGTTGTGCCACGCGGCGTCGTTGTCGGCGTCGAGTTCGAGGAGCCGGTACCCGGTGTTGAAGTACTCCGGCTTGACGATCGCGGAGCGCAGGTTCTCTGGGATGAACGCCTCGGAGATCAGCGAGTCTGCGGTGAGCGTGTTCTGCGGCGGCTGGTAGCCGATCGCCGAGAAGTTCTCCTTGGCGACGGCGGGATCGAGCATGTGGTTCAGGAACAGATGAGCCAGCACCGGGTTCTTGCCGCCCTTGAGGGTGACCAGCATGTCGTTGTCGACCAGGCCCTTGCCGTCCTGCGGGAACCAGTACTGCAGGATCTCGGTTCCGACGCCCTCGGGCAGGTAGGACTGCGCGTTGATGATGTCGCCGGACCACATCTGACACAGCCCGATCTGGCCGGCGGGCATGTCGCTGTACATCGTGATGGTGACCTTCGGGGACGTCGCCTTGACCAGGGCGGCGAGCTGTTCGCCGACCATCTTCAGGTCATCGGGCGACGAGGTGTTGACGTCGGTGATGCCCTGCTTCAGCAGGACCATCGCCATCGCGCTGTGCCAGTCGTCGAGGATCGCCGTCTTGTCCTTGTAGGTCGGGTCCCACAGGGCCTCGTACGGGTTCTTCAACGCGCCGATGTTCGCAGGCACTTGGTCACTGCGCCAACCCATTCCGGTCGTGTAGATGGTGTACGGCGTGGTGAACTGCCACCCCTGGTCGTACCACGGGTTGGTGAAGGTCGGCCACACGTTGGAGATGTTGGGGATGTAGCTGTGGTTGAGCGGTTTCAGCAACCCGCCGGTGACCAGTCTGCTGATCTCGGTGTAGTTGGCGTTGTAGATGTCGAAGTCGACTCCGCTGCGCAGCTTGGTGATCGCCTCGTCGCCGTCGTTGAACGTCGAGACCTCGATCTTGCAGCCGTACTGATCCTCGAAGCCCTTGATGGCCTGCGGGCTGAGGTAGTCGGCGTAGTTGTAGATCTTGAGCGTCGCGTTCTTCTCCGGTGCCAGCCCGTCGGCGATCGGCTGGTTGTCGGCGGGGATGTCCCACTTGACCGGGCTGTCGGGTTTCGCGATCGTCAGCGTCGGCCCCGACCCCGGTGTTCCTGCCGGTCCTGACTTTGAGCAGGCCGCCAGGAAGGCCCCGAGAGTGGGTGCCGTCGCGGCGAGAATCGCGGCGCGCTGCAGGAATTGGCGACGGTTCTGGTGGGCTGAAAACTGGGCTGGCATCCGGGCCTCCCGCAGGTTCGCGTCTTGTCGGTGATAGGACTCTCGCATAGACTGAATGCTCAGTCAACCGCTGACGAGCGCTTGCGCGAGGAATCGATCAGCACAGCGGAGTGGAGGTTCGACCGTGTCCTCGACGGTGATGCAGAGCCCGGTGTCGGATGCTGTGGATGAGCTGATCTCCGAGGAAGAGCAGGTGTTTCTCCGCAGGCAGCCGCGCAGTACCGAACTGATCGCCCGGGCCCGCGAGCACCTGGCCGGCGGCGCGACGTCCAACTGGCAGATCGCGGAGCCGCAGGCCGTGTGGATGAGCCACGGTGAGGGTTCCAAGGTCTACGACGTCGACGGCACCCAGTACGTCGACATGCACGGTGGGTACGGCGCTTCCATTGCGGGACACGCACATCCGGCGATCGTCGAGGCCGTGAGCAACCGTGTCCGGCGCGGCACGCACTTCGCCCAGCCCACCGAGGACGCGATCTGGATCGCCGGCGAACTGGCCCGCCGGTTCGACCTGCCGCTGTGGAGGTTCGCCAACTCGGGCACCGAGGCCACCATGGACGCGGTGCATCTGGCCCGTGCCCTGACGGCACGCGACCTCATCATCAAGGTCGAGGGCTGCTACCACGGACACCACGACTCCGTTCAGGTGTCGGTGCTGCCGGAGGCCGACGAGGTCGGCCCGCGCGACCACCCGTTCCGCGTACCCGGTAACTCGGGCATCCCCGCGGCGATCCGCGATCTGGTGGTGGTCGTCCCGTTCAACGATGCCGACGCGGTGGCGCGCGCGCTCTCCGAGCACCGCGGTCAGGTGGCTGCGATGATCGTGGAGCCCATCATGATGAACGCAGGCATCATCCCCCCCGACGACGGCTATCTGGCGGCGATCCGCGACCTGGTCCACCAGGCAGGCGCGCTGCTGATCTTCGACGAGGTCAAGACGGGCTTCACCACCGGACCAGGCGGTGTCACCGCGCTGTCCGGAGTCGTACCCGACATGGTCTGTCTGGCAAAGGCATTGGGTGGCGGCATCTCGGTGGCCGCGATCGGCGGCACCACCGAGGTGATGTCGGCGATCGCCGACGGTCGCTACGAGCAGGTCGGCACCTTCAACGGCAACCCGCTGGCCATGGCGGCCACCCGCGCGACGCTGTCGGAGGTGCTGACCGATGACAACTACCGCCACCTCGACGCGCTCGCCGCACGGATGCGTCGCGCGCTGGAAGGCACCATCGCCGCGCACGGGTTCGACTGGCACGTCGTCTCCGTCGGCGCCAAGGGCTGCGTCACGTTCCGGCGCGATCGCGTGCGGGAGTTCCGGGACTTCCTCGGGGCCGACGCGCGGCTGGGACATCTGCACTGGCTCATTCAGCACAATGGCGGCGTCTTCCTGCCGCCATGGGGGAAGGTGGAGCAATGGCTGCTATCCGTCCAGCACGACGACTCCGATGTCGACCGGTTCACGGCCAACTTCGCCCGGTTGGCCGCTGTGGTGGCGCCCTGACCGCGGAGAGCGGTCGGCGATGACCCCGATGACGGGCGGGCACATCGGGCTGCACCAACTGGCCAAGGCCTTCGACGGCGTGCCCGCCGTCACCGGTATCGACCTCGAGATTCCCGCCGGGCAGTTCTACTCGCTGCTGGGGGCGTCCGGCTGCGGCAAGACGACGACGCTGCGGATGATCGCCGGCTTCGAGAAGCCCGATTCCGGGCGCATCGAACTCGACGGCCGTGACGTCGTCAACGACCCACCGCACCGCCGCCCGGTGAACACCGTCTTCCAGACCTACGCGCTGTTCCCCTTCATGACGGTCGCCGACAACGTGGCCTTCGGGTTGAAGTACCAGAAGACCTCTCGCGACGAGACCAGGCGCCGCGTCGACGAGGCACTCGACCTGGTGCAGATGGGGAAGTTCGCCAAACGCCGACCGGCCCAGCTGTCGGGCGGTCAACAGCAGCGCGTGGCACTGGCGCGCGCACTAGTGCTGCGACCTCGGGTGCTGCTCCTCGACGAGCCCCTCGGCGCACTGGATGCCAAGCTGCGCAGGCAGTTACAGCTCGAGCTGCGGGCCGTGCAGCGCGAGGTCGGTATCACGTTCGTGTACGTCACCCACGATCAGGAGGAAGCTCTCACGATGAGCGACCAGATCGCGGTGCTCGCCGACGGCCGGGTCGAGCAGGTTGGGCCGCCGCAGGAGATCTACTCGTCACCCGCGACGACGTTCGTCGCCGGATTCCTCGGCGCCGCCAACATCTTCGACGCCGACGTGGTCGAGGCGACCGGGACGTCGGCCGTCTGTTCGGCGATCTCCACTCGGCTCGGCGCGGTCGTCGACCGTACCGTGCCGAAGGGGCCCGCGGCGATCGTGATTCGTCCGGAGCGCATCTCGCTGCGCGGCCCCGACGAGCCGGTGCAGCCGGGCAGTAACGCCATCAGCGGCACGGTGACGCAGGTCGTGTACCTCGGCGCGAACACCCAGGTTCACGTCGACGTCGGTGGTCCGACCGCACTGGTCGTCGAGGTTCCCAATGCCGCAGGCCCGACGTCGGTGGTGTACCCGCCGGGAGCGGCCGTCACGTGCGTCTGTGCGCACGACGCGGTCCGCGTGCTGTACCGCAGCGAGGCGTCACTGGTTCAGGACCCCGTGGAAATCGGAGCAGCCGAGACGCTCAGCCCTTCTTCGGCTTGAGCTTGGCGGGTGCCTTGCGCTTTGCGGGAGGCAGGTCTAGCTCGCGTTCACAGAACCGCATGGCGATGTCGTAGGCGACCTCGGAGTCGACCTCGGGGTCCTCGAGTGCCACCTGGATCGAGAGACCGTCGAGCAGCGCGCCGAACTCGAGCGCGAACATCCTGGCGTCGATCTCCCCGCGGAGCTCGTCGCTGGCCTCACCCGACTTGATGGCGTCGACGATCATCCGGCGCCAGCGCGCGTCGAGTTCGACGCGCCCCGCCTTCACCTCCTCGTGCCGGAAGGCTTGAGCCCACAGGTCGAGCCACAGCCCCCATGCGCCGGGAATCTCGTTGTCCGCCTGCGGAATCACGGTCCACTTGATCAACAGTGACAGCCGCTCCCGCAACGAGGTGACCTCGGCGAGCATCTTCTCGGCCGCTTCGTAGAAGGATTCCTCCGAGTGTCGCAGCGCATCGACGAGCAATCTGTCCCGCGTCCCGAAGTAGTAGATGACGAGTGCAGAACTGACACCTGCCCGCTTGGCGACGTCTGCGATTCGCGTGTCCCCGAATCCGCGTTCGCAGATCAAGCTTGCTGCGGCGTCGAGCATTTCGATGCGACGGGCCTCGTTGTTCTCCGTCGCCGGCGCAGGATCGGCCATGTCGTCCTCGATCTCCCCTTCACTGTGGCGGCTCTGCTACTTGTCTGCAAGCCTAACACTCGATTAGATTGAACAGTCAGTCAGGATGCGTCCCGAGACATACGGAAGAAGGTCCCTCATGGCCAACGCGTACGACGCCATCGTGGTCGGCGGCGGCCACAACGGCCTGGTGTCAGCTGCCTACCTTGCTCGCTCGGGCGCCAGGACGCTGGTGCTGGAATCGCGCGGCAGCCTCGGCGGTGCAGCCACCACCGAGTCGCCGTGGGAGGACGCGCCCCACCTGCGGGTCACCCGACTGTCCTACGTGGTGAGCCTCATGCCGCCGACGATCGTCCGGGACCTCGGCCTGGAGCGTCACGGCTACAAGGTGCACCCGATGGGCCCCTATTACCAAGCATTTCCCGAGGGTGGCTCGCTGACCATCTACGAGGACGACCCGGCGCGCACCCACGAGCAACTGGCCAAGTTCTCCAAGAAGGACGCCGATTCGTGGCCCAAGTGGAACGAATGGCTCGAGGGCATCGCCGAGGTGATGGGTCCGCTGCTGACCCAGGTGCCGCCCAACATCGGGTCGCACAAGCCGTCGGATCTGATCGACCTCGCGAAGCTCGCCTGGAGCCAGAAGGGCATCACCACCCGGATGACCGCAGACGTCACCCGACTTCTGACCATGAGCATCGCCGATCTCCTCGACGACTGGTTCGAATCACCGCAAGTCAAAGGTGCGCTCGCGGTCAACGGCGTCATCGGCACGTGGGCCGGACCGTACGAGCCCGGCACCGCGTACGTGATGGCCCACCACTCGATCGGCGACGTCGGCGACGGTCAGCTCGGGAGCTGGGGTTACCCCGAAGGCGGCATGGGTGGCGTGTCAGAGGCCATCGCGCGCGCGGCCCGCGGCTTCGGTGCCGAGATTCGCACCAAGGCAAGGGTTTCCAGCTTGAAGGTGCAGGCCGGACGGGTTCAGGGAGTGGTCCTCGACAATGGCGAGGAGTTCACCGCCCCGCTGGTGGTGACGACGTTGCACCCGCGCACCGCCTTCCTCGACCAGATCCCTCGCCACGAGTTGCCCGACGACTTCGTCCGCGACATCGAACACTGGAAGACCCGTAGCGGCGTCGTGAAGATCAATCTGGCACTGGGCGAGCTGCCGAACTTCACCGCCGACCCGAGTTCGGGTATCGCCGAGCACCACACGGGCTCCGTCGAGATGGCGCCGACGATGGAGTACATCGAGGCGGCCTTCCAGGACGCCCGCGTCGGCAGGCCTGCGCTGATGCCCTTCAGTGATGGCGTCATCCCCACCACCCTCGACAAGACGCTCAATCCCGATGGCACGCACATCATGTCGCTGTTCACGCAATGGGTGCCCGCGGAGTGGGCGGATGCCCCGCACACCGAGGAGCTCGACGCCTACGCCGACCGGCTCATCGACCTCTACGACCAGGTGGCCCCGGGATTCAAGTCGTCGATCCTGCACAGGGACGTCGTCGGGCCGCACGAGATGGAGCAGGAGTACGGCTTGATCGGCGGCAACATCTTCCACGGCGAGTTGTCGCTCGAGCAGCTGTTCCACATGCGTCCCGCACCGGGCTTCGCCGACTACCGCACGCCGATCGCCGGGCTCTACAACGGCAGCTCGGCCACCCACGCCGGCGGCGGCGTGTGCGGCATCCCCGGCTGGCAGGCCGCGAGAGCCGCGCTCGCGGACAAGAAGCGTGCCAACGGGCGCATCCGCTCGGCGCTGAGCCGTCGGCCCTAGGCCTTATCCATGGGCGACGCACGCCGGACCGCCGTGGCCGCGATGCTCGGTGCGCGATCGGTGGCGATCGTCGGGGCCAGCGCTCGGCCCGACAGTTTCGGCGCCAGGATGATCGCTGAGGCGCAACGCAGTTCGGCCCGGATGCACCTCGTCAATCCGCGTTACGACCGGATCGGTGACCTGCCGTGCGTCTCCTCGCTGGCCGATCTCGACGAGCCCGTCGATCTGGCCCTGCTGGGAGTGCCGGACACCGCACTCGTCGACCAGGTGGCTGCCGCCGCGGACGCGGGCGCGCGCTCTGCGGTGGTGTTCGGCGCTGCGAACGGGGTGCGTGACAAGGTGACTGCCGTCGCCTCCGAGGCGGGTATGGCGCTGTGCGGCGCGGGCTGCATGGGCTTCGTCAACAACGCCATCGGCCTTCGTGCGCTCGGCTACCTGGAGCCGGAGGTCCTGCCGTCGGGTGGCGTCAGCCTGGTCACGCACTCGGGGTCGGCGTTCTCGACGTTGCTCCGGTCGCGTCGCGGGTTCGGCTTCCGGCTCGCGGTGTCCTCGGGTCAGGAACTCGTCACCGACACCGCGGATTACGTCGAGTACGCGCTCGACGACCCCGGCACCGAGATGCTCGCGCTGCTGCTCGAGACGCCCCGCGCGATGCCCCGGCTCCGGCGCGCATTGCGGCGGGCACACGAGGCGGGCATCCCGGCCGTGATCCTGCCGGTAGGCGGCTCCCCGGCCGGTCAAGCCATGGTCGCCGCCCACTCCGGTGCGCTGGCCGGTGGCGACGCGGCCTGGGAGGCATTCTGTGACACCGTCGGCGCCGTCAGGGTGCGGGATCTGGCCGAGTTGACCGACACCGTCGAATTGTTCGGTGCGGGACGGCGTGCCAGCGGCGGTCACGGCGTCGCGACGGTCCACGACTCCGGTGCCGAGCGGGCCATGGTGGTCGACCTCGCGCACGACGTCGGCGTGGAATTCGCCACGCTGTTACCGACCTCGCTGACGGCCATCGAGGATCTCCTCGACGAAGGCCTCACCGCCACCAACCCGCTCGACGTGTGGGGCACCGGGGCGGACACCAGGTCGCTGTTCCGGGCCTGCCTGCAGGTGATGATGGCGGATCCAGCCGTGGCGGTCACCGCGCTGGCGGTCGATCTCGTCACCGAGTTCGACGGCGACACGGCGTACCCCGACGCGATGCTCGACGTCGCCGCCGAGACCGACGGGCCGCTGGCGGTGCTGACGTCGGTACCGTCCGCCGTCGACGCTGCGACAGCACAACTATTGCGCGCCAACGGGATACCCGTGCTCGAGGGCTTCCGCAGTGGCCTGTCCGCACTGGGACACCTGGCGCGGTGGCCGAGGAACATCGAACGGCACGAGCCGCCCGTCGACCTCGACCGGCAACGCCGCTGGCTGGCCAGGCTCCGCGACTGGGCCCCCGGCCTGGAATTCGAGTTGTTGGCCGACTACGGAATACCCGTGGCGGGAAGCGTCGAGGTGCACGGCCTCGACGGGGCGTTGACCGTGGCGGACTCCCTCGGCTACCCCGTAGTGCTGAAAACCGTTGCCGCCGATCATAAGAGCGACGTCGGCGGTGTTGCGCTCGATCTGGCCGATGCCGCTGCGGTGCGTGCGGCGTACGAGGACCTGGCGAATCGGCTGGGCCCTGCGGTGACGGTTCACCCCATGGTCGGCGACGGCATCGAGGTGTCGGTGGGGGTGGTGCGGGATGCGACGTTCGGCCCACTGGTCGTGGTCGCCGCCGGTGGCGTCCTGGTGGAGCTTCTGGCCGATCGCGCGCTGGCCTGCCCGCCGGTGTCGAACGCAGGGGCGCTGCGCATGCTCGACGCATTGCGCATCAGGCCCCTGTTCGACGGCTGGCGGGGCTCGCCAGCGGCAGACGTCGGCGCGCTCGCCGAGGTGATCGTCGGATTCTCCCGGCTGGCAACCGAACTCGGCGATGCGCTGGAGGCGGTCGAGGCCAACCCTGTGATCGCGACGGCCTCGGGGGCGATCGCGGTCGACGCGCTGGTGATTCCGCGGAATCAGAAGATCGAGTAGACCTTTCGCACGGTCTCGTGGATGTCCCACGTGCCCGTCCAACCCTTCGGGAACACCGCGACGTCGCCGACGCCGATCTCCGATGCGTCGCCGCCGTCGGGCGTGACCGTCATGCGGCCTGCGACGAGGTAGATGACCTCGTTGGTCTCCAGCGTCCACCGGGACGGGCCGGGCGCGCACTGCCAGATACCCGCCGACGCATCGCCGTCCACCCACACCTCGAGTCCGTGGGTGGCCATCGGCTCTCCGGTGGCCTCGTCGAGTGGACCCCAGTCCTCCAACTCGGCGTCTTCTGCGTGGGGCAGCATGCTGGTGATCACTGGGACGCCCTTTCGGGGAATGGTAGGGAAATCGGTTCGGGCGCAACGCGACTATTGCCGTCGGCGTCGAAGCGGTCGAGGCCGAGGTCGGTGAGGTCCAGCCAGTCGCAGCGGCCGGTCATGGTGAGATCGGCGGCGACCTGGGAGACCGCGGGGCCCCACATCATGCCGTGGCCCGCCGCGCTGGCGACGACGGTGCCCTCGATCGGGCCGTCGTCGGTGAGCAGCGGACCGAGGATCGGCAGATGGTCCGGCGTGTAGTCGATGGTCGCCGCCCACGACCGTCGCAGGCCGAGGCCCTTGACGGCCGGAAAGAGCTGCTCCATCCGGGCGCGGGCCTTGCGGTAGTAGAGCGTATCGAAGTCGACGGCCGTTCCCGGTGGTTCGTCGGGGTTGCTCATACCCCAGAGCACCCCACCGGCTTCGCCTGGCCGCCAATAGATTCCGGACGTCACGTCGAACACCATGGGGACGTCGTGAATGTCGAGGTCGGACGGCGCGGCAGTGACGACGACCTGGTGCCTGGTGCCGCCGGCGTAGATGGCGCCGCCCGCCGTGGCGCCCACCGCGGCCAGTTTCGGGCCGCCGGTGAGCACCACCCGCTCGGTGTCGATCGGCCCGTTCGCGGTGTCGACGCCGACGACGCGTCCGCCGCTGGTGCGCAACCCGGTGAAGGCGCAGCGCTCGCGGACGTCGACCCCGTTGGCGACCAGCGCGGCGGTGTAGGCCAACACGTTTCGGGGGGCGTCGATGTAACCGTCACCGGGTGCGTACGACGCCCCCATGGTCACGCCGGGTGCCAGACCGGTGTGCCGCGCGTCGAGGTCGTCGCTGCTGAGCCACTCGACGGTGAGGCCGAGGCTCTTCTGCAGGGCGATGCGGTCACGTGCCTGCGCCACTTCGGCTTCCGTGAATGCGGGCATCAGGTAACCCTGCGCGACGAATCCGCAATCGAGGGGAAAGCGGTCGCCGCTCTCGGCGTAGAACTGCTGCGCGCGGAGGCCGAGCTTGATGGCGGGTTCGGTGCCGCCCTGAGCGCGGACCATGCCCGCCGCGCGGCTGCTGGCGCCGTCGCCGAGGGTCGCGGATTCGAGCAGGATCACCTTGGCAACGCCCGATTCGGCGAGCAGGACGGCGGTCCACGCACCGACCGTCCCTCCGCCGACCACCACCACGTCGGCGCAGTCGGAACTAGTCATAGCACCAAACGCTGACATAGACTGAACGCTCAGTCAAGAGCAAGGAGCGCGGATGTACGGGTTGACGGAAGCGGATCGGCGCATCCAGGACACGGCGCGTGCATTCGTCGACTCGCTGATCCCGCTCGAGGTCGAGGCCGAGCTCGCAGGCGGGATGTTGCCCAAGGAGGTGACCGCCGAACATCACGCCAGTGCAATCGAATTGGGGCTCTACGGCACCAACATGCCGACCTCGGTGGGCGGGCCCGGTTGCACTGCACTGCAGCAGGTGCTGGTGCAGGAACAGTGTGGCCGGGCGACCAACGGCCTGGCCTGGGTGATGGCCACCCCGCCGCAGTGGTGGGTGGACGTGGCGACCGACTACCAGCGCGAACGCTGGTTGCTGCCCGCCGTGCGCGGCGAGAAGCACGAGGCGTACGCCATCACCGAGGAGTTCGCCGGCTCCGACGTCTCGGCGTTGACCGCCACCGCGCGCAAAGAGGGCGACGAGTACGTCATCGACGGGGTCAAATGGCACGTCACGTCGTACAACCTGGCCGACTACTGCTTCGTGCAGGCGGTCCTCGTCGGCGGAGAGTTCGAGGGCGAGCACGTGCTCCTGGTGGTCGACCTGCCCTGGCCAGGCGTGGAAGTGGTACGCACGCCGCAGTATTCACACCACATCGCCGACGAACATCCGATCGTCTCCTTCAATGGCGTGCGGGTACCGGTGGACAACCTCGTCGGCGCCGAGGGGCAGGGGATGACCTTCACCCAGGACTGGTTCCGGTTCGAACGTCTGATGGTGGCGGCCAGATGCGTCGGCGCAGCGCAGCGGTTGCTCGACGACGTGACGGCGTTCGCGAAGGATCGCGTGGTGGACGGCAAGCCGCTCGGGGAGCATCAGTTGGTCGCGGGCATGCTCGCCGACAGTGCCACGGAGCTCTTCGCGGCGCGCACCATGCTCTACGAGGTCGCGCGGTCGATCGACGGCGGTGCCGATCGCAAGACGCTGCACGCCCAGGCGTCGATGGCCAAGCTGTACTGCTCGGAGATGGCGGGCCGCGTGGCCGACCGCAGCGTGCAGATCTTCGGCGGCCGCGGCTACATGCGGGAGAACGTCGCCGAACGGATGTACCGCGAACTTCGCGTCGAGCGAATCTGGGAGGGCGCCAGCGAGATCCAGCGGATCATCGTCGCCCGCCAGCTGCTGAACCGGGGTCCCGCGGCCGTGTTGGAAGGAGCGTGACGCCCGACCGTCAGCAGGGGTCGCCGGGCGGCGTGTAGTAGGGCACGCCCTCGACGGTGTAGCAGGGCACCTCGCCCCACACGTACGGCGTGTCGGACGAGGCGATTGCCACACCCCGTGCGACGTCACCAGCGACGTTGGTACAACCACCGACGGCGACGTGGCGCCCTCCGGCGCCCGCGCAGACATCGGCTTGCGCGGTCGGTGCCACCGCGAACGGCAGGGCCGCCATCGCGGCAGTCGTCAACAGTGTTGCTGCCAGCTTCTTCATCGCACACCCTTCGTTAGCCCGGCCCGGCGTTATTATCGCGCGCGTCAGCCTCGGAGGGTGGAGATTGGCCAACTCGCTCGGTCAGGTCGGCGTCGTCCCTCGTCCCGCGAAGGCCCAAGAGTCGCATGCCGTGGTAGATGACCAGCGCGGCGATCGACCCGAGCGCGATGCCGGTGAAGATCAAGGACCCTGCCTTCCAGGTGAAGTCGGCGATCCCGATGACCAGGGGGATGGCGGCCGTCATCTGGTTGACGGGCTGACTGAAGTCGACGTGATTGGTGAGCCAGATGCGGACGCCGAGGATGCCCACCAGCCCGTAGAGCACGATCGTGGCGCCCCCGAGCACGCCGGGCGGGATGGCCGAGATAGCGGCGCCCACCTTGGGGCACATCGCCAGCACGATGGCGACGGCGGCCGCGATCCAGTAGGCCGCGGTCGAATACACGCGCGTCGCCGCCATCACACCGATGTTCTCGGCGTACGTCGTGGTGGCCGACCCGCCGCCGAAGCCTGCGAGCGTCGTCGCGACCCCGTCGGCGGCGATGGCGCGCCCCATCACGGGGTCGGTGTCGGTGCCGGTCATCTGCCCCACCGACTTCACGTGGCCGATGTTCTCGGCGATCAGTGCGATCACCGCGGGCAGGAACAGCGGTAGCACCGACAGGCTGAACGACGGCGTCTGGAACTCGGGAAGCCCGATCCACGGCGCCGCGGCGATGGCGGAGGTGTCGACGTCGCCGAGGGCGAGCGCCAGCAGGTAGCCGATGACGACGGCCAGGAAGATGGCGAGCCTGCCGATGATGCCGCGGAAGAACGCCAGGATCGCGACGAGCAGGACCAGGGTGACGAGCCCGACGACCGGGCCCTTCTCGAAGTTGGCCTTGGCCGCCGGGGCGAGGTTGAAGCCGATCAGCGCGACGATGGCACCCGTCACCACCGGCGGCAGCGTCGCGTCGAGCCACCGCGTGCCGACGAAGTGCACGATCGCGCCGATCGCGACGAGGATCAGGCCGACCGCGACGAGTCCGCCGAGGGCGCTGCCCGTGCCGTTGGACGCCACCGCGGCGGTGACGGGCGCGATCACCGAGAAGCTCGAGCCGAGATAGCTGGGCAGCCGGTTGCCGGTGATGACCAGGAAGAGCACCGTGCCGACGCCGGAGAACAGCAGCGTGGTCGCAGGCGGGAAGCCCGTCAGCACGGGGACCAGGAACGTGGCGCCGAACATCGCCACCACGTGCTGCGCGCCGATACCGATGGTGCGCGGCCAGCTCAGTCGTTCGTCGGGCGCCACGACGTGCGCGTCGGGCGGTACGGGCTTCCAAGTCAGCGGGATCACAGATTGGACTACACACCATCGGGTGGCTCGGCGCGAGTCAACCCGCTATCCGGGGTTGCCGGGCCACGGCATCGACCTGTCAATCCAGCTGAGGCTTGATGTCCTCGATGACCCACTGCGCGTAGTCGAGGAAGGCGTCCATGCTCTGCACGGCGGGGATCGGCACGCTGCTCATCGTCACGCCCAGTTCCTTGAGCCAGCCCAGTCGGTCGATGATCTCCTCGGCACTCATGCCCGGTCGCTGCGTCGGGTCGTCGAGGACCACATGCCCCTCGCCGATGAGTGACGTGCCGAGGCCGTAGGCCACCTCGAACGGCCTGCCGTCGAAGGTCGGCTGGGACTTGATGAACTCGACCCTGGCCGGGATGTCCGCGGGTTGGGTGAGGAACGGGATCCAGCCGGAGGCGAATCGCGCTGCCCGCCGCAGGGCCGCATCGGCGTCACCGCCGATCCAGATCGGCAGATGTGGCTTCTGCACGGGCTTCGGCTCGAACGCGATGCCGTCGAACGACACGTATTTACCTTGGTAGCAAGGTGATTCACTCGTCCACAGTTCGATGATGGCCTCGAGATACTCGTCGGCCATGCGTCCGCGTTCGTGGAAGGGGACGCCGAGAGCTGCGAATTCCTCGGCGTCCCAACCGACTCCGAACGTGACACCGATCCGGCCGCCGCTCATCCAGTCCGCCGTCGACAGTGCCTTGGCTAGAACGATCGGATGCTGCAGCGGCAGCAGGGTGACGCACGAGTTCACCCTGATGCGCTGGGTGGCCCCGGCGAGGTGCGCCTGCGCGACCGTCGAATGAAGGTAGTGCGGTCCCGACAGGTCGACGTGCGTGCGCGGCACGACGAAGTGTTCGGGGACGGCCACCATGTCGTAGCCCAGCTCGTCGGCGCGGATCGCCATGACCGTCTGCTCGATGCCACTGACGCTCAGCTCCCAGGGTTGAGTGAGGGCTTGGAGTTCCATCGCGTGCGGCAACACGAACATCAGCTTCATCGTGACCCCTTCCAGTCGCAGCCGGTCAATTCGGCGGAGCGTTCCCACAGTCGGCGGGCCATCGTGGCGTCGCGGCCCTTCGCGCGCACGGCGGTGGCCCTCGGTCTGCCCCACAGGGTGAAGCGCGGCGCGAGGTAACTGCCGCTGGGCAGCGAGGTGGTGACCGCCTCGACGCTGCCTCGCGCGGCGTCGTCAGAGGACTGCAGATGGAACGTCGCGATCTTGTGTTCGCCCAACCAGTGAAGCAAACCCGTGCTGTCCCTGGTGATCTCGGTGTCCGCCGCGCCAGGGTCCGATGCGTACGCCCGCATTCCACGACGGGCCAGCTCGTCGACGAAGAGCATGTTCGCCAGCTTGGACTGCGCGTAGGCCGCCCACCGCGAGTACCTGCGCCTGTGCCAGTTCAGGTCGTCGACGTCGATGCGGCCGAAGACGTACATCGCGCTGCCCACCGAGATCACGCGATCGGTGATCGTGTCGCCGAGGAGACAGGTCAGGGCGAAGTGGCCGAGATGGTTGGTCCCTATCTGGGCCTCGAAGCCGTCGACGGTGCGGGTCATCGGAAGGCACAGCACGCCGGCGTTGTTCACCAGCACGTCAACGGATTTCACCGAGGCGGCGAACGCGCGCACACTGCCGAGGTCGGCGAGATCGAGATGGCAGACCGTCACGTCACCGGCCATTCGAGCGGCGGCCGCCTCTGCCTTGGGAATGGTTCGGCACGCGATCGTCACCTGATGCCCAGCCGCGGCCAACGCTCCGGCCGTCGCCTTGCCGACGCCGCTGTTGCCGCCGGTGACGATGATTTGCACCCAGTCAATGAAGCGTGCTTCGGTGCGGGATGCGTCATCCGAACGGTTGAACTTCGGGCGTCAGCGCGACACGGCGTAGACGACGGCGCCGAGCAGCACGACCGCGACTCCGACGGTCACCGACGTCAACGGAAGCGTGAACGCGAGGATCAGACAGCCGAGCAGACCCACGACCGGAATTGCGATGGCGCCCAGGGTCATGGCAGACGCATTCGCGATTGCGTAGTACACCAGCACCGCGAACGACGAGAAACCGATGGCGCCGCGTAGGTCGAGAACTGCCGCGAGGACGGCGACCGTCGCGCCGACGGTGAGTTCCGCGCGGTACGGAGTCGTGAACCGCGGGTGAACCGCGGCCAGGGCGGACGGCAGGTGATGGTCCCGAGCCATGGCCAGCACGGTGCGCGACACCCCGAGGATCAGGGCGAGCAGCGAGCCGAGTGCGGCAATCGACGCTCCCACCCGAACGATCCACGTCAGGCCGGGGTGGCCCGCGGCGGTCACCGCATCGGCCAGCGGTGCGGTCGCGGAAGCCATTGCCGCACTGCCCAACTCGGCGAGAACCGCCACGGCAACCACTGCGTACACGACCAGGACGAGGCCGAGCGCCAGCCGGATGGCGCGCGGAATCGTCGTCGTCGGATCCCGCACCTCCTCACCGAGCGTGGCGATGCGCGCGTATCCCGCGAACGCGAAGAACGTGAGCCCGGCCGCCTGGAGCACGCCGAGCACGCTCACGTCGTGCCATTCCAGCCGCGAGACGTCGGCGCTGCCCGATCCGACGATCACGACGACGACGGCGGCAAGCACGGCCAGGACGACGGCGACGATGATCCGGGTGAGCCAGGCCGACTTCTCGATGCCGACGGTGTTCAGCACCGTCAGTGCGACCACCGCGGCGACGGCCACGGCGTGCGAGTACGCGGGCCACGCGTAGGCGCCGACGGTGAGTGCCATCGCGGCACACGACGCGGTCTTGCCGACGACGAAGCTCCATCCGGCGAGGTGACCCCAGAAGGGGCCGAGGCGTTCCCGGCCGTAGACGTAGGTGCCGCCGGACTGCGGGTAGAGCACGGCCAGCCGGGCAGAGGAAGTGGCGTTGCAATAGGCGACGACCGCGGCGACGGCCAGTCCCACCAGGAGCGCCGACCCCGCGGCCGCGGCGGCGGGGGCCAGTGCGACGAAGATGCCTGCGCCGAGCATCGAGCCGAGGCCGATGGTGACGGCGTCCACCGTGCCGAGCCTGCGTCGCAGTGCGGGCGGTTCGGAAGCGGCCACGTGTTGGAGCCTAGAACGTCAGCCCGGGTAGGCGGAGGTGAGGCGGCTGGCCTCGGGCTTGAGGAAGACGTCGTTGAAGTTGACCGTGCGGAGTCTGCGGTCGTGGATGATGTCGATCAGTTGGTGGTAGACGTTCGTCACCGGCGGGTGGTTGAGGTGACCGATGACGACTGACTGCGGGACGTAGTACTTGTCGGCGTTGGCGACGATGTCCTGCGGGGCGAGGATCTGGTCGTCGCCCTGGTTGCCGTTCCACAGCGCGGTCTCGGTGTAGCCGAGATCGGCGGCGACCGACTGGACCAGATCGTTGTAGGCACCGTACGGCGGCCGGTAGTAGGGCGTCGCGTCCACTCCGAAGGTGTCCCTGAGGAATTGGTCGGTGTGCCGTAGTTCGTCGGCGACGCGGGCGGCGGTCAGCTTGGTGAGGTCGGGATGGATCCAGGTGTGGTTGCCGAGCTGGATCTGGCCCGACTCGACCAGCGGCATCAACAGGTCGCGGTTGTCCGTCCACGACGAGAAGACGCCCGTGACGAACATGGTGAGACGGATGCCGGTGTCCTTCGCCAGCTGGCAGTAGCCGCGGACGACCGCGGTGTCGACCCCGTCGTCGAGGGTCAGCGACATCAGGTCGCCGGGCCCCGGCAAAGCGCTGAGCACGCCACCGCCCGGGAGCAGCATCCGGGCCTCTGCAGGCGGGGGCGGCAGCAGTTCGGGCCACGGGGGCGGGGGTGGCGGCCCGACCGGCGTCGGAGGCGTCGGAACCTGGGCGGCTTGGCTCGACGCGCCTGCGCCGCAGCGCACCAGCGCGAGGCCGGCAGCCGACGCGACCACACCCATGAGCACGTTGCGACGGGAAAGCAAGGTCCCATCCGTCACTCTGGTCACATCCGGCACACCCTGCAGGGTAACTGTCCGCCGGGAGATCACCGGGGAAGCTGGACAGACTGTCGGAAATACGCCGCTTGGCGTTTGCCGTGAGACGGCTGGGAACGCCGCTGAGCGCTACCGGTTGCGAATCACGTTGACGGCCAGGTAGCCGCCGTATCCGAGCAGGCCGACCAGTGCCAGCTTCCGCGTCTTCGGCGTGGCGAGCCCGAGCCCCAGGGCCGTCTCTATGCCGCCGTTGATCTTGAGGTACTTCGCCGTGTCCTTGGGGAAGGCCGGCTTCGTGATCCCCTCGAACAACTCCGGGCGGACGAAGTGTGCCGCGCCGGTTCCGGCCAAGGCCAGGCCAGCAATCGCCGGAAACTTCGAACTGTTCTCCTGTGGCACGTACCGGTCCTCTCGATCAGGCGATCTGATAGTCGGTCAAGGGAAACTCCGAGGCTTCCTTGATGGCGGTCTCGGTCGACGACGGCCGCAGCAGCGTCGGCTCGCCCGCGGGGTTGAAGTAGTACGAGTGCGCGTTACCGCAGTTGCCGTTCGTGAAGAGCGAGTCCCCGAGTAGCTCGGTCATGCGGTCCAGGAAGGCGGTGTTGGCCTGTTCGGTGACCTCGAACGTGGTGGCCCCGCGGCGCTTCACCTCGGAGAACAACCGGTCCATCAGCCGCATCTGGTATTCCATCGTGTTGAAGAAGTTCAACCCGAGGAAGGCGTACGGGCTCGCCAGGCTCAGATAGTTCGGGAAGTACGGCATGGAAACACCCTGATAGGCCTGGAACCTGGTGTCGCGCCACCACTTTCCGAGATCGCGACCATCCCGACCGATGATCTCGACGGCCGGGAAGTTGGCCTCCCAGAGGTCGAAGCCGGTCGCCAGCACCAAGGTGTCGATGACGTTCTTGCTGCCGTCCTTGCCGACGAGGCCGTCTGCCTCGACGTGGTCGATGCCGGCGTCCTGCAGGTGCACGTGCGGCTTGGTGAACGCGCGGTAGTACCCATTGGAGAACGTCGGCCGCTTGCAGCCGAAGTCGTACTCGGGTGTCAGGCGGCGCCGCAGGTCGGCGTCGCGGATCACCGCGAACCGGTGCAGCCTCGACAGATCGGCGGCCGAGATGTTGAAGCGTCCGCGGAAGGTGCGGTAGTGCCGCACGCCGACCGAGACCATCACCTCGTAGATCGAATCCGTCAGCCAGCGAAGAACCCGCTGTGTCAACGGGATTCGCGCGAACAACCGCTTGCTCCGCTCACCGAAGCGCAGGTCGATCTTCGGCACCACCCAGATCGGGGTGCGCTGATAGACGGTGAGATCGGCAGCCTTCTTGGCGAGCTCGGGGATCAGCTGAACGGCCGTGGCCCCGGTGCCGATCACCGCGATGCGGCGTCCGGTGGCGTCGAAGTCGTCCTCCCACTCGGTGGTGTGGATGAGCTTGCCCTCGAAGCTCTCGATCCCCGGGATCTCGGGCACCTTCGGCTGGGACAGGAAGCCCGTCGCCGTGATGAGGTAGCGCGCGGTGAGGGTCTCGCCGCCCGCGAGGGCGACGCGCCAGGCGCTCGCGTCCTCGTCCCACCGTGCGCCCTCGACCGTGGTGTTGAAGCGCATGTGCTTGCGGACGCCGTACTTGTCGGCGACGTCGTCGGCGTACTGCTTGATCTCCGGACCCGGCGTGAACAGGCGCGACCAGTTCGGGTTGGGCTCGAAGAAGTAGGAGTACGTCGTCGTGGGCACGTCGACGGCCAGGCCGGGATAGTGGTTGACGTACCAGGTGCCGCCGAGATCGTCCTCGCGGTCCAGGATGACGAAGTCGTCGAAGCCGAGCCGCTTGAGCTGGATGGCTGCGCCGATCCCTGCGAACCCGGCTCCCACGATGACCGCGTCGAATTGCTCCGTAGTCATTCCCAAGACGGTACCTCAGGTACCAGGTAGGGCGGGTATGCCCGCCGCTAGCCCCTGAGTGATCCGCTCCGCTTGTCCTCCGTCGTCGCGATGCACACGATCGTCCGGTCGCCCTGAGCCCACGTCTCCGCCGTCGGGTAGAGCACGAAGACGCCGATCGACTCGTCTGCAATCGCCTCTGGCGAGTAGGACTTCAGCTCCGCCGGGCACTTGTTCTGCCACTCGTTGATCGTGGCCTGGCCGGGGTAGTCCCCGTCGGGCATCGTCAGTACCGCATAGGCCTCACCGGCGTGGGGCTGAGCGCAATCCGTCTTCGGCACCATCTGCACCAGCGAGCCGTCGGGGATGTCGGTGAGGCAATCGCCCACCGCCAGATCGGTGGCGATCACCTTGTCCTTGGTGGCCACCATGAAGAACACGACCGCGGCGGCCACGCCTGCGAGCAGCAGAACGGCGAGGATCGCCAGGCCGATGAACAGCCCCTTGCGCGACTTCTTCTTCGGGCCCGGGTACGGGTAGCCGGCAGGGGGCTGGCCGTACTGCCCAGGCGGCCCGTACGGGCCATGCTGATACGGCATCGGGGGAGGCGGCGGCGGGTACTGCGCACCAGGCGGTTGGTACGCAGGCGGCAGATTCGGGTCTCCCGACGGCCAGGTCATCCCCGGAAGATAGCAGGATCAGGGCCGCAGCGACCGGAGTGCGGCAACGACGGCCATGGCAGGTACGTCGAGGGTCTTGGAGCCGAGGTCGTGACGGGCACCGGACACCTCGACGACCTCGGTCGGAGCCGCCACGAGCGCCGCTGCCGCCCGCAGTTCGGCGATGGTGCCGAACGGGTCGGAGGTGCCGTGCGTGAAGACCGTCGGCGCGGTGATCCGGGGCAGGTGTTCGGTGCGTGCGCGGTCGGGCTTGCCCGGCGGATGCAGTGGATAGGAGAACAGAGTGAGCACGTCGACCGCCAAACCCTCGGCCACGGCCATCGACGTCATCCGGCCTCCGTACGAGTGGCCACCCGCGAGCACCGGGCCGTCGGTCAGGGTGCGCGCCAGGGCGACGGCCTCGACGATGCCTGCCTGATCGGCGCCGGCAGATCCCGACGGTGGCCCCTTGGGCCGACGCCGTCGGTACGGCAGGTCGTACCGCACCCCCGTGAAGCCGTGCCCTGCCCACTGGTCGCACAACTTGATCAGCATGGGGGACTGCCGGCTGCCGCCCGCGCCGTGCGTCAGAAGGACGATTCCCGCCGGCTCACCCGCCGGGCCGTGCGCGATGCCCGCGATCGCGTCAAAGTTCACTGGTGAGCCGAAAGAGCGGGGAGACAGGACCGTGGCCATGGCCCAATGGGTATGCCGCGCGCAGACATTCGGTGACCCAACCCTTCGCGAAGGCCACCGCGTCGGGCACCGAATAGCCGTGCGCCAACGCCGACGCCGTGGCGGCCGCGAGGGTGTCGCCCGCGCCGTGGTCGTGGCCGGTGTCGATGCGCTGGGCATCGAAGGTGAAGAACTCCTGGCCGTCGAAGAGGACGTCGGGGGCCCCCGGTGACGACCGCAGATGCCCGCCCTTGACCAGCGCCCATCGCGGTCCAAGCGCGTGCAGCGCCCGCGCCGCGTCCCGCTGCGTCGCCGCATCGACCACGTCGATGCCGGTGATCAGTCGCACCTCGTCGAGGTTCGGCGTGACGAGCGTGGCCAGCGGAAAGAGGTCATTGCGCAGCGCATCGAGTGCCGAAGGGTGCAGCAGCGGGTCGCCGTGCATGGACGCGCACACCGGGTCGACGACCAGCGGTGCCGTCAAGTCCCCTGCCGCCGACAGACCACGCCACGTCTCGGAGACGGCTTCGATGATGTCCGAGGACGCCAGCATCCCGGTCTTGGCGGCCTGGATGCCGATGTCCTCGACGACGGCGCGGATCTGCCCGGTGATGACGTCGAGCGGAATCTCGTGAAAGCCCTTGACGCCCACGGAGTTCTGCACGGTGACCGCGGCCACCGACACGCACCCGTGCACGCCGAGCATCGCAAACGTGCGCAGGTCGGCCTGGATTCCCGCGCCGCCGCCGGAATCGGTGCCCGCGATCGTCATGACCCGCAGCGGCGTCTGCCCGGGCGGGGTCAATGGCAGGTACGCAGACATCATCGGCTCCTCGCGCGAGCGCTCGTCGGTGTGCTCAAGGGTAG
>JAOPUT010000296.1 GCA_025963385.1 Mycobacterium sp.
TTTCTCGGACTCGAACGGCTCAACCACGTGGCGGCCATCGTCACGAACCTGTCGGAGGAGGCGCACCTCGTCACGCGGATGAGCGACGCGCTGGCCGGGGAGATGACACGCAGGCAACGGCTGTTGCGGGCGGCGGGCCACTTTCCGAGCCTCGGCGACTACGACGCCGCGCGGGCGCGGGGCGCCGACCTCGCGCCTCTGCCCGCCCTGTTCATCATCGTCGACGAGTTCTCCGAGTTGCTCAGCCAGCATCCGGACTTCGCCGAGCTGTTCGTCGCGATCGGTCGCGTCGGCCGGTCGCTCGGCATGCACTTGCTGCTTGCCAGCCAGCGTCTCGACGAGGGGCGACTGCGCGGACTCGAGACCCACCTGTCCTACCGCATCTGCTTGAAGACGTTCTCCGCGAGTGAATCCCGTGCCGTTCTCGGCACCGCGGATGCCTACGAGCTCCCCGGCACCCCTGGCGCGGCTCTGCTCAGGGCGGCGTCCGGTGAGCTGACCCGCTTCCGGACCGCGTTCGTGTCTGGACCGGTGGTCGCGGACGTGCCCATCCACGCCGCGGCGCCCCGTCTCTTCACGGCACGCGACGCGGAACCGTCCCGCCCGCGACCGGTCCGCGCCGAGGCATCCCGGTCCCTGCTGGACGTGGTGGTGGACGCTCTGGCCGAGCGGGGTGCGCGCGCACACCAGGTGTGGCTGCCTCCGCTCGACGCGCCGCCGCCATTGGGTACCCTCCTCGCCGGGATGAGCAATCGGCGCCCGCCGTTGGTCGTGCCGATCGGACTGGTGGACAACCCCTTTGCGCAGCGCCGCGACACCCTGATCCTCGACCTGCGGTCCGCCGGCGGAAACGTGGCCATCGTCGGAGGCCCGCGGTCGGGGAAGACGACCGCCCTGTGCAGCCTGGTCATCGGGCTCGCGGCCACGCACGATCCGGTCGCGGTGCAGATCTACGGCCTCGACTTCGGCAGTGGATCGCTGTCGGCCATGAGGCAGCTGCCGCACGTCGGAGCCGTCGCGGGCCGGACCGACCGTGAACTGGCCCGCAGGATCGTCTCGCACGTTCACGGCTTGGTACGCAAGCGCGAGGCCCGGAGACGAGCGGGAGTAGACGAGCCACGAGCGGGTGACGTGTTCCTGGTGGTCGACGGTTGGGCAGTGGCTCGCCAGGAGTACGAAGGGATGGAGGAGGCCGTCACTGGCATTGCCGCGCAGGGTCTCTCGGTCGGTGTGCACGTCGTCGTCACCGCGTCGCGGTGGGCCGACATCAGGCCTGCCATCAAGGATCAGCTCGGCACCAGGGTCGAACTGTGTCTCGGTGATCCGGCCGACTCGGAGATGGACAGGAAGCGGGCCCGGCTGCTTGGCTCGCGTCCCGCGGGGCACGGAATCACCAAGGAGGGACTCGAGTTCGTGGTCGCCGTGCCGCACGTCGACGGGATGGACGCGACGGCACTGGCCGCACGTTACCCCGGCCAGACGGCCGCGCCCGTGCGTCTCCTGCCCGCGCTGGTGCGGCACGCCGACGTCGTCGACCGCCTTCCAGCCCGCATGGCCATCGGACTCGGCGAGGACGAACTTCAGCCCGTGACAATCGATTTCCTCGCCTCCCTGCACCTCTTGATCCTCGGCGACTCCCAATGCGGGAAGACCGCAACGCTCCGGACCCTGTGCCGGGAGATCGTGCGCACCAACGAACCCGAGGCAGCCCGGATCCTCGTCGTCGACCCGCGTCGGACCCTGCTCGGCGTCGTCGAAACCGACCACCTGCTCGGGTACGCGATGTCCGCCGGGTCGACCGAATCCCACGTGGCGGTCACCGTCGAACTCCTGACCGCGCGGCTTCCCGGCGAGCAGGTGACGCAACGTCAGCTGCGGGATCGGTCGTGGTGGTCTGGACCCGAGGTCTACGTGGTCGTCGACGACTACGACCTGGTGGCGAATGCCTCGGGTAACCCGCTGCTGCCGCTGCTGGATCTGCTTCCGCACTCGCGGGACCTCGGCCTCCACATGGTGATCGCCCGCCGTTCCGGCGGCGCGGCGCGCGCGATGTTCGATCCCATCCTGGCGCGCATGCGGGAGCTGGGCTGCATGGGGTTGATGATGAGCGCAGCACCCGACGAGGGCGTACTTCTCGGCTCGGTGCGACCGTCGGCGCTGCCCGCGGGCAGGGGGACGCTGATCCGGCGCGGGCAGGCCGATCACCTCGTCCAGGTGTCGTGGACGGAGCCGCCGTGAGTGCGGCGGTCGTCGTGGTCGGGCCAACGGTCATCACCGGGCCCGGTGTCGTGGCCCCCGAACTCGCGGCGTCGGCACTGGACTGCATCGACGACGACCTGGCGCTCGTCGATGATCACGCGGTACCTGCGGACGACCTGTGGCGGGACGTGCTCGGGGCTGCATCCGCGGGCGCGCGCGCCGCCATCACGCTGATATGCCCCTCCTGGTGGCCGACTCGGCGCGTCGAGCGCGTCCGTGCGGCGGCAGGCGGGTGGTCGCCGAACGTGATCACACTGCGCCGATCGGAGGCGCTGGCGACGGCGACCACGATCGTCGAGGTGGCACCGGAGCTGGCCGTCGTGCACGTCGGCGCGCAGCGGCACGCGATCGCCCGCGTCGATGAGTCCTCGCGGGTGGTCGACGCCGTCGTCGCCCGCGTCGACGGGCTTCCCGCGGTGACCCTCGACGTCCCGGCAGGCCATGCGGCGTTCGGCGCAGAGCTCGACCTGGCGTTGCGGCGCAAGGGAATCGACGTGGCGTTCACCGATGACCAGAGACTCGTCGACGCCGTGCGAGGACCAAGAGGGTACGGCGACTCGATCGCGACGTCGAGGTGGCGCCCGACCTCGCGGGCGGCTGTCGTGGTGGTCGCCGTCCTGGCGGCGGGCGCTCTTGCTGCGACAGCGGTGGGGCTCGACGGCGACACGGTCGAGTCGGACGGCACCACATGGCTCGTCGAAGGACGCGTCGCAGTGGAGGTTCCCACGCAGTGGCGCGTCGAGCGGATCACGTCGGGCCCGGGTTCGGCTCGGGTGCAGGTGGTTTCACCGATGAACCCATCGGACGTGATTCACCTGACGCAGTCCTGGGCGCCAGGGGTGCAGACACTGGATGCGGCCGCCGAGACGCTGCGGACTGCCCTCGCGGAACAGCCCGAAGGAGTCTTCGTCGACTTCACGGCGCGCGGCGAGCGTGCGCAGCGCCGCGCCGTCACCTATGCGGAGATCCGCGCCGAGCGGCGCATCGACTGGACGGTACTGCTCGACGGCGGGGTCCGCATCGCGATCGGCTGCGAGGGGTCCCCGACGGACTGTGACCGGGCGGTCGGGTCGGCACGGGCGGTCACGCGAAAGTGATTCATGCCCAAGGGAACCGAAACGCTGGACCACGCGTCCAACCATGCATACGAACGCAAACGAAGGGATAGCGATGACGAGTGGAGCGCTGAACGCCGACTTCGGTCTGATGTCGGCCGTCGCGGACAGGATCGACACCCGCAACGAGGAGACCGGGGCGATGCTGCGGACCTTCATCGGTCAGATGAGCAACGTCCCGCCGTCGGTGTGGGGCGGTGTCGCTGCCGCCCGATTCCGTGCCGTCGTGGACCGGTGGAACACCGAGTCCCTGGCGTTGCACCAGTCGTTGCAGCGGATCGCGGAAACAATCCGCCTCAACGAGCGCACGCTTCGCGAGGCGGCCGATCAGCATGCGCACCGGATCGCCTCGGCCGACGTCCTGTAGCCCACCGTCCACCCGTCCGAAACGACCACCCCGAATGGAGCACCGATGGATCCGGTTCTGTCCTACGACTTCGACGAGATCGAATACACCGTCCGCCAGGAGATCCACCAGACGTCGGCGCGGTTCAACGCCGCGCTGGACGATCTGCGCGCACAGATAGCGCCCCTTCAGGCGGTGTGGACCCGTGAGGCGGCGGAGGCCTACAGGGTCGAGCAGACCCGATGGGACCAGTCCGCGGCAGCCCTGAACGAGATCCTGATCTCGCTCGGCAACGCCGTGCGCGACGGCTCGGACGAGGTCGCCGACACCGATCGGCGCGCGGCGGGCGCCTGGGGCTTCTAGACGACCACCCCACCATGACCCTGTGCGGTCCCGAACGGGAGGAGAGCCCCGGAGGGACCGCACAGTCGTGTCTGAGGTGGACCATGGTCGCCTGACCTGCGGGGATGATCGCCCGAGCCGCCGAACGCCCGTCGCGTGGACGGCCAACCGGGCTTGCGGCGTCGTTCGCGATCCCACCGCACGCCCGGCCCGGATACGGCGTTTTGACCTGCGATGACGGTCCCCGGTAGGCTGCTCGGTTGGCGCGTGGTGAGTCTCCTCGACTCTGCGGGTCCTCGGGTCTACGTCGGTCGCCGAGAACCCCAACTGCAAGCGCCGGACCGACAACCCGGATCACCCGGGCAACCCGAGAGAAGAGAAGGTAGCGCTGTGCCTACGTACACGCCGAAGGCGGGTGACACCACACGCACGTGGCATGTCATCGACGCCACCGACGTGGTCCTCGGCCGGCTCGCCGTTGCAGCAGCAACT
>JAOPUT010000311.1 GCA_025963385.1 Mycobacterium sp.
GCCCGAATCACGGCCGGGCGACCTCGACCATCTCGAAGTCCGACTTGGCCGCGCCGCAGTCCGGGCAACTCCAGTCCTCGGGGATGTCGTCCCACCTGGTGCCGGGCGCGATGCCGTCCTCCGGCCACCCCTTTTCCTCGTCGTACTCGAATCCGCATTGCACGCAGACGAATAGCTTGTAGTCCATTTCCTTCTCCCCTTTCTCGTCGACTCTGCGCTGAGGGCAGTCGTAACTCGCACTCTTGCGGCCAGGGCGCAGAGTCAATGGGTTCACACGGTTTCGAAATCGACCTTCTCGCGCACCGCGCAATCGGGACAGCACCAGTCGTCAGGGACGTCGGCCCAGACCGTGCCCGGCGGAAAGCCCTCCCGCGGAGCACCTTTCGCTTCGTCGTACTCGTAGTCGCAACCGGGGCAGCGGTAGGCGGTCATGCTGCGTCACGCTCCCGGCTGCCGTACTTGGCCATCACCTTGGCGCGCATCCGCGGGTGGACGTTCACCCGGCTGAGGTCGCCGCCGTAGTGCGCCAGCACGCGGTGGTCCATGACCTTGCGCCAGAGCGGCGGGAAGTAGGTGAGGCCGATCAGCGACGCGTATCCACTCGGCAGGTTCGGCGCGCCGTCCATGCTGCGCAGCGTTTGGTACCGGCGGGTGGGGTTGGCGTGATGGTCACTGTGCCGTTGCAGGTGGTAGAGGAACAGGTTGGTCACCAAATGGTCTGAGTTCCAACTGTGTTCGGGCGCGCACCGCTCGTAACGTCCGCTGGAGGTCTTCTGCCGCAGCAGGCCGTAGTGCTCGAGATAGTTGACGGTCTCCAGCAGGCAGAAGCCGAACACCGCGGTGATCACCACGTACGGGATGAGCGCGACACCGAAGACGGCGATGAGCGTGCCGTACAGCACCACCGACATCGCCCATGCGTTGAGCACGTCGTTGGAGGGATGCCAGGGACTCCTGTTCAGGCGACGCATCCGCTGCGCTTCGAGCTCCCACGAGGACTTCAGGCTGCCCCACACGCTGCGCGGCAGGAACTCCCACAACGTCTCACCGAAGCGTGCCGACGCCGGGTCCTCCGGGGTGGCCACCCGGACGTGGTGGCCGCGGTTGTGCTCGATGAAGAAGTGGCCGTAGCACGTCTGCGCCAGGGTGATCTTGCTGAGCCAGCGCTCGATGGTGTCCTTCTTGTGGCCCAACTCATGTGCGGTGTTGATGCCGACCCCGCCCATCATGCCCACCGAGAGCGCCAGGCCGATCTTCGCGGGCCAGCCCAGCGACCCGTCGAAGCCGAGCCAACTCAGGTCGGCCGCGGTGAACAGATATGCGCCGAGCACCACGGTGAGATATTGGAAGGGAATGAAGCTGTACGTGCAGTAGCGGTAGTACTTGTCGTTCTCCAGCCGCTCCGTGACCTCGTCCGGCGGGTTCTCGCCGTCCGGCCCGAACCGTCGATCCAGCAGGGGCAGCACGACGTACAGCAGGATCGGGCCGATCCAGAACGGCGCCTGCGCGGCTGCGTGCCATCCGAACTGGTTGAGCGCCCAGACGATCGGCAGCATCACCAGCACGGCAGTGGGCACGATCAGGCCCATCAGCCATAGGTACCGCTTCTTGTCCCGCCATCGATCGACGGGAACCGTGCCATCCGTGGCGTCCAAGTGGGTCGTCACAGCTCATCCACCTCCATGTGTGTGCCATCACGTTTCGCCCTTGACTATATGGACCATTTTGTCGGTTGTCTAGACATCTGCTGATGTTTTGTAAAGAGACTTGAGCTGTTCCTGACGAGCCGATGACGGCAATGTCACGACGTTTCCCCGTCGAGCGCTTGCGGGTACCGTCCGGTCATGGGGAGAGATCATGCGGTCGTCATCGGCGCCAGCATCGCGGGCATGTGCGCCGCCAAGGTGCTGTCCGACCACTACGACAAGGTCACGGTCTTCGAGCGCGACGACCTGCCTGACCAACCGGGCAATCGGAGCGCGGTACCGCAGGGCAGGCACGTCCACCTCCTCATGGCACGCGGCGCCGACGAATTCGAGGGCCTGTTTCCCGGGCTGCTCGACGGCATGGTGGCCGAGGGCGTGCCCAAGCTCGAGAACCGCCCGGATTGCATCTCCTTCGGCGCGGCGGGCCACCTGCTCGGCACGCAGACCACGCTGCACGACGAGTTCACGGCATACGTGCCGAGCCGCCCGCATCTGGAGTGGCAGATACGGCGTCGCGCCATGGCCATCCCCAACGTCGACGTGGTGCGCCGCGGGGTCGCCGAGCCGCGCTACGAGCCGGCCGAGGAACGCGTCACGGGCGTCCTGCTCGACGCGAACGACGAGTCGAGCGCCGTGCAGGCCGACCTCGTCGTCGATGCGACGGGACGCGGGACGCGCCTGCCGGCATGGCTCGAGCAGTGGGGCTTCGGGCGTCCGACCGAGGACACCGTCGACGTCGGCATCAAGTACGCCACCCATCAGGTACGCATCCCCGACAACCTGATCAAGGAGAAGGTCGTCGTCGCGGGCGCCAACCGCGAGAAACCCGTCGGGCTCGGCATGCTCCTCTACGAGGACGGCCTCTGGGGTCTCACGACGTTCGGGACCGGAAAGGTCGAACCACCGCACGACTTCGAGGGAATGTGCGCGCTGGCCGACGACATCCTGCCGTCCCACGTCAGTGTCGCCCTGCGCCAGGGCGAGCCGGTCGGCGACGTCGCCTTCCACGCCTATCCGACGAG
>JAOPUT010000320.1 GCA_025963385.1 Mycobacterium sp.
CGATCCCTCGATGTCGGTGAAGAGGAACGTGACGACGCCCGATGGCCTAGCTGGCTCGTCTGACTGCGCGTTCATGGAGTACCCCCGCACTCCCGGTTTCTCCCGGCGAGGCAATGGTAAGGCTTCCGATAAGGTCGGGCGATCTGTTCACGCCATCGTTCGTCGACACCGGCACCCAGTTGACACCTGTCAAGTTAAGTCGTCGTAGAGTCACCTCATGCAGATTCGCGACACGGCCGTAGCGACCCCCGACAAGCCCGCCATCGTCATGCATCCGTCGGGAACGGTGGTGACGTTCGGCGAGCTCGAAGCCAGGGCCAACCAGCTTGCGCACCTGTTCCGCGACGCAGGGCTGGTCGAGGGTGACGCGGTGGCGATCCTGATGGAGAACAGCGAGCACATGCACGCGGTGATGTGGGCCGCGCGCCGGGCAGGGCTGTACTACGTCCCGATCAACACCCACCTGACCGCTGCCGAGGTCGCGTACATCATCGACAACAGCAGCGCGAAGGCCATCGTCGGATCAGGCGGTTTGCGCGACACGCTGGCAGGCCTCGGTGCCGAGCTGCCAGGCGGGCTGCCCGCCATCCTGCTCGTCGCAGACGGCGACCTCGATGGCTGGCAGCGATACCCAGAATGCGTTGCCGGTCAACCCGTTACGCCGATCGACGACGAGATCGAGGGCGACCTGCTGCAGTACTCGTCAGGGACCACCGGGCGGCCCAAGGGCATCAAGCGGGAGTTGCCGCACCAGCCGCCATCGGAGGTGCCTGGCCTGATGTCCGCCCTCATCGGGTTCTGGATGCACCCGGATGCCGTCTATCTCAGCCCGGCGCCGCTCTACCACACCGCCCCGTCGGTGTGGTCGATGCAGACGCAGGCAGCCGGGATCACCACCGTCATCCTGGAGAAGTTCAGCCCCGAGGGGACGCTGGAGGCGATCCAGAAGCACCGCATCACCCACGGCCAGTTCGTCCCGGTGATGTTCACTAGGATGCTCAAACTCCCTGAGGCCGTGCGCAATTCATACGACGTCAGCAGCCTGGAGCGCGTCATGCACGCGGCGGCACCGTGCCCGGTCGAGATCAAGAAGCAGATGATCGACTGGTGGGGCCCGATCGTCGACGAGTACTACGCGTCCTCCGAGGCGATCGGCTCCACGCTCATCAGCGCGGAGGAGTGGCTGACCCATCCCGGATCGGTCGGCAAGTCGATGCTGAGCGCGCTGCACATCCTCGACGAGGACGGCAACGAATTGCCCGCGGGCCAGGCGGGGGAGATCTACTTCGAGGGCGGGTTCGACTTCGAGTACCTCAACGACCCGGGCAAGACCGCGTCGTCGCGGGACTCGCACGGGTGGAAGACGGTGGGGGACATCGGCTATCTCGACGAGGACGGTTACCTGTACCTCACCGACCGTCGGCACCACATGATCATCTCCGGCGGTGTGAACATCTACCCGCAGGAGGCGGAGAACATGCTGGTGACTCATCCGTTGGTGATGGACGCCGCGGTGTTCGGCATCCCCGATGAGGAGATGGGGCAGCAGGTCAAGGGCGTCGTGCAGACCGTGGATCAGGCCGACGCCAACGATGCCTTCGCCGAGGAGCTACTGGGGTGGCTGCGGGATCGCCTGTCGCACTACAAGTGTCCGCGGTCGATCTCGTTCGAGGCGCAGCTGCCGCGCACCGACACCGGCAAGCTGTACAAGCAGGAGCTGATCAAGAAGTACTCGTGAGACACGTCGCCGTCCGGGAGGGCGTCCTCGTCGCGGTGGAGTCGGCCGATGCGGCCACCTTCACACTGAGCGAGGAGCAGGCCTGCGAGCAGAGCACGGTCACCGTGCCGTCGATCGAGGCCGCCCTCGATGCGCTCGCGGAGCGTGTTGCGCGGTGGCCCATCGCCGCAGCGGTCTGCGATGACGTCCTGCGGGCGTTCGATCCTGCGGCGCAGGCGTTCGCCGGCGTCGTCACCGAGTCGCTGGCTTACTCGACGCTGCAGTCCGGACCCGAGTTCGCGAGGTGGCTCACCGAGCGGGGACCGGCGACGGTGCCGGAGACGGCCGACCCTGTGGTGGCGGACCGCGACCGGGACACGCTGCACGTCCGGTTCAATCGACCACAGCGCCACAATGCGTTCTCCACCGCAGCTCGCGGGGCGCTGCTCGAGGCCCTCGACGTCGCCCGCCTCGATCCCTCGGTGGCGGCGGTCGTGCTGTCGGGCAATGGCCCGTCCTTCTGCAGCGGAGGCGATCTCGCGGAATTCGGCACGTTCACCGATCCGGCGTCCGCCCATCTCGCACGCACGCGGCACAGCCCGGCGCTCGTGCTCGACGAGATCACGGCGCGGCTGGGGGCGTCGTGCCGGGCCGAGATTCACGGTCGGGCGCTGGGCAGCGGGCTCGAGATGGCGGCGTTCTGCGGGCATGTGACGTGCCGGCGCGACGCGGTGCTCGGCCTGCCGGAACTCGCCCTCGGTCTGATCCCCGGTGCGGGCGGAACCGTAAGCATCACGCGACGGATCGGGCGCTGGCGCACGGCGTATCTGGTGCTGTCGGGCCAGGCGATCGACGCGGCGACCGCCCTCGACTGGGGCCTCGTCGACGCCCTCAGCCCGTAGCGATTCGTGTGCATCGAGGAGCGCTCACCGCTCCCGAATGCACACAAATCGCTAGGTGGCGCGGCGCAGGGTCACCCGGTAGGTGTACTGCTCGGGCAGGAAGTGGCTGACGGCCAGCTCGACGGGTGTGCCGGCCGCATCGGAGTACAGCCGGTCGACCCGCAACATCGGGTGGCCGCGGTCGCAGCCGACCGCCGTCGCGACCTCGTCGTCGGCCGTCGACACCGTGATCGACTGTGCGGCTTCGGCGATCGGATCGCTCAGATGGGGCTCGGTGAGGGCGATGACGGTGCTGGTGCCGACGGCGCCGTCGGCAAGGGCCGTCTCGGCGAGCACGGATCTGGCCACCGGCTCGGGGAGGTGCACGCGCGTCAGGACGAAGGGCACGCCGTCGTGCAGGCGGCGGAACACCACCGTGTAGACGACGTCGTCGTCGAGTCGGAGCCGGCTGGCCGCCTCGACGTCGACGCGGCGCCGCAGTCCGGCGAGCACCTCCATGGTGGTGTCGTCGGAGAGGCTCATCAGGTCGTCGATCGAGCCGAGCTGCCTGAGGTACCTGCGGTGGGAGTCGCTGGCGTAGGTGCCGCGGCCGGGCACCCGGTAGACCACACCCTCGGCGACCAGGTCCTGGAAGGCACGCCGGACGGTCTGCCTGGACAGACCGTGCCGCGCGACCAGCTCGGACTCGGTCGGCAGGCGTACTCCGTCGCGGTACTTGCCCGCAGCCACGTCATCCCGAAGTGCTTGCCGCAGAGCCTGATACGCAGGGGGAGCGCGCACGGTCAGATCCCGCCGCGGGCCACCAACTGGCCTGCGATCACATTGCGCTGGATCTCGTTGGTGCCCTCGCCGACGATCATCAGTGGCGCGTCGCGGAAGTAGCGCTCCACGTCGTATTCGGTGGAGTAGCCGTAGCCGCCGTGGATCCGGACGGCGTCGAGGGCGATTTCCATGGCCACCTCGGAGGCGAACAGCTTGGCCATGCCTGCCTCCATGTCCGCGCGCTCGCCGCTGTCGTAGCGGTCGGCCGCATGGAACGTCAGTTGGCGTGCGGCGGTCAGCTTGGTCGCCATGTCGGCGAGGTAGTGGCCGACGGCCTGGTGCTTCCAGATCGGCTGACCGAAGCTCTCGCGGTCCTGGGCGTACGCCAGCGCATCCTCGAGCGCCGCGGTGGCGACGCCGAGAGCACGCGACGCGACCTGGATGCGGCCCGTCTCAAGGCCTTTCATCATCTGGGCGAAGCCCTTGCCGGGCGTTCCGCCGAGGATGGCCGTGGCAGGCACCCGGTAGTCCGCGAACGAGAGCTCGCAGGATTCGACGCCCTTGTAGCCGAGCTTCGGCAGGTCCCGCGACACGGTGAGCCCGTCGCCGTGCTCGGCGAGGACGATCGAGATGCCGCGGTGTTTGGGCGTCGCGCCGGGATCGGTCTTGCACAGCAGCGCGATCAGACCGGAGCGCCGCGCATTGGAGATCCACGTCTTGGCGCCGTTGATCACCAGCTCGTCGCCGTCGGGGCGGGCGACCGTGGTCATGGCTTGCAGGTCGGACCCGCCGCCCGGTTCGGTGAGGGCCATGGTGGCGCGAACGTCGCCACTCGCCATGGCGGGCAGGTACCGCTGCTTCTGCTCGTCGGTGCCGAACAGGTCGAGGAGCTTGGCGACGACGGTGTGGCCGCCCATCGCGCCTGCCAGGCTCATCCAGCCGCGGGCCAGTTCCTGGGTGACCAGCACGTAACACCGTGTCGACACGGGGGTGCCGCCGTACTCCTCGGGCACCGCCAGCCCGAAGATGCCGATGCGCTTCATCTGCTCGATCCACGCCTCCGGGTACTCGTTGGCGTGCTCGACGTCCCGCACGGTCGGCTTGACGTCCCTGTCGACGAACGCGCGGACCGTCTCGACGAGCAGGGTCTCTTCGGCGCTGAGATTCATGGCATCCATTTGTACGGCCATATTGACACACCGATTGCCAGACTGCCAGCATGTGAACCCGTGACTTTGTCCGGCCATATCGAGGGTGGCCCCCACTTCGACGATCTTCACGTCGGCCAGGTCTTCGCTGCGGCGCCGGCCATGACCCTGACGTCGGGGGCGGCGGCCGTCCACCAGTCGATCCTGGGCGATCGCATGCGGCTGCCGCTGGATCAGACCCTGACCAGGGCCGTCACCGGTGCGCCCGCAGCCCTGGCCCACCCCGCGTTCGTGTGCGACGTCGCCATCGGGCAGAGCACGCTCGCGACGCAACGTGTCAAGGCGAACCTGTTCTACCGCGGGCTGCGCTTCCACCGCTTCCCGATCATCGGGGACACGCTCTACACCCGCACCGAAGTCGTTGGCCTGAAGCAGAATTCGACGAAACCGGGACGGCAGGCGACCGGCCTCGCCGCGCTTCGGATGACGACGATCGACCAGGCCGACCGGCTGGTGCTCGACTTTCACCGGTGCGCGATGCTGCCGCTGCGCCACGGCGCGGGGGATACCGGCCACGCCGACGATCTCTCGGCCGTCGGCGCGGATGCGGCCACCCCCGTCGACCCGACGGTGGACTGGGACGCCACCGCCTTCCGTGCCCGTGTTCCCGGTCCGTACTTCGATCCGGCGATCGCTGGCACCTCCGTGCGCAGCACCGCCGACGTCGTGTCGGGGGCACCGGAACTCGCCCGACTGACCCTCAACATCGCGGCGACCCATCACGATCTCCGCGTCGGCGGGCAACGACTCGTGTACGGCGGACACACCATCGGGCTGGCGTTGGCGCAGGTGACGCGCGCGTTGCCGAACCTCGTCACCGTCCTGGGCTGGCAGTCGTGCGACCACACCGGTCCCGTGCACGAGGGGGACACGCTCTACAGCGACATCCATGTCGAAGAGGCCACGCCACTGCCCGATGGCCGCGGCGGAGTCGTGGCGCTGCGGACCGTCGTCCACGCAGTCGGCGACCCCGACCGAGAGGTCCTCGACTGGAGATTCAGCGCCCTGCTCTTCTGAGAGCGGCCACAATGGACCCCGTGGACGCGGCGCAGCGGGAGTGGGGGGCCAGCGGGCTGGCGCATCTGACCGGCGCTGCCTCGGGTCCGCCGGACTTCTCGCGTGCCGGGGTGCTCGGCGCGGCGCGGGCGACGGCCGACGAACTTCACCGCGGCCTCGGCATCACCGTGGACGCGGGCGAACTGCTCACCGGGCGCGCCGCCCTGCTCGGGTTGTCACGGCGGGGGCGGATCTCCGCGGGCGGAGCCAGCCGGCTCATCGCCGGGCACGACGGATGGTGGGCGCTGACGCTGTCCCGGCCCGACGACGTCGACGCGATTCCTGCCATGGTGGAATCGGCTGAGACGCAGTCCGATCCGTGGTCGGCGGTCGAGGCGTGGGCCATCGGCCGCTCCGCCGCCGACGCGGTCGAGCGCGCCCGGCTGCTCGGGTTGCCCGCGGCCGTCCTCGGAGAGACCGGCCCCGCAGAACCGGTCGTACGCCGCGCGGGGCCTGCCTCGGGTCCGCGCGAGCCGTCCGATCTGCTGGTCGTCGACCTGTCGTCGATGTGGGCGGGGCCGCTGTGTGGACAGCTGCTGCGGCGCGCAGGCGCGACCGTCGTCAAGGTCGAGACCGTGGGGCGGCCGGACGGCACCAGGGCGGGATCGCCTTCCTTCTTCGACTGGATGAACAGCGGAAAGCTTTGTTACACAGCTGATTTCGATGAGGTCGGCCGCCTGCGTCAGCTGCTGGAGGCAGCGGACGTCGTCATCGAGTCCTCACGACCCTCGGCCCTGCGCATTCGTGGCCTGGACGCAGAGGGTGTCACCGCACGCGATGGCCGCGTGTGGGTGCGGATCACCGGCCACGGTGCCGACGGTGAGCGCGGGAACTGGACGGCCTTCGGTGACGACGCCTCAGTCGGGGGTGGTCTGGTGGGCCGCGGGCCCGCGGGACCGGTGTTCTGCGGCGACGCGATCGCCGATCCGCTCACGGGGATGCACGCGGCGCTGGCGGTCGCCGAGTCCCTGGCGCGCGGCGGCGGCGAGGTCGTGGACATCGCGATGGCCGCGGTCGCGGCGACCTACGCGGCCGTCCCAGAGGCATCCGGTGACCGTGGCTGGCCTGCCATGGCTCCCAGAGATCCAGGACCGCGCCCCGCGGCCTCGGCGCTCGGCGCCGACAACCACCACGTCGAGCGGCTGATCGCCGAACGGAGAATGGCCCCTTGCTGATTCAACGTGCGCACCTGCTCGACGGCACCACCGCAGACATCAGAATCGACCACGTCGTCGTCGAGGTCGCGCCAAGTCTGACGCCTGCCAGGGGGGAGTCGGTGCTGGACGCGTCCGGGCGTACCGTCATTCCCGGGCTGCACGACCACCACGTCCACGTGCACTCCGCCGCGGCGGCGACGACGTCGGTCAGCGTCGGCCCGCGAGAAGTGCACGACCGCAACGGCCTTCGGGCTGCGCTCGCCACCGCGCCCGTCGGCGAGGATGACTGGATCAGGGCGGTCGGCTACCACGAGGCGGTGGCGGGCGAGTTGGACCGCGCGGCGCTCGACGAGCTGTCCCCTCCGGTGCCGGTGCGCGTGCAACACCGCAGCGGGCTGCTATGGACGCTGAACTCGGCCGGGCTGGAGCGGGTCGGCCTGCCGGACCATCCCGACGGCCGGTTGCGCAGCGCCGACGCTAGCTGGACCGGCGCCCTGGCCCGACGGGAGACCGGACTCGACGAGATCAGCCGCCGCCTGGCGTCCTACGGTGTCACTGGAATGACCGACGCCACACCGGATCTCGGGGTCGTCGACGTGGTCAGGTTCGCCGAGTCCCACCGCCACGGCGAGCTGCTGCAACGGGTGCATTGCCTGGCGCCGGGGAAACGAATCCTGCACGACGACGACCTCGACCTCGACGCGCTCACCACATGGATCGGCGCCCGCCACGACGCGGGTGGCGTCGTGGCCCTGCACTGCGTCACCGCGGCTCAACTCGTCGTCACCATCGCCGCGCTGCGCGCGGCGGGAGCGCGACCCGGTGACCGCATCGAGCACGCCGCCGTGGTGCCGGACGACTGCCTCTCCGATCTCGCCGAAATCGGGGTGGTCGTCGCCACCCAGCCGAACTTCATCGCCGAACGCGGCGACCAGTATCTGTCCGACGTGCCTGCCGACGAGCACCACCAGCTGTGGCGGGTCGCGTCGCTGGTCGACGCGGGGATCCCGGTCGTGCTGTCCACCGACCTGCCGTTCGGCGACCTCGACCCGTGGGCGGCGATGCGTGCCGCGGTGCTGCGCACGACGCCATCCGGCACCGTCCTCGGGCCTCGGGAATGCATCGACGCGGCAACGGCATTGACGATGTTCCTCGGCACTCCGGAGCATCCGACCCGACCGCGGACCGTCGCCGTCGGCGAGCCCGCCGACCTGTGCGTGCTGGCCGGAACGCCCGACGACGTACTGCGCGAACTCGATGCGGGACTGGTCGACACCACCGTCGTCGACGGCCGCGTCGTGTATGGGGGCTGACCGGTACCGGGGTTGGGGGTCAGCGGTGACGACGCCGGGACCTCGGTGGACCAAAGTCGACGTCATGCTCGACAGGGCGGCTCGCGCACACCTCTCACGCACCCATAGGAGGCATCATCATGACCATGTCCATCACCCGCAGCAGCCACACGACCTCCCTGCTCGACGGCGAGATCGTCGAGGAGAACGAGCTGGGCTCGATGCGTCGGGTCACCGCCGACGATCTGCCGATCCTCAAGGGTCTGTCCATCAAGCGCGTGCTCCTCAACCCCGGTGCGATGCGCACCCCGCACTGGCACGCCAACGCCAACGAACTCACCTACTGCGTGTCGGGCACTGCTCTCGTCTCGATCCTCGACGACGGCAGCAAGTTCTCCAGCTTCGTCGTGACCGCGGGCCAGATGTTTCATGCCGAGTCCGGCTCGCTGCACCACATCGAGAACATCGGCACCGATGTCGCCGAGTTCATCATCGCCTTCCGCAGTGAGCGTCCGGAGGACTTCGGGTTCGGCGCGACCATGGGCGCCTTCAGTGATGCCGTGCTGGGCAACACCTACGATCTGCCTGCCTCGGACCTGGCCAGGATCCGCCGGAGCACCACCGACCACAAGCTGGCGGCCCGCATCGGTGATCCCGTGATCCCGTCCAACGCCTACTTCGGCGACCCGCACAAGTTCGACATCGAGGCCCAGGAGCCAGGGCTCAACTATGTCTCGGGCAATGCGCGGTTCGCTCGAGACCAGTACTGGCCGGTCCTCAAGGACCTGTCGATGTACTCGCTGCGAGTCAACGAGAACGGCATGCGCGAGCCGCACTGGCACCCCGTCACCGCCGAGATGGGCTACGTGCGGCACGGGGACGCCCGTATGACGATCATGAATCCCGATGGCACGCTTGACACTTGGACCATGACGACCGGCGACATGTACTTCATCCCGCGCGCCTACCCGCACCACATCGAGAACATCGGGTCCGACCCGTGGCACTTCCTGATCTTCTTCGACCAGCCGACGCCTGCCGACATCGGTTACCGCGCCTCGGCCAGCGCCTACTCCCGCGAGGTGCTCGCCGCCGCGTTCAACACCCACATCGACGACCTGCCGACGTTCCCTTTCACCCCGGCCGATCCGCTGATCGTCCGGCGCGTCAACCCCGTCGACTGACTCGAAGAGAAAGCGAAGGGAACAGTCATGGAACGGATCTGGTTCGTCACCGGGTCATCGCGCGGGTTCGGCCGCGAGCTGGTCAAGGCCGCCCTTGCGGCAGGTGATGCGGTGGCCGCGACCGCGCGCCGTCCCGGGCAACTCGACGACCTGGTGGCCGCCCACGGTGACCGCATCCTGCCGCTGGCGCTGGACGTGACGAACGCGTCGGCCGTGGCGGCGGCGGTGGCGGCCACCAGGGAACGGTTCGGCCGGATCGACGTCGTCGTGAACAACGCAGGTTACGCCAACGTCGCGCCGATCGAGACGGGCGACGACGAGGACTTCCGTGCGCAGTTCGAGACCAACTTCTGGGGTGTCTACCACGTGTCGAAGGCCGTCATCCCGGTGCTGCGGGAACAGAAGGGCGGCTTGATCATTCAGTTCTCGTCGATGGGAGGTCGGGTCGGCGGCTCGGCCGGGATCGCGTCGTATCAGGCAGCGAAGTTCGCGATCGACGGATTCTCACGGGTGCTGCAGACGGAGACGGCGCCGTTCGGGGTGAAGGTACTCGTCGTGGAGCCGAGCGGCTTCGCCACCGACTGGGCGGGCCCGTCGATGACGGTCGGCGAGGTTCCCGACGTGTACGCCGACACGGTCGGCGGGATGACGCGGGTGCGTCAGAGTGAAGCCGTCTCCGCGGGCGATCCGGCGCGCGCCGCGGAGATCCTGGTCCGCATGTCGCGGCGCAACGACGTCCCGTACCACCTGCCGCTCGGCGTCAATGCCGCCGAGGGCTCGATCCGGCTCGACGAGCGTCTGCTCGCCGACGACCTCAAGTGGCGGCCCGTCAGCCGGTCGGCGGACTTCGCCGAGCCGTACCCGGTCGAGTTTCCGCCGGACACCCCGGCCTGATCGTTCTGGGTATTGGGAAATAGACCCAGCCCGGGTAGCCTTGGACGTCGACATGGAACACTTCACCTTCGGCCGCAACAACGGTTTCCGCGTGTCCGCTCTCGCACTCGGCGCGGGTAACTTCGGGACACGCTGGGGGTACGGCGCCGACGCCGACACCGCACGCGCGATGGTCGACCGGTTCGCCGAGGCGGGCGGCACGGCGATCGACACCGCCGCGAGCTACCAGGTCGGCGAATCCGAGGAGAACCTCGGCCGCATACTGGCAGGCAGACGCGACCAGTTCACCATCGCCACCAAGTTCGCCATCGGCGGGACGTCCGAGGGCAGCGGCGTGCTGCAGACCGGCAACGGGCGCCGCGCGATGTTCCGCTCGGTCGAGAACAGTCTGCGCCGCCTCGGCACCGACTACCTCGACCTGCTGTACGTGCACTTCCCCGACTTCGTCACCCCGATCGACGAGATCGTCCGCGCGTTCGACGATCTCGTCAGCGCGGGCAAGATCCTCTACGCCGGTCTTTCGAACTTTCCGGCGTGGATGACGGCCAGAGGTGTCACGTTGGCCGAGTTGCACGGCTGGAGTCCCATTTCGGGCGTGCAGTTCGAGTACAGCCTCGTCGAACGCAGCGGAGACCGGGACAACCTGCCCATGGCGGAGGCGCTCGGGATCGGTGCGGCCCTGTGGTCACCGCTCGGCGGCGGGTTGCTGACGGGCAAGTACCGCAGCAGCAGGGCGGGCAGGCTCACCGAGTGGAATCGATTGGTACACGCGGAGGACGAGCCGGTGAAGGCGGCGACCGTTGACGCCGTGCTCGAGGCCGCAGACCAGCTGGGCGTGCCGCCGGCGCGGGTGGCGGTGGCCTGGCTGCTCGAGCGCGCGAGAAGGTCGCCGACGGGCGTCGTCCCGGTCATCGGCCCGCGCACCGTCGAACAGCTCGACGACTACCTCGCCGCGCTCGACGTCGACATGGGCGCCGACATCTACGATCGGTTGGACGAGACCAGTCGGATCCCGCTCGGCCAGCCGCACGAGCAGAACTCGGTGCGACGCTCCACCGCCGTCGGGGGCGACGGTTTCAGGCCTGGGCTGATTCCGTCTGCGTGAGAGTCCTGCGCAACCAGTCGACCTGGGTGGCGAAGAACGCCTTGGACACGGGCGCTTTCGGCACCACGCCGTCGAAGCCGTGGAACGCTCCCTGCACCACCTCGACCTCGCAGGGCACCCCGGCCTTCGTCAGCCGCTCGGCGTAGGCGAGGTCCTCGTCGTGGAACAGATCGTTGGAGCCGACGCCGATCCACGCGGGCGGTAGACCGCTCAGGTCGGGGTTGCGCGCCGGCACCGCGACGTTCGGATCGGCGTCGCCGAGATAGCTGGCCCAGCCGAAGGCGTTGGACTTCTGGGTCCACAGCCGGTGATGGTGATCGTCGAGGCCCTCCTGGGTCGCCGAGCGATCGTCGAGCATCGGGTAGACCAGCAGCTGTGCCGCCACCGCGACCTCGGCCCGGTCGCGGGCCAGTAGCGCCAGCGCCGCGGCCAGACCGCCGCCGGCGCTCGCGCCGCCGATGGCCACCGCGGTGGGGTCGACACCGGACAGCCCGGCCAGCCAGGTAAGCGCGCCGTAGCAGTCCTCCAGCGGGACGGGATACGGATGTTCGGGAGCCAGGCGGTAGTCGACCGCCGCGACGGTGATACCGAGTGCGCGGGCGAACCGACGGCAGACGGCGTCGTCCTGCGCGGCGCTGCCGATGACGTAGCCGCCACCGTGAATCCACAGCAGGGCAGGCCCGTTCGCGGTCGCGTCCGGCGCGCGGTGCAGTCGGACCCGTCCGCCCGCGGCCAGCGTCAGCGCCTCGACGTCCGACGGAGTGCGACGGTCCATGAGCCGCGACGCCACGCGGAACACGGGCAACGAGTTGGGGGTGATCATGCTGCGGGGGATCAGCCGGGCGGTGCGCTTCAGCTCGGGATGAAAGTCGGCCACCCATCCGACACTACGTTCCTGGCCGCCGCCGCGTGCCTAATCCCGATCGTTGAGCAGTGCTTCGAACGCCACGCGATCGCCGCGGTACAGCGACCGGACCACCTCGATGGGTCGGTCCTCGGTGTCGAGCGACCGCCGGTTGAGACGCAGCATCGGCATGGCGGTCGTCGACTCCAGCAGACCGGCCTCGCGCGGGGACGCCAGCACCGTCTCGACACGTTCGATCGCCGAGCCGAACTGCACCCCTGTGGCGCGGATCGCGGCGTACAGCGAGGTGGTCGGGTCGAACGTGTCGGTGAACCGTCCGAAGCGGTGCCGCGGTAGGTAGGTGCTCTCCAGTCCGATGCGCTGTCCGTCGGCGAGCAGCACCCGCTCGAGGTGCATGACCGCACCGCCGTCGGGGACGTCGAGTGCGGAGGCGAGTTCCTGGGTCGCCTCGACGTCCTCCCACGTCACCAGGAGCCGACCGGGCTTGCGTCCCATGCGCAGCGCGCCCTCGGTATAGGACCGCAGTGAAAGTGGCTGGACCAGTTTGGGTTTCGATACCACCGTGCCGCGGCCACGGCGTTCGATGCGACCCTCGACCAACAGCTCGTGCAGCGCCTGCCTGATGGTCTCGCGCGCGACCGCGAAGCGCACCGCCAGCTCCCGCTCTGGCGGAAAGGCGTCCCCCTCGACGAGTCCGTCGAGGATCTCCTCGAGTGCCGTGCGGATGGCGTATGGCTTGCTCACGAGGGCATCCGTTGCCGCAGAACCCGTTCCGCGATGGTCAGCACGTCGTCGATCGTCGCAGCCCGCCCTTTCATCCCCGCGTCGGGATCCTTGGCGGCGTCGTCGTAGCGCCGGAGCCGCACCGCGTCCGGCCACCAGCGGTGCGCCACCAGGGCGGCGTCGACCTCGGCGCCGCCCTGCGCACCTAGTGAGCGCACGGACGTCGACGTGAGCGCCGCGCCGTAACCGGGCTCGGTGGCGACGAGGTAGCGCTTGGCCGCGACGTGCTGCCCCGCCAGCCAACCGACCCGTTCACCGAATCTCGGGGTCAGCCAGTCCCTGGCTGTCGCGTCGTGCCGCTCGGCTGCCCCCGGATCGAACATCGGGCTGTGCGCCAGGTCGTGCAGTGCCGCGGCGAGCACCAGCTCGTCGTCGGCACCGTCGTCGATCGCGCGGGCGGCCGACTGGAGCGCGTGGTCGAGCTCGTCGACCGTCTCCTCGTCCCACACGTCACGCAGGGACGACAGCAGAGCGGCGGTCTCGGCGAGCGCGAGCACGGAGTGGGTCACCGTGGCAGCATATCCTCAATTGGTCTATACCAATTGTTAACCTGCTGTTCGGCCAGCCATCATCGGCGCTTCCGCAGGTCGTATCCCTGAGTCTGAAAGGTCACTGAACATGCGCGTCACGATCGTCGGCGGCGGAATCCTCGGAACCGCCCACGCACTCGAGGCAGTCCAGCGCGGGCACCACGTCACCCAGTTGGAGCGCGAGGTGGAGGCCCGCGGGGCGACCGTTCGCAACTTCGGGTTGGTCTGGGTGTCGGGCCGCGCGGAGCACGAACTCGCCGCGGCGCTGCGGTCGCGCGAACTGTGGGAGCGGATCGGCGCGCGAATACCCGGTGTCGGATTTCGGGCCGCGGGCTCGCTGACCCTGTTGCGCACGCCCCGTGAGATCGCGGTCGCCGAGCAGGTCGTCGGTCGATCCGACGCCGGGGCGCGCGGGTTCGAACTGGTGGACCCTGACCGGACGAGGGCGATCAACCCGGCGCTGCGCGGGAAATTCCTTGCCGCGCTGCACTGTTCGCGAGACGGGGCAGTAGAGTCCCGGCAGGCCATGCCCGCCATCCGCGAGTATCTCGCCGCCACGGACCGGTACGAGTTCCTGCCGGGGACCGAGGCGAGGTCGGTGACCGGCACGACCGTCCGCGACGACCGCGGTGGGCGCCACGACGCCGATCTGGTGCTGCTGTGCCCCGGTGCGGTCCACGGGGGCCTGACCCGGGAGATCGCGGGTGAGCTGCCGGTGCGACGCGTGCGGCTCCAGATGATGCAGACCGATCCGCTCGACGAGCCACTCACGACGGCGATCGCCGATGGTGACAGCTTCCGCTACTACCCGGGCTTCGCGGGCAGCGCGCTGGACGAGTTGCGGGACAACGAGCCCCAGGATCCCGTCGCCTCCGAGGGGCGCATGCAGCTGCTGTGTGTGCAGCGTCTCCACGGTGGGCTCACGATCGGCGACACCCACGAGTACGACGAACCCTTCGCGTTCGACGTCGACGACGCGCCCTACGACCATCTGGCCGCGCTCGTCGAGGAGTTCCTCGGGCGGCCGCTGCCCCGCATCCGGCGCCGCTGGGCGGGTGTCTACAGCCAGTGCGTCGACCAGGGGCAGCTGGTGTCGCGGACCGCGGCGGCTGACGGCGTGTGGGTGGTCACCGGCCCTGGCGGCCGCGGGATGACACTCGGGCCGGCGATCGCCGAACAAACCGCTGAAATGATCGAACTGTGAGAGGACAGGCGTTGCCCAACAAACGAATTCAGGTCGCCGTGATGGACATGGCGGGTACCACCGTGGCCGACGACGGACTGGTGGTCAGCTCCTTCGAGGCTGCTGCGACGGCGGCTGGTCTGCCCGCCGATGGCGCCGAGCGCGAGCGCGCCCGCCGGTACGTCCTCGACACCATGGGGCAGTCCAAGATCGTCGTGTTCCGTGCGTTGTTCGGCACGGAGGAGCTTGCGCAGCGGGCCAACGCCGCGTTCGAGAGCGCCTACGAGGCGGCGATCGCCGACGGACACGCCAAGCCGATCGCCGGTGCCGCGGAGGCCATCACGCGCCTCCGCGAGGCAGGCGTCAAGGTCGCACTCACGACGGGCTTCAGCGGCACCACGCAGGAGAAGCTGCTCGCCGCACTCGGCTGGCAGGACGTCGCCGACCTCGTGCTCGCGCCTGGTGACGGGGTGCGCGGCCGTCCGTACCCGGACCTGATCCTGACCGCGCTGATCCGCCTGCAGGCCGACGGCATCGGCAACATCGCTGCACTCGGCGACACCAGCAACGACGTCGACAGCGCTCTGCGCGCCGGATGTGCGGTCGCCGCAGGCACTCTCACTGGCGCGCATGACGAAGGGCAGCTGCGCGCCGCAGGCGCGACGCACGTCGTGTCGACCGTCTCCGATTTCGTCGATCTCATCCTCGACGACCAACCGAAGGGCTGAACCATGACACTTCGCAAGATGGTGGCGGCACTGTCCGTCACCGCGCTGGCCGTCACGTTGACGGCGTGCGGCGGCACCGGGTCTTCGGGCTCGGGTGGCGGTGAGACCGTCACCGTGTACAGCGCCGACGGGCTCGCCACCTGGTACAAGACTCAGTTCGACGCCTTCACCAAGAGCACCGGCATCAACGTCAACCTGGTGGAAGCCGGTTCCGGCGAGGTGGTTTCACGCGTCGAGAAGGAGCAGTCCAACCCGCAGGCCGACCTTCTGGTCACCCTGCCGCCGTTCATCCAGAAGGCGGCCGAGTCGGGGCTGCTACAGCCCAGCGGCGTCGACACCAGTGGCATTGCCGCCACGCAGGTCGGCCCTGGCGGGAACTACCTGCCCATCGTGAACAACGCGCTGAGCTTCATCGCCAACCCCGGCGCCACGCCGCAGCCCGCCACCTGGAACGACCTGTTGGCGCCGGAATACAAGGGCAAGCTCCAGTATTCGACGCCGGGGCAGGCCGGCGACGGCACGGCGGTCCTGGTTCTGCTGCAGCATCTGATGGGCAAGCCTGCGGCGCTGGACTACCTCGGCAAGTTGCAGGCCAACAACGTTGGACCCTCGTCGTCGACCGGCAAGCTGCAGCCCAAGGTGAGCAACGGTGAACTGCTGGTCGCCAATGGCGACGTGCAGATGAACCTCGGCTCGATCAAGGACGACGGGTCCAAGTTCCACCTGTTCATTCCCGCAGCCGCCGACGGCAAGAAGACCACCGTCTCGCTGCCGTACGTCGGCGGCGTCACCAAGGGCGCGCCGCACGCAGACGGCGCCAAGAAGCTGATCGCCTTCCTGGTGTCCGAGGAGGTCCAGAAGACGGTCGCCCCAGACGCGCTCGGCATCCCCGTGCTGGACTCGCTTACCACGCCGTCCGAGGAGGCTGCCGGGCCCAACACCCCTGCGGGTGTCCTCAAGGGTGTCGACGTGTGGGTGCCGGACTGGAACGCAGTGCTCACCGATCTCGACGCCGACGTCGCCGCGTACCAGAAGGTCACCGGTAGCTGACATGGCCGACGCTGGGGTGGCCAGGACACAGGCGGCGGTCGGCAACCGCGATCGTGCGGCAACCGAACAGGCCACGCCCGCAATCACGTTCGACCGTGTCGGCGTTGCCTACGGGCGTGGCAGGAAGGCCACCAGCGCGCTGATCGACTTCAACCTCCGCGTTGCGGCGGGCGAGACCGTGGCCCTGCTGGGACCCAGCGGCTCAGGCAAGTCGACTGCGCTCAACGCGCTCGCCGGTTTCGTCCGTCCGACGACAGGGGCCGTGCGACTGGCCGGGCGCGACGTCACCGACCTGCCGCCCGCCAAGCGGGGGATCGGCGTGGTGCTGCAGTCCTACGCGCTGTTCCCGCACATGCGGGTCGCCGACAACGTCGCATTCGGGCTGAAGGCCCAGCGGGTGCCGCGCGGTGAGATCGACTCCCAGGTGTCAGAGGCGTTGGACATGGTGGGCATGTCGGCGTTCGGAAAGCGCCTGCCCCGTGAGCTTTCCGGTGGTCAGCAGCAGCGCATCGCGATCGCGAGAGCCCTGGCGATCCGGCCGAAGGTGTTGCTGCTCGACGAACCGTTGGCGGCGCTGGACGCCCAGCTCCGCCAGTCCATGCTCGCGGAGCTGCAGAGGCTCAAGGAGGCACTGCCGGACACGGCGATGCTGTACGTCACCCACGACCAGAGCGAGGCACTGGCCCTCGCGGACCGGATCGTGGTCATGAACGACGCCCGGTTGATGGACGTCGACACCGCCGAGAACCTCTGGCGGCGGCCACCCACCAGTTTCACGGCGGCATTCCTCGGCGGCGCAAACCTGATCCCGTGCACGGTCGGGCGGGTCATCGGCACCTCCGCGCTGGTGTCGGTCGCACACAAGACGGTCAGTGCGGAGGCGCCGCAGCCCGCGGTCGGCAGGATCGACTGGGCCCCGGACTCCAAGGCGCTCTTGTGCATTCGTCCCCACGCGATCAAGGTCGTCGGGCTCGGTGATCGCGACGCCCTGCGCGCCACGGTGAACGCCGCCGTCTGGCGGGGCGCCCACACCCGGCTGGTGCTGTCCGTGCACGGGCTGCCCGACCAGTTGCTCGACGTCGACGTACCAGGCGCCACCACTCACGACATCGGGACCGAGATCGGTCTGCGGTTCCCCGAACCCGCCGGTGTGCTCGTCCAGGTCACGTCGTGACGACGCTGCTCGAACCGGCCCCGGACGCACCCGAGCGGCCTGCGCCCCCGCGGTCGAAGGCGGTCTGGTGGGCCGTCCCACCGCTGGTGATCGTGCTGCTGGTGGCGGTCTATCCCCTGATCAGAGTGTGCCTCGAAGCGACGGTGGTCGGTGACCCCGCACACGGTTGGTCGACGTGGACGACGGTGCTCGCGTCTGAGGCCTTCCGCGATGCGCTGTGGCGCACCGTCGTCATCGCCGCGACGTCGACCGCGGGATGCCTGGTGCTCGGGACGTTCCTCGCGATCGTCCTGGCCTTCGTGCCGTTTCCCGGCAGCCGCTTCGTCGGCCGCCTCATCGACACGGTCCTGGCGTTGCCGTCGTTCCTCATCACGCTGGCCTTCACGTTCCTCTATGGCACGGCCGGGGCGGTCAACGCGGCGATCGCCGACGTCACCGGTGACGGCTCGACCACCCTCGACTTCCTCAACACCCCGGCGGGGGTGATCGCCGCGGAGATCACGTTCTTCACGCCCTTCGTCATCCGACCGCTGCTCGCGTCGTTCTCGATGCTGCCGCGGGCCCAACTCGACGTCGCGGCCAGCCTGGGTGCGTCCCCGCTGCGGGTGCTGCGCTCGGTGGTGATGCCCGAGGCGTGGCCGGCCTTGATGGCGGGCGGCAGCCTGGTTCTGTTGTTGACGCTCAACGAGTTCGGCATCGTGTTGTTCACCGGCGCCAAGGGTGTCACCACGCTGCCGGTGCTGATCTACACGCGCGGGATCGTCACGTTCGACCTGCCCGGTGCGGCCGTGATCGCCACCGTGCAGATCGCGCTGTCGCTGACCCTGTACACCGTCTACCGCGTGGTGTTCGCTCGCGCGATGACCCACCGAGGAAGGGGAGACGCGGATGTTGTTGTGGAGCAAGCGAAGTAGGGCCATCGTCCTCGGTGTCTTCGGCCTCGTGGTCGTCGTGGTCTTCGTCGCGCCGCTCGCCACCGTCGCGCTCGCGGGACTCGCAGGCTCGTGGACGGGCGCGCTGCCATCGCAACTGGGCGGCGCCCACTTCGCCGACGCCCTGTCCGGTGAGAACCTGGCCAGCCTCTCGGTCAGTTTGCAGACGGCGTTCATCGCGGGTGCGCTGGCGCTGGTGCTCGGGGCGTGGGCAGCGCTCGCGTCACGAGAGTCGCCACCCTGGCTGAGCCGCATCACCGACGCCGTGTTCCACCTACCGATCGCGGTCCCGTCGGTGGCCATCGGTCTGGGCCTTCTCATCGCCTTCAACGCGCAACCGCTGCTGCTCGGTGGCACCCGGTGGATCGTCATCCTCGCGCACGCGGTCCTGGTGCTGGCCTTCTCGTTCAGTGCGGTCTCGGCGGCGCTGGACCGACTCGACCCTGGCTACCGGCAGGCGGCGGAATCCCTTGGTGCAGGCCCGGTTCGGGTGCTGACGCGGGTGACGCTGCCGCTGCTGCTGCCCGCGCTGGGAGCTGCCGCCGGCCTCGCGGTCGCACTCTCGATGGGCGAGCTCGGCGCCACGGTGATGGTCTACCCCGCGACGTGGAAGACGTTGCCCGTCACGATCTTCGCGCTCACCGACCGCGGGCAGGCGTTCCAGGCGGCGGCGTGCACGACGATCCTGCTGCTGGTGACGCTGGGGGCGCTGGTGGGTCTGGGCCGCATCCGCGGCAAGGCGGCCCTGCGTTAGGACTCAGGAGCAGGTGGTGCGGGTTCCGGCGGCACGTACCCGGGCAGGGGGATGGGTGCGAGACCGGGGATCTCGAGGAGTCCTGGCGTCGGACCGGTGCTGGTCTCGCTGCTCGGTGCCACAGGCCCCGGCGGGGGCCCGAATTCAGGCGAACCAGAGGTCGTGGGTGTCGGCGACGGTGCGGGACTCTCGGTCGACGTTGTGGTCGTCGTGGGCGATGGTGTCGGGGAGGGTGCAGGCGGTGGCGGCGGCGGCACCTCGGTGGACAGGGGGCCCACCGGAATCAGGGGCTCCTCGTAGACCGGTGGCGGCGGCACGTCGGAGGTGGTGCTCTGCGGTGACGCCGGAGCAGGCGGGAGATCCGCGGGGGACTGGGTCCTCGCGCTCGTCGTGAGCGAGGTCCATCCCTGTGCCGCACGCTTTCCGATGCTGCACGAGACCTGCCTGCTGCCCGCCGACCAGCTCGTTGGGGACACCGTCTCGTAGCCGAGGGTCAACCCGGAGTTGGCCAGCTTGCCGGGGGCCAGGTACGCGTCGGCCGTGCGCGTGCAGGCGTCGGTGATGAACGCCCGCTGCTCCGGGTCCGACGGCGCCGCTCCAGGGAAGCGTTCGGCGAGGCCGACGGAGCCGGTGACCTCGAGGCCGTGCGGCGTCGAGCAGTCGACGGGTATGTCGGTCGAGCGATTGGACGAGTCAATGCCGAGGCAGGTGCCCGCGGGCCAGACCTTGGACTGATCGAGGTCGACGATGCGGCCCTTGAAGGGGATCGGCTTGCCGCCGGTCCCGAGGAGCTGCAGGCCGCACAGCAGGTTGCGGCCGCCGGTGTTGGTGCCGTCGGCGTCACCGGCCCACAGGACGCTGATCGTGAAGCGGCTGTTCGGGTCGTAGCGCGTGCCGAGGTACTCACGCACGGCGAGCTGGCACGGTTCGCCGAAGCTGTTCATGCCGACCGGCTTGGCCACCTCGAACATGTGGTCCGAGCGGCACTGAACGAAGGACGGCTTGTCGGGTGCGTCCGGCGGCCAGCTCAGGCACGTGCCCGCCTGCGCATTGCCGAACACGATGCTGGCGCGGCTGCCGTCCTCGGCAGTCTGCCGGGTCTCCGGGGTCGCGGTGAACAACTCGATGACGCCGCCGACGAGGAGGACGACCATCAAAAGGGTGAGGAGCCCTCGTCGGTGGGCGCGGGCCAGCCGGCGCCTGGCGTCGTCGTCGGCACCCGCGCACTTGCTCTCGAGCGCGGCGAGAACCGACGCGAGATCCGGCGCGTTCCTGTCCTTGGGCTCCGTCACCGTCTACCGGTCCGTCGGAGTGTCGGTACGTACCCGCTTTCCGCGACGGTGACTTGGCCGATATTGCTAGCCACGGCAATAGAGCTTGGCACAGCCGGTGAGGTGACGCCATGCCTGCAGCCGTACCGTGACCAGCCGCGATGTCAGATCGTGTCTCGCTTACCTGTGAGTCGGGGCGTTTCCTGTGTGTCTACCGGGAACGGGGTATCTACTGATTTCGCACATAATTCATGTTTCGTTTGGACGCGGCTTCGGCCCCGGCGACCACGTGAGGTGAGTCTCATGGCACGAATAGACCTGACCGCCAAAATCCCCTTGATCGGCATGTCCATGGTGTTCCTGGCGATGGGAATCGTCGCCGTCACCGCCTATCTGCACGCTGGCTGGTGGTCCATCGTCGGGTACGCGATCGCGGCCATCATCGCGGTGTTCGGCTTCGCCTTCACCTTCCGCGACATCAACGACACCTCCAAGCCGCCCCCGGTGGTCGACCGCTCCGTGCCGCCGAACGGTGCGACTCGATGAGCACGGAGCCCCGCGACTCGATGAGCACGGAGCCCAAGGAGACCGAGTACGACAACTCGGCGCTCACGACGGAGGACGCCGGCTACGAGAAGGGTCTCAAGCCGCGCCAGCTCCAGATGATCGCCATCGGCGGCGCGATCGGCACCGGGCTGTTCCTCGGCGCCGGTGGACGCCTCGCCAGCGCAGGCCCCGGGCTCTTCCTGGTCTACGCGTTCTGCGGCATCTTCGTGTTCCTGATCCTGCGCGCGCTCGGCGAACTCGTCCTGCACCGGCCGTCGTCGGGCTCGTTCGTGTCGTATG
>JAOPUT010000326.1 GCA_025963385.1 Mycobacterium sp.
CGCCGACGCAATCGCTGACGTCCCGCTCGATGGGCTGATCTTGCACTCGGTAGATATATCACGCGCCCTATGTAGTGGCTAGTCGAGTCCGGGTTTTGCTCGCTCACAGGCATTCCGAAGCATCGGCCCGTCGTGCCATCCGCGGCGGGGTGGCCTACCGACGCAGTGCCCACGCCACCGGGATGCTGGCCGGATCGCGATCCGGCTCGTTGCCAGAGGAACGCGAAGGGCGGTACTCCGACGAGAGTCGTTGTGCGACTGTCGGTTCGGCTGCGCTCCCGAGTGATGGCTGCGCTGGGGCGCAGGCAGCTGGTGGCCGCCCGCTCACCCCGATACATAGCATCGACTATGTATCGACACCCGGAGCACGGGGCGGCAGCTGCTGTGATGCACGCCACAGCCGTCGCGTCAGCGGAGTGCGGTGGCGAGCCCTTCAAGGAGCCGGTCCACGTCGTCGGAGCAGTTGTACGGTGCGAGCCCGACCCGCAGCCCGCCGCTCGCGCCGAGTCCGAGACGTCGGGACGCCTCGTACGCGTAGAACGAACCCGCGGGTGCGTTGACCCCGCTGCTGGCCAGCGCCGTGCTGACGGCGGCAGCGGCACGCTCGGCGAACGTGAGGAGCAGCGTCGGCGTGCGCTGCGCCGCGCGGGAGTGGACGTGCACGCCGGGCAGCTGATGCAGACCGGACTCGATCCGCGTGCGCAGCGCGTCCTCGTGTCGTTCCAGGGCCCGCATCCCGGCCACGATCCGGTCACGCCGGGTGCCCTCCGCCGTCGTCATGCCCGCGAGGAAGTCGATTGCTGCCGTCGTCCCCGCCATGAGTTCGTACGGCAGGGTGCCCAGCTCGAAGCGCTCCGGCACCTGGTCGGTGGAGGGCAGTAGCTTCGCGGGCCGCAGGTCGGCGAGGACGTCGCGCCTGCCCGCCACCACGCCGCAGTGCGGGCCGAGGAACTTGTACGGCGAGCACGCGATGAAGTCGGCGCCGAGAGCGCGGAAGTCGACGACGCCGTGCGCGGCGTAGTGCACGCCGTCGACATAGAGGAGTGCGCCGACGTCGTGCACGCGGGCGGCGATGGCCTGCACGTCGGGCATCGTGCCGAGGAGGTTCGACGCCGCGGTGACGGCGACCACCCTGGTGCGATCGGTCAGTTGCGCCTCGACCTCGGCCACGCTCAGCTCCGCGGTCTGCGGGTCGAAGTCCGCCCACCGCACGACCGCCCCCGCCGCGGCGGCGGCGATCACCCACGGCCGAACGTTGGCGTCGTGGTCGAGCCGGGTCACGACGATCTCGTCGCCCCGGCGCCACTGCGCGGACAGCGTCCGGGACAGCTCGAAGGTGAGGGCGGTCATGCTTCGTCCGAAGATCACCTCGTCGGGGTCGGCGTTGAGCAGGTCCGCCAGAGCGCGGCGGCACCCGGCGACGATCTGCTCGGCGTTGCGCGCGGCGGCCGTGACGTCGCCGCGGTTGGACAGCGGTCGCAGCATCGCGCTCCGGATGGCGTCCGCCACGGCGGTGGGCGTCTGCGAGCCACCGGGCCCGTCGAAGAAGGCCGCACCGTCGTCCAGGGCGGGGAAACACGCGCGGATGGCATCGACGTCGAAGAGTGGGTCCGTCACGGACGAAGTGTCCCATCGCGGACCGGTTCACCGCCCCGGACGGCATACTGACCGCGTGGACGACACGCAGTTCTGGACGGACGCCGAGCAGCACGTGGTGCGCTACGGAGCGGCATTCGTGCCGCGAATCATCAACCGGGCCAACGGAAGCTACGTCTACGACGCGGACGGCACCGCCATCCTGGACTTCACCTCCGGACAGATGAGTTCGGTGCTCGGGCATTCGCACCCCGACGTCGTCGAGACGGTCTCGACGTCGGTGGCGACGTTGGACCATCTGTACAGCGGGATGCTGAGCCCGCCGGTGGTCGAACTGTCGACGCGGCTCTCGGCGACACTGCCCGACTCGTTGAGCAAGGTGCTGCTGCTGACCACCGGCGCGGAGTCCAACGAGGCCGCCATCAAGATGGCCAAGCTGTACACCGGCAGGTACGAGGTCGTCTCGTTCGACAGGTCCTGGCACGGGATGACGTCGGGCGCGGCGTCCGCCACGTTCAGCGCCGGTCGCCGCGGGTACGGACCACCGATGCCAGGCAACCTCACACTGCCGACCCCGAACGCCTACCGTTCGCCGTTCCGCCATGCCGACGGCTCGTATGACTGGCAGTCCGAACTCGAGTACGGCTTCGCGATCGTGGACGCACAGTCCTCCGGCAGTTTGGCCGCGTGTCTGGTCGAGCCGATCCTGTCGTCGGGCGGAATCATCGAGCCGCCGCCGGGATACCTGCGCAGGCTCAAGGAACTGTGCGCCGAGCGCGCGATGCTCCTCGTGGTCGACGAGGCGCAGACTGGGATCGGACGCACGGGCACGATGTACGCATTCGAGCGCGACGGCATCGTCCCTGATCTGCTCACCCTTTCGAAGACCCTTGGCGCTGGGCTACCCGTGGCTGCCGTCGTCACCTCGGACGAGATCGAATCGGTGTGCCACGAACGCGGATTCCTGTTCTTCACCACCCACGTGTCGGATCCGCTGGCGGCCTCCGTGGCGCTGACCGTGCTGACCGTCGTCCAGCGCGACGGCCTCGTCGCGCGGGCCGCCTCCCTCGGTGAGGAACTCGCGGCGAGGCTGGCGAAGATGCGGGACCGGCACGATCAGGTCGGCGACGTCCGCGGGCGTGGGCTGTTGCAGGGCATCGAGCTGGTCTCCGACAAGGTCACCAAGGCACCTGCCGACGACCTCGGCGCCAGGGTCACCGCGGCCTGCCTCGAGCGCGGCCTGCACATGAACATCGTGCAGCTCCCCGGCATGGGCGGAATCTTCCGCATCGCTCCGCCGCTGACCATCACGGAGCCGGAACTCCATGCGGGACTGGACATCCTGGAGGATTCCCTCGCAGCGTGCTTGTGACTCAGTGTCCGAGTCGCTCCGCGAGCGCTGCGCCGAGTCGGTGCCCCGACAACCATGCCGATTCGATGCGGGGCGCACCCGACGGACACCACGAGTCTCCGCACAGCCCGAGCGGTCTGCCCGCCTGCGTGCTCAGCGCGAAGGCGTCCTCGCCATGTGTGGCAACGGGTTTCGCGAACGTCCAGCGGTGCGCATGCGTCCATTCGGGAGCCGCCGTGACACCGAGGACGCGTCGGAGTGCGCCAAGCACGGGCGCCACTGCGTCGTCGGGTTGCTCGAGGTGGGCCAGGGCCCGTGCCGCCGTGGTGTGCGCGACCAGCACGGCCGCGCCATCGCCGCGTCGTGATCCGTCGTCGGCGATCATGGTGAGATCGGCGTCGTCGTTGACGAACGCCGCGTCCGCGACGGGCCAGCAGCGTTGCGGCCACGCCGCCACGACGGCGATCACCGGTTCGTAGGTCACCCACTCGGCGGCGTCGGGAGCCAGCTGGAAGGCCTGCGGGTCGGGCATCGCCAGCACCACCGCGTCGTGGTCCAACTGCTCGAGCGCGCCGACCGGATGCTCGTGTCCGATCTCGTCGGGCAGCTCCGCCCGCACCAGTGACCGCAACCCGTCGGGTGCGGCGTAGCGCACCGGGCCCGACGTCGTGTCGTGACCGTCGGACGAGAACACGTCGAAGGTGTCGGTCCACTCCCTGGCGAGTCCTTCTGCCGTCCACCGCTCGACGACCGGGAGGAAGTCGGGTTCCTTGGCCGTGAAGTACGCCGCGCCGACGTCGACCCTGCGGCCGTGCAGCACCGGTGAAGCCATCCGTCCGCCGGGAGCCCGGGCCCGGTCGAGCACGTCGACCGTCACCCCGCGCTCCCGCAGCGCGTGCGCGCACGACGCTCCGGAGAGGCCTGCACCGACGACTGCGACACGGGGGGACATCGTCTCGACGCTAGTCCCTCGGGGCCACCAGGTTGGGGGGCAGACCACCGTCGGCGAACACCTCGATCTGTCGAAGTGCGATGCGCCAGGCCCGGTCCCAGGCACCCTCGGTGCTGCCCGCGACGTGAGGTGTCAGCAGGAGGCCAGGAGCGGACCACAGCGGATGGCCCTCGGGTAGCGGCTCGGGATCGGTGACGTCGAGGGCCGCGCGCAGTCGGCCGGACGTCAGCTCGGCGAGCAGCGCGTCGGTGTCCACGGCACTGCCCCGGCCCGCGTTGACGACGACCGCGCCGTCGCGCAGCCGACCCAGGAATTCGGCGTCGAGGAGGTGATGAGTGGCCTCGGTCCCCGGCAGCATCGCGACCACCGCGTCGGCGGTGGGCAGCAACCCCTCGACGTCACTCAGCGCGAGGACCCCCGGCCTGGCCCGCTGTCCGACCAGGGTCACCTCGGTCTCGAACGGCGTCAACCGTGCGGCCAGGTTGACCGCCAGATCCCCGGCGCCGAGCACGACGATGCGCTTGCCGATCAGGGTCTCGGTGTCCCTGGGTCGCCAGACGCCTTCGGCTTGGTGTTCACGGAACAGCGGAAGCTCCCGGTAGATGGCCAGGAGTGCGGCCACCACCCACTCCGCGGTCGAACCGCCGTGCGCCCCACGCCCATTGGACAGCAGCACGCGGTCCGGTAGGTGCGGGAGCCACTGCTCGTACCCGGCGTTGAGGGTCTGGATCAGGCGCAACGCAGGCAGGTCGACGAATCGGGACCCGGTGTCGGCGGCGTTGTCGAAGCCCACGACGACGACGACGGCATCGGCATGCTCGGGCGGCCACGATTCGCCGGGTGTGTAGGGGAACGCTTCGATGCCCTGCGGGACGCTCGAGGCGTCGAGTCCCAGGTCGTCTGGGAAGAGGACTTTCACCGTGTCCACGCTAGGGCACCTCCGCCGCGGGGCGTGACGTCGGTCGGTTGAGAATCAGAGGTAGGGGTCGGCCCAGGCGCTGATGATCCGCGCGGCCCGCGCCGCCTGGTTCTTTCCGGTGAGCAGGTGGTCGGCGCCTTCGAGCGAGACGAAGCTGCGCGGATGCCGTGCGGTGCGGAAGATGTCGCTCGCGTTGGCGATGCCCACGGTGTTGTCGGTCGGTGAGTGCATCACGAGAAGTGCCCGGCGCAGCGTGCGGATGCGCTCGCGCAGGTCGGCCGCGCGGACGTCTTCGATGAAGTGCCGTTTGAGGGTGAGCGCCTTGCCGCCGACGAGGAATGGCGCCTCACCCTCGGCTTCGATCCGGTGGACGAGGGCGTCGTAGTTGTGCTCGACGTGTGCGGGCTCGAAGGGTGCCCCGATGCTGGCCACCGCCGCCACCGTGTCGCACTCGTGGGCGCAGGCGATCGCGGCGGCACCGCCGAAGGAGTGCCCGACGAGCAGGCGCACCTCGCGCCCCGACTGGTTCATGAACTCGACTGCGCGCACGGTGTCGGCGACCTTGTGCGAGAAGGAGCCGTCACCCCAGTCCCCATCGGAGCCACCCAGCCCGAGGTTGTCGAAGCGCAGCATCCCGATGCCCTCGCTGGCCAGCTGCTTGCAGATCCGGCTCGCGGCGGGGCTGTCCTTGCCGAGCGTGAAGCCGTGCGCGAAGACTCCCCACCCGCGCGTCTCGCCCACCGGGAGGTCGACGACTCCGCTCAGAATGGGTCCGGTGCTGCTGGGGAAACTGACGTGCTCGGCCACCTGCACGATCTTGTCACCGTCGCGCTGGACCGATGCCGACATTGCCCGCGACTGAGATGGATGCCACGCGACCGTGGGCGACCTGCCCAACCGTGCCGGCCGTCGATCTCGGCTGGGCTATGACGCCTCCTCGTCGTGGAAGATTCGTACGGAGCGCATCTTGTTCATCACGTCGAGCGCGGCCACCTTGTAGGCCTCGGAGAACGTGGGGTAGTTGAGGATGGCGTCGACGAGGTAGTCGACGGTCCCGCCGCACCCCATCACCGCCTGGCCGATGTGCACGAGCTCGGTGGCCGCGGTGCCGAAGATGTGGACGCCCAACAGTTTTCGGTCGTCCGTCGAGA
>JAOPUT010000369.1 GCA_025963385.1 Mycobacterium sp.
CACGTTCCACTCCTACGCCAAGCCCGCCGACTTCGAAGCCCGGATCGCCGAGCTCGCACCGCTGGGGCGGCCGATCCTCTGCACCGAGTACCTGGCTCGACCCATGGGCAGCACGATCGAAGGCATACTGCCAATTGCCAAGCAGCGCAACGTTGGTGCATACAACTGGGGGTTCGTGGCGGGAAAGACCCAGACGTATCTGCCGTGGGACACGTGGGATCATCCCGACCCGTCGAATCCGAAGCTGTGGTTCAGCGATCTCCTGCAGCCCGACGGTCGGCCTTACCGTGACGCCGAGATTCAGACCATCCGAAAGCTGACGGGCGTCTCGGGTCAGGCTTGAGACAGGGCCCCCGAACGAACGTGGCGAGTGCCCGGGCGCGCTGCAGGGCCAGTCCATGCGACAGAGCGATCTGCGCGACACCGAATTAATATGGGCTGAGCGTGGATTCGGCCCGGAGACAGTCGCCGCCGCGATCAGGTCTACTTGGGGAAGTCCGGTACTCCACCTACGGACACGGCGGGGCGCCCCGCAGTTCGGTTGCTTAGCAACGTCTTTGGGGTCTAGTCAGCCGGTGTCGTCTTCGGGTGGTTGGAGGAGTGCTTCGGCGTCGACATGCCACCCTTGGAGACCGGAATGATGTGGTCCACTTCGAGAAGGAGATGAGGCTCCGCTGCGAGCGACACTGAGCAGTACCGGCAGATGTGGTTGTCCCGCGCCTTTATGGAGTTGCGCAGCCGAGAGGTCATCAGGGCGCGCTGCCCCGCAACACTCTTTCTCCAGCGGACCTTGTGCGAAAGGGCGTGTCTGTCGGGTGCTCACCGCGGTCGTCGAGCCGTATCGATCATGGTCCCGTATGGACATGGTGGTTGGCAGGGGTCGTGGTCGCGATGACCGGTTCGGCCGTTGACGGCGGTAATGGTGGGCGGGCGGTGTCCGGCGGGAAGGTGTCCAGCAATGCTTCGATGGCCGAGTCGAGCGTGGTGGTATCGGTCACAGTCAGGTAGTACTGATTGCCTGCGCCGGTTGTGAACGCGTTGGCGCCGGTGCTGGTGACGGCGTTCGTGCCGGGGCCGACCTCGGTGAGCAAGGTGTCGTCGGGCCGGGTGGCGTGATAGACGGCGGTCAGGTCGTAGGAGTAGATCCAGCTGCCGCGTCCGGCGAACGCCTCGTAGGCGGCGCGGACCGGTGAGTTGGTGGGGTGGACGGTAGAGAACGTGTTCCCAGTGTGTACGGCGTCGCCGACCTCGGAGCCGGACCAGACGACTTTGGTCGGCCAGCCATCGGCGACGGTCTGCGCGGCGGTGGGGTTTCCGATGAGGTTGTTCTCGCCGCTTCCGGTAGGGAACGTACCTGCCATGATCACCAGGGAGCGGACCTTCTGCGTGACCAGCGCGCGGCCGGTCAAGGGGCTGACGGCGTCGGCGGGGGAGGCTAGCAGTGCCGCCAGGTTCTCGGTGTAGCCGATGGAGGCGATGACAACGCTGGCGTTCGACTGTGCGGCGAGGGCGCGGCGGTACATGTCGACTGCGGTGTCGGGCGCCGGTGTCGACGGGGAGGCCTTAGCGGCGCACGGTCCGATGAAGTCCGGGGTGGTCGTCGCGGTGCCGTCCATCGGTGTGTCGCTGCCGATAGGGACTGTCGCGGCTCCGTAGAACTGTGCGACCGCGGCGACGCACTTCGAGGAGTTCGTGGCCACGTCGGGGCGGCTGGTGCGGGTGTTCACCGCGATGCCGACCACCTTCGCCTCGCCGCGCAGCTGGAGCCCGAAGGCGGTCGCCAACGCACCGACGTCGTCGGCGTCGCTGAATATGTCGGTGTCGATGATCAGCGGTACCGGGCCCTCGGAAACTGCCTGGCCGCCGTCCGCGGCGACAAGTGAAAACCCGAGCAACGCGACGATGCATACGAGGACCATAGCCGCGCTCCCACACCGACCGGATCGTGGTTGTCGCGCGTGCGATCGCCCCGCCCATCCAGGATCGCGACGATGTGAACCGCTCCGCGTTGCCGGCAGCCCCATGACGTGTACCCCCTCTGCGTGGTGACGGTGTGTCGGTAATTCCCGCAGGTTCGCGCCGGTGCGTCGCTGACATTGTTGCAGTTTTAGGTGGCTTTGCGGGGCGGTCGGAGCGGTACATGGCGGGGTTTGGTAGTCGCGGCTGGGGTCGCGCGGCGGGCCAGCACCCGGTGGAACTGGGTGGGCAGTTGGCAGGCCAGGGCTTCCAGTTCGTCGCCCACGGTAAGTAGGTCGGGCACGGTCAGTGCGTCGAGGTCGCGGGCGGCCAGGGTGTCGTAGGCGGCGCGCAATACGGCGACCGCTTCCTGAACACCCGTGCCTGACATGACTCGAACAACGTGCGACCACCGACAAAAAACCGGCGGATGTGACCACTGAAGCCACAGTGAACACAAGAGATTTCAACCACTTCCGAAGGCTCGAAAACCTCTACCGCTTACGCCATGCCCGCCATCCGCGATGCGCGGCGAAGGCTCCGATGACCGCGGTCACGCACCAGACGGCGATCGCCGTGTACGCCAGCGGCGCCGACAAATTGCCGATCGAGGCGCCCAGCGCCGTGTAGACGAAGGCCCGCGGCGCCGATCCGATGAATGCGCCAACGGCCATCTGCCACAGCGGAACCCCAAACGCTCCAAAGGCGTACGACGCCAACGCATCCGAGATGCCCGGCACGAAACGCTGGCCGACGACGGCCCACAACCCACGGCGCTGAACCTGATCGTCGAGGCGGTCGGCGCGATCCGTGCCCAGCAGCGCCCGCGCGCTGTCGCGTCCCGCGCGACGGCCGATGAGACTGGTGATGCTCGCGGTGCCGACGGCGGAGAACAGCGTCACGAACGTCCCGAGCGCCGGCCCGAACAACACGCCGCTGCCCGCCGCGAGGATCGCTCCCGGCACGAAGATCGCGCCAAGCAGCGCGGAGACCACGACGTAGGTCAGCGGCGCGGCCGGTCCGGTGGCGGCGACCACGTTGCGCACGTCGTCGACGTCGACGATCCGGGTGACGGCCACCAGATAGAACAACCCGAGAAGGAACGCCACGAAGAGTAGGAGGCGGACGATGTGACGCCTGCGAGAGGGCGCGGGTGAACCGTCGCTGTCGGTCACGGGCGATGGCTACCAGTTGCTCGGTGAGTAGTCCTTCAGGAAGCAGCCGTAGACGTCCTCGCCCGACTCGCCGCGCACGATGGGGTCGTACACCCGCGCGGCGCCGTCAACGAGGTCGAGCGGCGCGTGGAAGCCCTCCTCGGCGAGCCGCATCTTGGTGGGGTGCGGACGCTCGTCGGTGATCCACCCGGTGTCGACGGCGGTCATCAGGATGCCGTCCTCGGCCAGCATCTCGCCGGCGCTGGTCCGGGTCAACATGTTCAGCGCCGCCTTGGCCATGTTGGTGTGCGGGTGGCCGGGACCCTTGTAGGCGCGGCTGAACTGGCCCTCCATCGCCGACACGTTGACGACGTACTTGCGGCGGGCGGAGGAGGCTGCCATCGCCGGGCGCAGCCTGCTGACGAGGATGAAGGGTGCGGTCTGGTTGCACAGCTGCACCTCGAGCAGTTCCATCGGGTCGACCTCGTGCACGCGCTGGGTCCAGCTGTTGATCGACGCCGTGTCGGGCAGCAGGCCGCCCGCGTCGATGGCGGTGCCCGCGGCGATGCGTTCGGGGGATGCGCTGCGGGCGGTCAACGCCAGTTCGGTGAGCGCGTGCGGGGTCCGGTGCTCGGCGAGGCTGCCCGCGAGCGCCGCAGGATGGGCGTCGCTGACGTGGTCGAACGTGATCACTCCGCCCACCCTCGCGACGAGTTCGGGCGGCGTGCTGCGTTCCGCCTCGACGAGCGCTGCGTAGGAGCCGGGGGAGCGGCGCACCGTCTGAGCCGCGTTGTTGATCAGGATGTCGAGCGGCCCCTGCTCGGCCACCGCGTCGGCGAGCGCGACCACCTGCGCCGGGTCGCGGAGGTCGATGCCGACCACCCGCAGGCGGTGCAGCCAGTCGGCGCTGTCGGGCATGGCGGCGAAGCGGCGCACGGCATCGTTCGGGAAGCGGGTGGTGATGGTCGTGTGCGCGCCGTCGCGGAGCAGCCGCAGCGCGATGTACATGCCGATCTTGGCGCGGCCGCCCGTCAGCAGGGCGCGGCGGCCGGTGAGGTCGGTGCGGGCCTCGCGCTTGGCGCGGTTGAACACCGCGCAGTCCGGGCAGAGTTGGTGGTAGAACGCGTCGACCTGCGTGTAGTGGTTCTTGCACGCATAGCAGGCCCGCGAGCGGAGCAGCGTGCCCGCGGTGGCCCCTGATGCGCTCGACACCAAGGGCAGGCCTTGCGTCTCGTCGTCGATGCGGCCGGGCGCACCGGTGGCGGTGGCCGCGATGACCGCACGGTCCGCGGCCGCCACGGCATCACGCTTGGCGTGCCTGCGGGCCTGCTTCACGGTCTTGAAGATGCCCGCGGTCGCGCGGCGCACGGCGACGGCGTCAGGGTGCTCGGGATGCAGCGATTCGACGTCGGACAGCACTTGAAGGCAGGTCCTGAGCTTCTCCGGGTCGATCGCGGTCACGCAGGAAGAGTACTGGCAGGGCGCGGCGACCCAGGATTCCTAGAGCTCGACGACGGTTCCCGCGGTCGGGTCGACCTTGCCGTCGAGGAGTTCGAGATAGGCCCGCCGGAGGTCGTCCTGCGTCGAGACCCGGTCGACCCGCAGCCACTCGGACGCCCATCGGGCGAACGGCATCCACGCCTGCGCGACGTTCTGATCGAGCTGGGCGGTACCCCAGTCGGCGCCGCGTTTCTTGATCCGGTCGGGGGCGAAGAAGAAGACGGGCTTGGGACCCGCCAACTCGGCCGAGCCCTGGCCCATCTCCGTCCAGTGGGTCACGCCGACCGCTGAGCTGTGGGCGAGGCGGTCCCCGTAGTGGGCGTGGACGGCCGTGCGGATCGCGCCGTCACCGGAGACGTCGACGTAGACCGCGCGCTCGCCGGGAAGCCGTGCCACGTCGTCATAGAGGACCACTGAGTCGTAGACGTCCAGGCCCTCGACGAACTCGCGGTTGCCCGCCGACGTCAGCCCTACGACGTCGACGCCATCGCGCTCGGCGAGCAGGTACGCGGCGATGATCGCCGTCTTCGACGACGCGCTGGAGATGACGATCGTGTCGGCGCCGAAGAAGTTCTCGTCGGCCAGGAAGTCGTCGATGAGGAATGAGGTGAAGAACAGCGGGAAGAACAGGATGTGCTCGGCCTCGAGGTCAGCCGAGTAGACGGGGTCGGTTCCGACGTCGCGGTAGCCCTGGTACGCCGACGGCAGCGAGCGCCGGTGCGGTGCGGCGTCGATGAACCCCTTGGCGTCCACGCGATCTGGAACCACCAGCAGATGGCTAGCGCACGGGAGGTAGCCGTAGACGCGCATGCCCTCGGGCAGGTCGGGGTGCCTGGACCGCTCGACATGGGCGTACCCCCACACGTTGAGCTTGCCCCAGGCCGGGTCCGAGGCCGGGAAGAAGGCCCAGTAGTTCATACCGTCGCCGAACACGGCGTAGGTGATGTTGTTCGACGTCAACCCGAAGGACTCGACCCGCAGCAGCGCCTCGCCGTCGGCCGGTGCGGGCGGATCGGCGGTGACGAAGCGGGTGTCGTGAAGGTCCTTGCGGTTCAGCTCGAAGTCCACGTCGCCAGCCTAGGCGGCCGGGTGCCTGCTCAACGGGAGTTCAGGTCCACCACCGCCCGGATGAGTGCCGTGAACCCCGCCTCATCGAGCCGATCGTCCACACCGAGGTCGATGGCGCGCCGGGTGTTGCCGTCGAGGCTGGAATTGAAGAGCCCCTTCGGATCGTCCAACGACGCACCCTTGGCGAAGGTGACCTTCACCTTGTCCTTGTAAGTCTCACCCGTGCAGATCATTCCGTCGTGGTACCAC
>JAOPUT010000396.1 GCA_025963385.1 Mycobacterium sp.
AGGTTCATGCCGCCGATCAGGGGACCGAGCCCGGTGACGCGGTGCAATCGAGCACCGGCGAAGTAGATGGGTTCCGTCGGCCCCGGCACGTTGCTCACCGTGGTGTTGGCGATGGCAGGCGCAGAAAAGGGCATGACGTTGGCCGCCTTCACGGTCAGCCCGAGCAGCGTGGTGGGCACCACCCCCACCAGCTCCATCAAGCGGGAATTGCTTGCAGCATCGGTGTTCTCGCGGAACGCCGAGGTCTCGTCGACGATCGCCGTCAGGCGTTCGAGGGGGTCGGCGATCGAGGTGCCCAGCGGGTGCAGCCTGCCGAAGAGACGATTGCCACCCGCGCCGCGCTCGTCAGTCGACCGGATGGATGCCGGGCACGCGGCGACGAGACTCTCCTCGGGCAGTTCACCGTGGCTCTGGAGGTAGGCCCGAAGGGCGCCGCCCACGTAGGCCAGTGTCACGTCGTTGATCGTGGCCTTGGGCACGCGGCCCTTGATGCGCGTGAAGTCCGCCAGGTCGTGGAAGCGGGCCTCGAACACGCGATGTGGGGTCGCCGACCCGTTGAACCGGGTGGTCGGTGCGAAGATCGATCCACCATCGGGATTCAGCACCGACGCCAGCCCGGAGGCCAGCGCCCCTGGCAGCGTGTGCACGTGCCGCATCGCCTTGACGGCGTTCGGGACCAACACCCTGCTCGCCCGCAGGGGATACATGGCGATGTTGGTTGCGGTGCGCGCCACCAGTTCCGACGTCGACGGCAACGGGCCTGGCGCGAATGCGCGGGCCGGCGGTCCCGGCCGGGGGCCATCGGGGGCGAGATCGTGCATGGCGGCCATCAGCTCGACGCTCTCCATTCCGTCGACGACGCAGTGATGCAACTTGAGCGATATCGCGAAGGATCCCTTTGGCACTCCGGGGATGGCGTTCAGACCCTCGATCACCGTCATCTCCCAGGGTGGGCGACGCAGATCGACTTGGCGTCCATGGATACGCGCGATCTGAATGCACAGTTGTCGCCAGTCGCCCGGTTGCGGCAGGGCGATGTGGCGGACGTGGTATTCGAGATCGAAGTCCGGATCGTCCACCCAGTACGGCATGTGGAGGCCGCCGGGCAGCTCGGTCAGCCGTCGCCGGAACGTCGGCGCAAGGTGGAGCCGGGCGTCGATCTCCTCGAGGATGCGCTTGAACGTGACCTTGCCGTCCGGGACCGTCGTCTGGTCGTAGATGAGCAGCATCTGAATCTGCATCGGGGTTTCAGGCCGTTCGGCACGCAACATCATGTCGTCGGTCCAGGTCAACTGTTCCACGTTTCGCTCCGATCCTCGATCCCACCAGTCGACACGCTCGCCTGCCGAATCGCAGGCAATTCGTCGCGAAGAGTCTTACGTCGTCCCGATTCGCGTCGAACGACGGACCCGCGGCCCTTACGCTTTGACGATGCCGGGATCACGAGGCGCAGGAACCACCGGGACGGCGCGCTCGTGCGCGCGGTGGGTGGCCAGGGCCACACCGGGCGACTAGGTGATTGCGCTGAGTGGAGCGTCCGCGTCGGTGCCCGTCCTCGGGCGCCATTTGGAGGTACTCGGCACCACCACTTCGAGCGGGACGTCGCTATCCGCGCATGCCGACCGGGGTGAACTCGACGTGCAGTGACGACAGACCTCGCATGATGAACGTCGGATCGTAGGTGTAGCGGCGTTCAGAGGCCGGTCCGTGCACGGATTCGTCGATCCGGATGTCGTCCATTCGGTCGAGGAAGCGGTTGAACGAGATTCGCGCCTCCGACCGCGCGAGCGGCGCACCGGGGCAGGAGTGCGGCCCCCGTCCGAAGGCGACGTGCTCGCGCACGTTGCGACGGTCGTGCCGGAACTCGTGCGGGCTCTCGAACTTCTGCGGATCGCGATTGCTCGCACCGGGCAGCATCATGAGTATCGTCCCGGCCGGAACCTCCACTCCCCCAATGCTCGTCGAGGTCCTCGCCAGCCGGAAGTGACTCTTGACCGGGCTCTCCGTCCGCAGCGCCTCCTCGAGGAAGCTGGGAATCTGCGCGCGGTCGTCGCGCAGTGACTGCTGGATGTCCGGCCGCTCGGCCATCACACGCATCCCCGTGCTGAGCAGCTTCGTGGTGGTCTCCATGCCTGCCGCGAACAGGAACGTGGCCAGCTTCACGACCTCCTCGACGTCGGGCATCCCCCCGTCGGGGTAGGTGGCCGCGGCGAGTTCGGTCAGCACGTCGGCACGGGGCTCACGTCGACGGTCACCGATGTACTCCCGGAACTTGTCGTCCAGCCACATCAGCGGATTGTGCGCGACGGTGTCCGCACCGCCGATCTCGCCGACGACCTCGTTGCCCAGCACCCTGCGGAACTCGATGTGATCCTCCAGTGGAACACCCAACAGATCCGCGATGACGAGCATCGCGAACGGCTTGGCGTAGTCCTCCATGAACTCGCACGCACCCTTGTCGATGAACGTGTCGAGCTGCTGGTCGGCCAGCCGCCACATGAACTCTTCGTTCTCGCTCAACCGCTTCGGTGTGATCAGCTTGGCCAACAGCCCCCTGGTCTTCGCGTGGGCGTCGGCATCCATCGTGACGACGTGCTCGGCCATCGGAATCTCGGCACGGTGCGCCTCGATCTGTGCGCTGATGTCGTCGCCCTCCGGCGTGAACGGCAGCGGAGGGAACGGACCCGCGACTGCGACGCACGAGGACATGGCGGGATCCTTGTACGCCGCAAGCGCTTCGGCGTGGCCGGTCACCGCGACGACGCCGTGGGGCGTGGCGGGGCGCACCGGGCATTGTGAGCGCAGATAGTCGTAATACGGGTAGGGATCGGGCACCAGGGTCTGGTCGAAGAAGTAGTCGATCGCTTCGTAATCGGTTGTCATCTCACCTCCGCGGGGTCGAACAGCACCGGAAGCGACGTCGGCGACCGGAACACCTGACCCCGGATGTGCGGGTCGTTGCCGTCGGGGTCCATCCGGAGGTTGGGCAACCGGTCGAGGAGAAGGTTGACCGCAGTGCGCATCTCGAGCCGTGCTAGGTGCATGCCGAGGCATACGTGCACTCCGTGGCCCCAGCCGAGATTGCCCTTGGCCGCCCGGAAGATGTTGAACTCGTCCGGGTCCTCCCACCGATCTTCCTGGCGGTTCGTCGAGCCGAGCATCGGGAGCACCGAGCACCCCTCGGGGATCTGGACCCCACCGAGTTCGGTGTCACGAGTGGTGGTGCGGGTGATGGTGAGCAGTGGCGGATTCCACCTCACCGCTTCTTCGATGGCCTGCGGCAGCAGCGAGCGATCGGCGCGTACGGCATCCAACTGAGACGTGTCGGTGAGCAACCCGAACAGCAGGTTCCCCAGCGATCGATACGTGGTCTCCACGCCGGCGGGCAGCAGCAGTCGCAGGAACGAGAATATCTCCTCGTCGGTGAGCTTCTCGCCGTCGATCTCGGCCTCCGCCAACAGGCTGATCAGGTCGTCCTTGGGCTCGATGCGGCGGGCCTCGAGGATCGGCGCGAAGTACTCGCACAGTGCCGCTGCCGCGGCAAGTCCGCGCTCGGGGTTCATGATCCAACTCAGTAGCGAGATCGACCAACGCTGGAACTGCGGGTAGTCCTCTTCCGGCAAGCCGAGCAGACCCGCGATGATCCGGCTCGGATAGTCGAACGTGAACTGCTTGACCAGATCGGCCTTGCCGTCGGCCGCAAAGCCGTCGATCAGCTCGTTGCCGACGCGGCCGACCAGTTCGTCCTGCCAGCGCGCCAGCGACTTCTGCGAGAACGCCTTCGACACCAGCCCTCGGAGCCTGCCGTGCACCGGTTCGTCCATGCCGAGCATCACGCGTTCCCCGAGCACCGGCCCGAACGCCGCGATGACGCCGGACGACGAGAACGTCAGGTTGTCCCGCAGCATCTGCTGGGCATCCTCGTACCGGTAGACAATAAAAACCGGTAAACCGGCCTGCCCGGGCATCGCGGACATGTCGATCCGCTGGATCGGCTCCTCCCTCCGCAGCCGGGCCAACTCCGGGTACGGGTCACGCACGTCGCCCGACACGGCGTCGTCGAACGATCCGAAGTCCTCCAAGTCGTCGAAAAGCTGTTCCATGGTTGAACTCCTTGCGCTGAGAGCTATTGGGCTGGGTAGGCGACGGACTTCACTTCGGTGTACTGGCTGAAGCCCACCAGGCCGTTCTGACGGCCGACACCGCTGTCCTTATAGCCGCCGAACGGCGTGTCCGCGCCGTAGCCCGCCGTACCGTTCAGCCCGATGAAACCTGCTCGCAGTCGGCGTGCGAGAGCCAGGGAGTGATCCAGCGAGCTCGACATGACGTTTCCGGCAAGCCCGTACGGACTGTCGTTGGCGATTCGGACCGCGTCGTCCTCGTCCTCGTAGGGGATGACGACAAGAACGGGGCCGAAGATCTCCTCCTGCGCGATCGTCATCTTGTTGTCGACGTTTGTAAAAAGCGTTGGACTGACCCAGAATCCCTTGTCGAACTGCTTCGGGGGCTCGGTGCTGCCGACCAGCATCGTGGCACCCTCGTCGACACCCTTGCGGATGTAACCGAGGATGCGGGATTGCTGCTTGGCCGAGATCACCGGACCGCACAGCGTGCCCGGGTCTTGCGGATCGCCTGCGGGGATGTTCTCGTAGATGCTCCTGAGGATCTCGACACCTTCGTCATACCGACTGCGCGGCAACAGCATCCGGGTCGGAGCGGCACACCCCTGGCCGGCATGCATCAGCGGGCCGATACCGATCAGGCATGCGGTGTTGAAGTCGGCGTCCTCGCACACGATCGTCGCCGACTTGCCGCCGAGCTCGAGGAAGAGCCGCTTCATGGTCGCGGCGCCCTTCTCCATGATCCTCTTGCCGACGACCGTGGAGCCGGTGAACGAGATCATGTCGACCTTCGGCGACATCGTGAGCTCCTCGCCGACGAAGTGGTCGGACGCCGTGACCACGTTGACCACGCCGGCCGGGACGTCCGTCTCCTCGGCGATGAGCCTGCCCAACCTCGTCGCATTGAACGGCGTGTCGGGCGCGGGCTTGAGTACGACGGTGTTGCCGGCCGCGAGCGCCTGCCCCAACTTGTTGATGGTGACCTCGAACGGGAAGTTCCACGGTGTGATGGCGCCGACCACCCCGACCGGTTCGTGCCACACCTTCCTGGTGGTGTTGACGCCGGTGACGGAGACGACGGTATCGCCGAGATCGGTTTCCCAGGGGAAGGTTTCGATCAATCGGGCCGGGTATCTGAGCCCGTCTTCGAGCGGGGCGTCCAGCTGCGGTCCGTGGGTGACCGCTCGCGGGGCGCCCACCTCCCGGATCAGCTCCTCGCGCAGCTCCTCCTGCTCGCCCACGATCGCGTCGTGGAGTTGTTCCAGGCACCGCTTGCGGAGTTGGTGATTCGTCGACCAGTCGGTCTCGTCGAACGAGCGGCGGGCCGCATCGATGGCGCGATGCATGTCGGCCTTCGATGCGTCCGCGACCTCGCCGAGCACCTCTTCGGTGGCCGGGTTGATGTTGGTGAAGGTGCCCGCCTCGCCGTCGACGAGCTTGCCGTCGATCAACATCCTTGACTCGAAAGTGTATGCGTCAGCCATTACCGTTGCTCCCTTGTTTGGCGGCGCGTCGGGCCGCCCGTTCTGCCAGTCGCGTCATCACCGGTTGCGGTATCGCCCTGGCCGCCAGAACCATTCCGCGTTGCGCGACCGTCAGCGGCCAGGCCCCATTCCGCATCGCGCCTTGCCGAGGAATTCCCAGCACCAGTCGCGACATGTGGTGCATTCCGGCCGACGGAAGAATCCTGTTGAACATCAACAACATCGACGCGTCGGGGCCCACCCCGTGGCGACGGAACGCCCCCGTGTCCGCCAGCGCCTTCACGAGGCCGTCGGCGAACCGCTCCGGCGGCCGAGCGAATTTGATCGCAAACCGGCCGCGGCTGTTCATCGTCTGGTGTATTCGTGCATACGGTCCGGCGAAGTCACGGTCGTCGGTGGTGCCGGCGTCGGTGATGATGTCGGTGTCATAGGTGCCGGTGATCAGGCTCGTGACCCCCAGGCCGAACGGGGCGATCTCCGCGCCCAACGATTCGCCCCAGCGTTCCATGGCGCCCTTGCTTGCCGAGTAGGGTGCGGTGCCCGGCTGCCCGCGCACGCCGGCCGAGCTGCAGACCAGCATTATGCGTCCCTGCCCCGCAGCCCGCATCGACGGCAGCAAGGCCTTGGTCAGCGCGACCGGGCCCATCACGTGGGTGGCGAACATGCGCTGCCACAGGTCGATATCCGCCTCCTCGACCGTGCCCGCCGCCGAGATCCCGGCGTTGTGTACGAGCGCGTACGGCGCCCCCACGCGATCTTCGATCACCTTGGCGGCGGCCGCGATCGACGCCGAATCCATCAGGTCGAGCTGGACACCGATCAACCGATCGTCGTCTTCGCCGGCCCCCGTTGCCTCACGAAGCAGCGGCATTCCCGTGTCAGGCGTTCGCATCGCGGCGACCACCCGCCAGCCCTCCCGGTAGAGGCGCACCGCCGAGGCGAGTCCCAGACCGCGGGCCGCACCCGTGATGACGACAACGCGCTCTTCGCGCGAGCGCTCATCGACGGTGCGAAGCTCAGCCATTCTGGTTCTCGGGTGCGCACCGGTCGCTCTTCGAACCCAGCTCGACGTCAGGGTTGCGCAGCGGCCCCTGCTGCCAGGTGGACCACTTGCCCACCGAGTACGGCCCCTCCGCTCCGTTCGCCCTGTAATACCCCTGCGGGTCATAGATCTTCGCTTCGGGGTACGGCCACGGGCACGCGACCGACGTCGCCAGCCCGCTGGCCTTGATTGCCCAGAACCAGCTGCCGTAGGCGAAGTACGAAACGTTGATGATCGCGAACATCACCAGGAACGTGCCGAGCACCGGCTTCCTGGGGAACAGCCTCGCCTTCGCGGCGAGCTTCTCTGCCACCGACTTTCCCGTGTCGTCGCGGTAGACCAGAATGGCCGCCGGGATCATCACGAAGGTCACGGACAGTGACTCCCAGATGAGCGGGAATTGAAAGGTGGTGCCACCGAACATCGTGCCGAACGGGATGGTCTGCGAGTAGATGTACAGCCCGGTGCGGACCAGGCTGACCTCAAGGATGGCGTCGAAGATGAACCCGATGACCAGCACCAGTGCGCCCAAACTGATCAGAGGGTGTCGGGTGACGAATGCCTCCGGACCACGCTTGGCCTGCATCTTGCGGAGAATCCACACCGCCGGGAAGTACGGGCCGAAATAGAATAAGACGTAGCCGAACACGATGAAGGGTTCGACAGTCGGCGACATCATGATCAGGTACCAATTCTCCGGCCAGTGCAGGAGCATCGGGTTGTACACCGCATACGGTGACCAGTTCATGATCGGGTCCTGCCACACGATCAGCGTCGTGCACAGGACCATGAGCAGCACCGGACTGCCAGGGTTCTTCCGCCAGCCGCGGATGAAGGCAACGGTGAAGGCCACGACGATGATCACCGCACCCGCCTGCGGGATGACCTGCCAGTCATCAAAGGCTGTCAGGAATTCGACCGGCCGGGGCCGCCCCTCGACGTTCGGGTTTGCCACCCGTGGGTCGACGTCCGTCCGCCCGACGGCGGCGAACAGGCCGAGGAAGCCGAGCCACGCGAGCAACGAAATCACCCGGCCCCAATTAGGACCCTTGGCTTTTGGCGCCTCGGCCCGGGTACCCGGAGGCAGCGACTCCTGTGTGGTCATGGCTATCCCTCCCCGAATCGGTCGACCAGATGCGAGTTGACGCCGTCGGCGTCGAGCTCACGTGCTACCAGGTAACCCGCCCCCATCCATGCGCGCCGGGTCCACTTGCCCAGCGAGACACGGGTTCCCGGAGCTCCGGAGGCGGCGGGCAGCATCTTGACCCGCTCCAGCGCCTCCTTGACCCCACGCGGACTCAGTGGGTGTGCGTCGGTGAACGCACGCGCCAGCGTGGCGGCCACGTCGCGGTTCACCACCGTCACGCAGAACTCGGGACGGCTCCCGTCGTACTTCGCGGCGTACTGGTCCAGGAAGCTCTGTCCGATCGGATTGCCCTCGTCGTACTGATCGACGCCGATCCAGCCCATGAACGCGTTCCACATGATCGGGTTGACCCAGGCGTTCTGGAATGCGGTGGTGGTGAAGCGCGGAGGGTCCCAGCCGAGGGTCTCGAGCGCGGGGTTGATGAACACGATGCCGAATCCGAAGCCCAGGTGCACGACCGCTTCGGCCTTCGCCTCGTGCAGGGTCTGCACGGCGGCGTTGATGTCCTGCGCCGTCTGGGCGATCTCGACTTCGGCAACGATTCGAATGCCCTTGCGGCGACAAGCGGTTCGCAGGTTCTTCAGATAGCTCTCGCCGATGAGGCTCTGCTCCACCAGGACCCCGATCTCGGTGAGGTCGCGCTTGGCGATGAGATCCGCCAGGAAGATCGGCTCGTCGGTCATGGAGCCCTGGGGAAAGGCGAAGGTCCACTCACCCAGCCAGTCGTCGGTACCGGTCACGCTGATGGCAGGCACCTTGAACCGCTCCTCGATCGCCTCGCGCAGCGGCACGCAGTTGTCGGTGATGTTCGGTCCGAACACGACCAGGCAGCCCTCGTCGACCAGTTCGCCGTAGGCGTCGATCACCGCCATCACCGAACCCTTCGGCAATCCCTCTACCTCGCGGTAGATCATCTGCACCGGGCGGTCCATCAAGCCCTGCTCGACCGCCTCGGAGAAGACGAGATCGAAGGTCTGGGTGAACGAGGCGAACAGTTCCTCGGGGAATCCCGGCGGCAGCGTGAAGTCCATCAGGTATCCGACCTTGATGGGTTCGGCTGTGCTCTCGTAGGACATGTGGCCTCCGTGGATGGGCTCTTTCGACGCCGCGCTGGCAAGACCTAATATTTGTTCAGACCCTATCGGTGCGGCCGATCAGCGTCAATCACCCCGGACCGTCCGCTTCGGTGAGGTATACGTCGATGAGGTCGGCCAGCCCCCGACTGACCGTCGCGTCGTCGGTCAGCGGGCCCACGACCGCGGCCTGCACCGCCACTCCCAGCGGCAAGCCCTCGGCGACCAACCTGCCTGCCGCGATCAGCACCCGGGTCGACGCCACCTCCCGCAACGCACCGGTCTCCAGTCGACGGATCGCCCCGCCGAACCGCACCAACTCCGCCGCGACCCTCTGGCCGACGCCCGCCTCGTGCCGAACGATGCCCTCCTCCACGTCGGGGGTCGGGAAGCCGAACTCGATGGCGACCATGCGCTGCCTGGTCGAATCCTTCAGATCCTTGAGCACGCTTTGATAGCCGGGGTTGTAGGACACGACGAGGCCGAATCCGGGCGCCGCCTCCAGCGTGACGCCCAATCGCTCGATGGGCAGCTGACGCCGGTGGTCCGCGAGGGGGTGCAGCACCACGGTCGTGTCCTGCCGCGCCTCCACCACTTCGTCGAGGTAGCAGATCGCCCCCTCGCGGACCGCTCTGGTCAACGGGCCATCGACCCAGACGGTCTCGTCGCCGCGAAGGAGGTACCTGCCGACCAGGTCGGCGGTGGTCAGATCGTCATGGCAGGCCACCGTGATCAGTGGCCTCTGCAGGTCGTACGCCATCGCCTCGACGAAACGGGTCTTGCCACATCCGGTCGGACCTTTGAGGAGCAACGAAAGGCCTTGGCGATGAGCAGCTTTGAAGACTTCCGCCTCGTTGCCGGTGGCGTGGTAGAAGGGCCGGACGGCGGCCCTTTGGCCGAGTTCACCGTTGTTGACGACGAGGCCGTGCCCGTCCGTAGTCGACATCGTTTCCTTCCGTTCCCGCCCCAGTGCGGTGTCGGGAGCTTAGCGCGGAACAGATGTTTGTTTCAAACAACGCGGCGACGGACCTCCGCAAAGCGCAGCGCCGCCCGGAAGAGCGGCCCGATCACGCCGACGAGCCGTTCAGGGCGGTCGACAGCAGCGTGGGCGCCAGCACCGAACACCCGTTGCAGGGCGGCCGTGTCGAGGCCGGTGCCGACCGTGAGGCAGACGCAACCGGTGCCCCTTCTGCGCGCCTCGGTGAGCGCCCGACGAGCGTCCGCCGCCCCGTAGTCGCGCTCGTAACCGTGGTCGTAGGCCAATCCATCGGAGATGACGACGAGTAGTCGCCGCGAGGTGCCACCCTCACGTTCGAGGACGGCGGATCCGTGGCGGATGGCGGCTCCCAGCCGGGAGTACGCGGCCGGTTCCAGACCGTTGAGGCGCTGCACGACCCTGATGTCGAGACGATCGTTGAATCGCTTGACCGCCAGCATGTTAACCGCGCGGCGGCCCTGTGAGTTGTAGGCGAAGAGGGCGACCCTGTCCCCCAGGTCGTGCAGCGCCACCGTCAGGCTGGTCGCTGCAGTCAGCTGCTGTTCATGGACGGTGCGGCCCACGGTGCCCGCCTCGGCCGCCGAGCCCGAGACGTCCAGTAGCAACAAGACGGACAGATCCCGACGGCGCCGCAGGCTGTCGAGATACACCGACTCGTCCGGGACCGCTCCCGCCATCAGCTCGACGCGGGCCTCCACCGCGGCGTCGATGTCGATGTCGTCGCCCTGCGCCTGCCGACGCTGCCGGTGCAGACCCATTCCCAGCGGTGCGAGCGGACGCCGCATGGACAGTGCGTCTTCGATGATCCGTGACGCGGAGTCGTCGACGCGTGGCTCGACCTCGCGCACGGTGCACCAGTCGGGACGGTACCGCCTGCGCGCCACGTCCCACTCCGGGTACGTCACTCCGTCCACCCGAACGTCGGCACCGTCGTCCTCGGACCCCGGCGTAGCCGTCGACGACACCGAGCGGTTACCGCGATTGGCCGAATTGGTGCGGTGCGTCGGCGAATCCGCGCCGGGCGGCCCGCCGCCGCTGCCGTCGAACTGCCGCTGCGAGGACAGCATCCTCTTCAGCCACTTGCCGATGAAACCAGCACCCCCGACCGGGCTGGAGAACATGTCACGCCCACTGTCGGGGTCTTCGACCTCGCCATCGTCGAGTTCCTCGACTTCCCGCTCCCCCTGGTTGCGCGGCGCGTGTCCCACCGCCTCCCCGTCGGAATGGCGCGCGGCATGCGCTGCTGCCGCCAGAACCCTCTTGGGCCGTATCACTCCGAACGCCGACGGCACGGCTTCGACCTGGTCGCGTCCTGCCGCGATCGCCAACGATGCGGCGGGTGAGTCACTGCGCCCTGCTGCGGCGCGATCTGCGAGCGCACTCAGCACCCCGGGAAGGAGCCGCGAGTTCTCGACGAGCGCTCGGTGGCCCTCGATCGCGAGGTACCGCTCGGCCACTCGCGCGCGCGACAGTGCCCGTACCACCACCCCGTCGAGGCTTCCCGCCGCGACCAGTGACGACTGCACGGCGACCATCCCCAGGATCGTGCGTGGCGCCATCTCGGGGTCTACGAAGATGGTCTGGCCATCCGTCCATGGCGGTTCCCCGGGCCGCAGTGGGGCGAGCGCCATCGACCGACCTGCCAACACCGACGCCAATGTGTTCAGTCGAGTGAGTCGATCGTCGTCGGCGCCTGCCACCAATCACCCCCGATCACATCGTCTCTGGCCCGTCCGGGGCAGTTGACCAAATATCTGTTCCAGGTTAGGGTCCGTGCCGAGCCCAGTCAATCGTCTGCCCATCTCCTCCTCGACTTCGATACGTTGGGATGTTCCATGATCGACTTCACCGACCAGGTCGCGATCGTCACGGGCGCGGGTCGCGGGCTTGGGCGGCTGTACGCGCTCGACCTTGCGCGACGCGGCGCGGCGGTCGTGGTCAACGACCTCGGCGGAACCATGCACGGCGAGGGATCCGACACCCGGGTCGCCGACGAGGTCGTCGCCGAGATCTCGCGGGCCGGCGGTACCGCGGTGGCATCCTACGACTCCGTCGACACCCCGGAGGGTGGCCGGGCCATCGTCGACTCGGCGGTCGCTGCCTTCGGGCGCGTGGATACCGTCGTCAGTAATGCGGGCATCTTCAACAGCATTCCGTTCGAACAGATCTCGCCGCAGGACTGGCGACGCATGCTGCGGGTGCACCTCGACGGCGGCTTCTACCTGAGCCAGCCGGCCTATCAGGTGATGATGCGGCAGAATTACGGACGCTTCGTGTTCATCTCGTCCTCGGCCGGAAACTTCGGACAACCCATGGAGGCCCACTACGCCGCCGCCAAGACAGGGCTCGTCGGCCTGTCCAACGTGATCGGCATCGAGGGTGCGGCACACGGGATCCTCTCCAACACCGTTCTTCCCACGGGCTTTTCGCGCATGGTGACCGAGACCGTCGGCGACGAGAAGTTCCTCGCCGAGTCGGGGTTCATGCGTGCGATCCGCGCCGACCTGGTGGTGCCCCTCGTGGTGTTCCTCGCGAGCCGCGCCTGCGACTTCACCCACCGCAACTACTCGGCCTGCGCGGGACGCTACGCACGCGTCTTCGTCGGACTCGCCGAAGGTTGGCTGTCGGATCCCGATAGCGACCCGACCGCCGACGACATCGCCGCGCACCTGGAGCAGATATCCGCCACCGACCCCTACCTGGTGCCGGACACGATCGTCGACGAAGTGCTGGAGGTCTGCGGGCGTCTCGGCATCAGCCCCATGCCAGACGACGCCGAGATCTCGTTCCCCGAACCCACGAATCACGGGGCCGGCGCCGTGAGGACCCCGACCGGCACCTGACCCCTGTCGTCGATGAACAAATGTTTGGGAGTTTTCCGCGCCAGCACAGGCCAACCATTGGGAAAGTAGCAGCAGGACGGCCTGATTCGACAGGGCGTGGAAGGGCCATTCAGTACGGCGCACCCTAATCGCGTTCCGCGTCGCTAGACTCTGCTTCTCAGGCCGTTTCACACCGACGGGAGGCGAGGTGATGTGCGAGTGAGCCGCGCCAAGGCGACCAAGGCACCCGCCGACGACTCCTCCGGCGACGCCACCCGGCGCACGGAGATCCTGAACACCGCGAACTCCGTCATCGCGGCGTCGGGCCTGCGCACCTCCCTCCAGCAGATCGCCGATGCCGCGGGCATTCTCGCGGGCAGCCTCTACCACCACTTCGAGTCGAAGGAAGCCATCCTCGTCGAGCTGATCCGGCGCTATCACGCCGACCTGGACCGGATCGGCGAGGCCGCACTGGTACGGCTGGACCAGCCGGACCCCCGGCCGATCTCGGATCAGATCATCGAGCTGGGGTGCGCCATCGCGCAGTGCGCCGTCGAGCACCGTGCCGCACTGCAGATGTCCTTCTTCGAAGGACCCAGTGCCGATCCCGAGCTCATGGAGTTGACCAGGCGTCGGCCCGCCGCGATCCAGGCCGCGATGCTCCAGCTGCTGCGAGCAGGCCGGTGGAGCGGTTACCTCAGGTCCGATCTCGAGCTCTCCATGCTCGCTGACCGTATATGCCAGAGCATGCTGCACGTCGGCCTCGACGTCATCCGGCACAAGTCGTCGTCCAAGCAGGTGGCGACCGTGCTGTGCCACATCCACCTCGATGGTCTCGCCAGCCGCGAACCCACCGACGCCGCGCTGGACCGCTCGGCAGCGATGGCCGCTGCCGACGCCCTCATCGCGACCTGGGGTGACGACGAGGGCGGTGACGACAAGGCCGCCCACGTCCGCGCGGTGGCACGGGCCGAGTTCGGTCGCCGTGGCTACGAGATGACCACGATCCGCGACATCGCCTCGGCTGCGGGGCTTGGCACCGGCACCGTCTACCGGGTCATCGGCTCCAAGGAAGAACTGCTGATGTCCATCATGATGTCGTTCGGACACAAGGTCGGCGGCGGCTGGTCCGACATCCTGCGCTCGAAGTCCACGCTGATCGAAAAACTCGACGCGCTCACCTGGCTCAACATCAATGCGCTGCACCATTTTCCCGACGAGTTCCGGATCCAGCTCGCGTGGATGCGGCAGACCCCTCCTGACATCGCCGAGCCGGGCTGGTCGTACGGCACCCGCGTGCGCCAGATGAAGGCACTGCTCGGCGAGGGCCTGAGGTCCGGTGTGATCAGGATCGACACCCCGACCGTGGACATCCTGGCGCGCTGCGTCATCGGCGTGCAATGGATCCCGGAGAACATCCTCAACGAACTCGGCACCAGGCGCTCGCTCATCCACGAGCGCGACACCGTGCTCCGCGGCATCGCCATTCGCACCAAGTAGCGCGCCAGTCACCGCCGGGCCCGATCGGCGACTTCTTGGCTATTGCGCATCCAATCCTCTGCTCTCTAAGCTTTGGAACAAATGTTTGGGCATAATCCTCTGCGCCCAGGAGATTCGGGAGGTCGAATGCCGGGTCGGCTCGAGGGCAAGGTCGCATTCATCACGGGCGCGGCGCGCGGCCAGGGACGGGCGCACGCGATCGCGATGGCACGCGAGGGCGCCGACATCATCGCGATCGACATCTGCCGACAGATCGAGTCGAATCCGTATCCCCTGGCCACACCCGACGATCTGGCGGAGACCGAGCGGGCGGTCAAGGAGACCGGCCGCCGCGTCGTGGCGAGGATCGCCGACGTGCGCGAACGTCACGAGCTGCGCGAAGCCGTCGAGGCCGGGTTGGCGGACCTCGGCAAGATCGACACGGTCGTCGCCAACGCAGGCATCCTTCCGATGGCGATGGGCAGGCCGCACGACGCCATGTC
>JAOPUT010000008.1 GCA_025963385.1 Mycobacterium sp.
CCGCGCCGCGGCGCACCTGAGCCTCGTCCATCACGTCGTCGTGGTAGAGCGTCGCGAGGTGCACCGACTCGATGACGGCGCCCGCGACGGTGACCTGCCACGCGTCGGGCTCGGGGCCCAGCTGCGCCGACAGCACCGTGAACAGCGGACGGAACCGCTTGCCGCCGGCCTGAAAGAGGTGCTGGACCGCCTCGGCCATCAAATCGTCGGCCTTGCCCAGCTCAGTGGCCATGACGTCCTCGATGCGCGCCACGCCGTCGCGAACACTCGCCGCGAACGTTGCGTCACCGAAGTCCACGCCCGCGACCACGGTCGCTGGTGTCTTCATTGGTCCAACATACTGGGGGGTGTGAACACGCGAGCTGACGTGGTGGTCGTGGGCGCCGGACCCGCCGGTTCCTCGGCCGCCGCGTGGGCGGTCCGCGGCGGGCGTGACGTGCTGGTGATCGATGCCCAGCAGTTCCCGAGGGACAAGGCCTGCGGCGACGGTCTCACGCCGCGCGCCGTCGCCGAACTGGAGTTGCTCGGCCTCGGCCCGTGGCTCGACGGCAAGGTCCGCAACCGCGGGTTGCGGATGTCGGGCTTCGGCGCCGACGTGGAGATCGAATGGCCGGGGCCGTCGTTCCCGGCGACCGGCAGCGCCGTGCCGAGGACCGAGCTCGACGAACGCATCCGCTCGGTCGCCGTCGACGACGGCGCGAAGATGTTGCTCGGGGTCAAAGCCGTTGGCGTGGAACATGATTCACGCGGCCGTGCCACCTCGGTGACGCTCGAGGACGGCACATCGATCGGATGCGAGGAGCTGATCGTCGCCGACGGCGTCCGCTCCACGCTGGGACGCGTCCTCGGGCGTGAATGGCACAGGGAGACGGTGTACGGCGTGGCGATCCGGGGCTACCTCGCCACCCCGCGCAGCAGCGAACCGTGGATCACCTCGCACCTCGAGCTCCGCTCCCCCGCGGGCGAGGTCCTGCCCGGGTACGGCTGGATCTTCCCATTGGGTAATGGCGAGGTGAACATCGGCGTCGGCGCCCTCGCCACGTCGAAACGACCGGCCGACGCGGCTCTGCGGCCACTCCTGTCCCACTACACCGAAGTCCGGCGCGACGAGTGGGGCTTCTCGGGCGAACCGCGTGCCGCGTTGTCCGCGCTCCTGCCGATGGGCGGCGCGGTGTCCGGGGTGGCGGGGCCGAACTGGATGCTGATCGGCGATGCGGCAGCGTGCGTCAACCCGTTGAACGGCGAGGGCATCGACTACGGACTCGAGACCGGCCGACTGGCGGCCGAGCTGCTCGGCACCGGCGACCTCACCCACGCCTGGCCCGCCGAACTGCACCGGCATTACGCCCGCGGGTTCTCCGTCGCGCGGCGGCTGGCACTGCTCCTGACGATCCCTCGCTTCCTGCCGGCGGTGGGCCCCGTGGCGATGCGCTCGCACTTCCTGATGGAGGTTGCCGTACGGGTCATGGGAAATCTGGTCACCGACGAGGATGCCGACTGGGTTGCCCGGCTGTGGCGTGGTGCAGGGTCGGGCTCGCGGCGGCTCGACGGACGCAAGCCGTTTAGCTGAGTCGCGCGCCCTGCGTTTGCTACGACCACGCTCGACGAGATGAACTCGACCACCGACCGTTCGCGTGTCACCGCTCTCCCCCAGCTTTAGACGACGGCCGGTATCGCCAGAGCTCTCCAAATTGCCGATCGCGTAAGCGACAATCGGTTTAGCGTTTGCCCGCCGCGGGGATAGAAAAAACCCGAGGGGGACTCGACATCGTTGGGGGACGTTTGGATGGTGCGTTCGGGGGTGAGCCGAGCGGCGGAGGCTCGTGCGATCGGGGCGTTCCTTGCGTCCGCAGCGGAGCGGCCATCCGTGCTCGTGATCGAGGGCGAAGCAGGCATCGGCAAGACCACGCTGTGGCTGAGCGCCGTCGAGGAAGCGCGTGATGCTGGCCTGCACGTGCTTTCGGCGCGGGCCGGTCAGGCCGAATCCGGGCTCACGTACGCCGTGCTCGCCGACCTCCTCGAGAGTGTCGACGCCGAGGTCGTCGATACCCTGCCCAACCTGCAACGGGTCGCCATCGACAGAGTGCTCCTGCAAGGCGACGGCAGCGGGCCCGTCACCGACGAGCGCGTGGTCGCGTCGGCCTTCCTGAGCCTTCTCGACCGGCTCGCGACCGACGTGCCGGTGATCGTGGCGGTCGACGACGTCCAGTGGCTGGACTCCTCGAGCCAGGCCGTCGTGGCCTTCGCCACCCGGCGGCTCAAGGGCCGCATCGGGGTGCTCGTCACCGAGCGCATCGATGCCGACGGTCGCAATGGCACCGACTGGTTGAAGCTGGGCAGGCTCGACGGCATCGGCCGAGTTCGCGTCAGCCCCCTCAGCCTCGGCGGCCTGCGCAAGGTGATCAGCAGCAGCCTCGGCCGTTCGTTCTCGCGACCCACGATCGTCCGAATCAGTGAGCTCTCCGGCGGCAACCCGTTCTACGCCTTGGAGTTGGCGCGGGCGATCGACGGTCAGGCGAACATCGCCGACGCCGCACTGCCAGGATCGCTGGCCGATCTCGTTTGCTCGCGGCTCGACCAATTCAGCGACGACACGCAGAACGTCCTGTTGGCCGCCGCCAGTCTCGGCGCGACGACCGTCGACCTGCTGGCGAGGGTCATCGATCAGCCCGCCGAGCGCGTGGTCGAGCTGCTCGAAGCACCAGAAACCGACGGCATCGTAGTGATCGCAGGAAATCGTGTGAGGTTTGCTCACCCATTGCTAGCCCGCGGGGTGTACAGCCTCGTCGGCCCGGCCCGTCGCAGGCAGATGCACCGCACCCTGGCCGAGGTCTTGGAGCAGCCCGAGTTGCGTGCCCGGCACCTTGCCCTGGCGTCCTCCAGTGCCGACCCCTCGACGTTGCTGGCTCTCGACACCGCCGCCGACGCCGCCAGGGAGCGGGGCGCCCCGGCCGCCGCCGCCGAACTGACGGACCTTGCCCTCAACCTCGGCGGGGATACGCCTGCGCGCCGCATCCGCGCCGCCGAGCATCACTTCCGTGCGGGCGAGTCCCAACGCGCCGAAGAACTGCTCAAGTCGACCGTGGACGAAGTCCCACCGGGACCACTGCGCGCGCGGGCCCTGAATCTGCTTGCCGCCATTCGGATTTACGATGACAGCCTCGCCGAGGCCATCGCCCTACTCGAACGTGCGATTGCCGACGGGCAGGGTGACCACTTCCTGATCGTGCGCAGTCTGATGCTGTCCTCCTTCGCCTACTTCTACCTCGGCAGACTGGATGACTCCGTTCGTCGAGCGGAAGAGGCGTTGGAACGCGCGCGCGAGCTGTCGATGCCCGATCAGATCAGCCAGGCACTGGCCATGTCGGTCCTGGTCAAATGCATGCGCGGCGACGGCGTCGACGAGGCGAGCATGCAGCGTGCGCTCGAGCTGGAGGACATGGACGCCGACATCCCCGTCCAATTCCGCGCCTGCGCGGTGAGGGCCATCACTCACGCGTGGACGGGCGATCTCGAGGCCGCCCGCCGCGAGGCCGTCGGTGTGTACCAGCTCTGCCTGGAGCGGGGAGCAGAAAGCGACGTGATGGCGGTGACCTCCCACATGGCCATGGCCGACGTGTGGCGGGGCGACTTCGCCAGCGCGATGGATATCGCCGAAGAGGCCGTAGAGCGCGCCGAACACATTGACACGCAACATGTTCGAGGTGTCGCACTGGCGATACGGGCGATGGTGTCGGCCAACATGGGCAGAGTCGACGACGCACGCAGCGATGCCAGCACAGCATTCCAGATCGCGACCGAGTGCGGCACGGCCCAGCTCGCCGTCCGGGCCATGACGGTCCTGGGCTTCGTCGACGTCTCGCTGGCGAACTACGAGGATGCGGTGACCACCATGCAGCCGCTGATCGACGCGTTCGGCACGCTTCCCGGCAGCGAGATCCGGACCATGGACCACGTACCCGACGCCATCGAGGCCATGATCAACGCGGATCAGGCCGACGAGTCCGAACCCATGATCGAGAAGCTGGAGACCGACGGCCGACGACTGGACCGCGCCTGGCTTCTCGCGACGGGAGCCAGATGCCGGGCGATGCTGTGCTTCGCGCGCGGCGACCTCGACGCAGCGATGGCCGCCGTCACCGCGGCCATGGCCGAACACGACCGGCTGCCGATGCCGATGGAACGGGCCCGCACGATGCTCCTGCTCGGGCAGTTGCAGCGCCGCCAACGAACCAAGCAAGCGGCAGCGGAGACGTTCGCGGAGGCCCTGCGCGAGTTCGAGCGGATGGGGGCATCGCTGTGGGCCGAACGGGCTCGCGACGAACTGAGCCAGACCAAGGTGCCGGAGCCGCAGAAGGTGGTGCTGACGCCCACCGAACAGAAGATCGCGGAGCTGGCAACCTCGGGGATGACCAACCGGGACATTGCCGCGACCCTGTTCATCAGCCTCAAGACCGTCGAGGCCAACCTCACCCAGATCTACCGCAAGCTGGGAATTCGATCCCGCGCACAACTCGCCGTGAAGATGAAGTCGGGTGAATCGTAGGGTTTACCCCGATTGCGTTTCGTCGGACCGTAGGTACCGTTCGCACGGTGACTACAGCAGCGCCGGTCGCCAGCCGCTTCATGGTCGAGTGGTACCTGCCGAGCCTAACGCGTCAGGTGATCGACGACATGGTCGCCAAGCTCGACGAAGCGATTGCGAGCATGTGCGCCGAGAAATTGCCGGTGTGGCTGCTGGTGACGCTCGCCGTGCCCACCGACGAGGTCCTCTACGGCGTGTTCGCCGCCTCTTCACCCGACCATGTGCACGAGGCATGCGCACGCGCCGGGGCCGTTCCCGAACGGATGAGCCTCGACGTCGACGCGCGAATCTCCCAGCACGCCTAGGGATTCGGCGACTCGGCGCAGCACGCCGTCCTACGAGGACGGTGTCAGCGTTTGGTGGCGGCGTGCAGGGCGACGATGCCGCCGGTAAGGTTGCGCCACCGCACGGCCGACCACCCGGCGTCGGCGATGCGCCGTGCCAGCGCGGGCTGGTCGGGCCAGGCGCGGATGGACTCGGCGAGATAGACGTAGGCGTCCGGGTTACTCGACACCGTGCGGGCCACCGACGGCAGCGCGCGCATCAGATACTCCTTGTAGACCGTGCCGAACAACGGATTGGTGGGCGTGGAGAACTCGCACACCACCAACCGGCCGCCGGGGCGGGTGACGCGCGCCATCTCGCGAAGGCCCTCGACATGGTCGACGACGTTGCGCAGCCCGAAGCTGATGGTCACCGCATCGAACACCCCGTCGGCGAACGGCAACTTCGTCGCATCGCCCGCCACCTTGGGCACGGGACGGTCCGCGCCTGCCGCCAACATGCCCACCGAGAAGTCCGCCGCGACGCACCACGCGCCCGACTGGCTGAGCTCCACCGTCGACACGGCGGTACCCGCGGCCAGGTCGAGGACCGCATCGCCGGGGCCGATCTCGAGTGCCGCCCGCGTCGCCCGCCGCCAGAGCCTGTCCTGCCCCAACGAGAGGACCGTGTTCGTCAGGTCGTAGCGGCGCGCCACGGCGTCGAACATGGACGCCACCTCACGGGGATCCTTCTCCAACGTCGCGCGACTCACGGGACCGACGCTACCTGTGAATGTGCCCGTGCCGGGAATGGGTAGACCGTGATGGCGTTGGTATGGCGCGCAGGCCCTCCCGCCGAGCAGACGCAAATGTGCCGCAACTATGGGCGCGCCGCGCACGTTTGCGGCTGCTCGCGGGAGAAGTGACGGAATTCGAGGAGGAGACGGACATGGCTGAGAAGGTGTGGTTCATCACGGGGACGTCGCGAGGCTTCGGCCGCGAGTGGACGATCGCGGCACTGGAGCGGGGTGACAAGGTGGCGGCGACCGCGCGGGACACCGCGACGCTGGACGACCTCGTCGCGAAGTACGGCGACTCCCTTTTGCCCATCGAGCTGGACGTCACCGACCGCGAGGCCGACTTCGCCGCTGTCGCGCAAGCCCACGACCACTTCGGGCGGCTCGACATCGTGGTCAACAACGCAGGCTACGGCCAGTTCGGGTTCATCGAGGAGCTCTCCGAGGCCGAGGCGCGCGACCAGATCGAGACCAACGTGTTCGGCGCGCTCTGGATCACCCAGGCCGCGCTGCCGTTCCTGCGGGAGCAGCGCAGCGGCCACATCATCCAGGTGTCCTCGATCGGCGGGATCAGCGCCTTCGCCAACGTCGGGATCTACCACGCGTCGAAGTGGGCGCTCGAAGGCTTCTCGCAGGCGCTGGCCACCGAGGTCGCATCGTTCGGCATCAACGTCACGCTGATCGAGCCGGGCGGCTTCTCCACCGACTGGGGAGGCTCGTCGTCGAAGAAGGCCGCCGAGCTCCCCGCCTACGCCGAGGCGCACGCGGAGGCGCAGAGGATCCGCGAGCAGCGCACCAGCAAGCAGGGCGACCCGCAGGCGTCGGCTGCGGCCATCTTGAAGGTCGTCGACGCCGAGCAGCCGCCGCTGCGGGTGTTCTTCGGGTCCGCGCCGCTCGGAATCGCCAAGGCCGACTACGAGGGCCGCCTCAAGACGTGGGAGGAGTGGCAGCCCGTCGCCGAGTTGGCGCAGGGCTGAACGCCCAAGTCGACCGGTGTCAGGCGGCGCGCACGCCGCGTCGGCCCAGCACGGCGTCGTAGTGCCCGAGGAGCTGTTCGCAGACGGCGGGCCAGGTGCGGTTCAACACACTGCGCCTGGCCGCCACCGAGTAGCGCTGCCGTTCGGCGAGAAGATGGTCGACGGCGGTGGGCAGCCTGGCCTCGAAGTCGGCGACGTCGAGCAGTAGTCCGGTCTGCATGGGAGCGATCAGGTCCCTCGGGCCGCCCTCGTTGGGTGCGATGACGGGAACGCCCGACGCCTTCGCCTCCTGCACGGTCTGGCAGAACGTCTCGTGTTCACCCGTGTGAACGAAGACGTCCATGCTCGCGTACGCCGCCGCCAGCTCGGAGCCGTAGAGCGCGCCCGTGAAAACCGCCGACGGCATGAGCCTTTCGAGCTTCACCCTGTCGACCCCGTCACCAACGATCACCACTTGGAGATCGTCTCGGCCTGCCAGCACGGCCAGCCGCTCCACGTGCTTCTCCGGCGCCAGCCGTCCGACGAAGCCGACGATCGACCTGCCCGACGGCGACCAGCCCGACCGCAGCGACTGGTCGCGCGCCGATGGCACGTACCCGGAGACGTCGACACCTCGACCCCAGTGGTGTACCCGCGGAATGTGATGTGCGACTAGGCTTTCCATCGCCGACGTCGACGGCGCCAGGGTGCGGTCGGCCTTGCCGTGCAGGTGCCGGGTCCATGCCCACGCCGCACGCGACATCATGCCAACGCCATAGCTCTGGGCGAATCCCGCGACGTCCGTCTGGAATACGGCGACGGTCGGCACGTCGAGGTGCCGTGCGGCCAGCAGCCCGCCGTAGCCGAGCAGGGCGGGCGAGGCCAGGTGCACCACGTCGGGGGCGAATCCCCGCAACACGCCAACCATCCGGGGCCGCGGCACACCCAACGGCAGTGAGGTGACCTTCGGGAACATCTTCGACGGCACCCGGTGGACGCGGACACCCTCGTGGATGCGGTCGGCGGGCGGCTCGCCGTGTGGCGTGTCGGGCGCGATGACCAGCACTTCGTGTCCCGTGCGGCGGAGATGCTCGATCACCCGAAGCACCGAGTTGGTGACTCCGTTGATATTCGGCAGAAACGACTCTGCGACGATCGCCACGCGCACCCCAGAAGGCTGACACCTCCGGCTGTCCTGAAGGTTGCGTACAGGAATACGACACGCGAAGTCTGGCGAGTACGTCCGCGTACTTCGTTTGGCAACCGAACCGGTCCTGCGAGTGCCCGGTCGGGGGACAATGCGGGAATGCGGAGCAAGCACGTCATGATCGCCTTGGTCCTCGGTCTCGTCGTCGCGTTGAGCGGCTGCAGCCGGGCGATCACGGGGACCGCCGAAGGCGATCTCAATCCCCCACTCGTCGAGGTGACGGAGGACCAGTTCGGCATCCGTGCCGGCCTCGAGGACGCCCCGATCCAGCTGGAGATCTACACCGAGCCGCAGTGCACCCACTGTGCCGACCTGCAGCACGAATTCGGAGATCGGTTCGCGTACTACATCGGAGCGGGTCAGCTCGCGATCACCTACCGGCCGATGACGTTCCTCGACACGGCAGCCACCGACGGACATTCCGCGCGTGTGGCCAACGCGTTGTTCGTGGCCGCCACCCCGGGCGGCGAAGGGGCCGTCAGCACCACCGGGCGCCAGTTCCAGCACTTCGTCGAGCAGCTGTGGTCACATCAGGAGCCGGGCGGCGCCGGGCCGACGGACGACGAGATGGCCGACTTCGCCCGTCAGGCCGACGTTCCGGGCTTCCAGGCCCACGCGATCGAAACGGGCGCGAGTCCCAAGAGCCCGACGGACCTGGCCGACATGGAGTCGACCAATTTCGAATACCTATACGAGGTCGACCCGTTGAACACCGGTACGCCAACCGTTTTCGATCTCAACGCAGGCCAGAAGGTCGACATCTACGACAACGACTGGCTCTCCAAGCTGATGGAGTCCTGACGGTCCAGCCGACGCTGTACGAACGCCAACAGACTCAGGATCGCGGCGGCCCCCAACCATCCCAGCACCGCGATCGAGGCCGCAGGGATGATCGCCAAGGAGGCGTTGCGGTCCTGAACCCGAACGAGATCCGGGTTGCCCCTGTCATATTCGACGTAGATCCGCATGCCGGTGTCCAGTTCGGACGGGTACAGCACGCCGAGCTCCGGTCGGTAGGTGACGCGGTCGGGGGTGACGAATTCGATGGTCGACCGGCGCGGGCCCGCATCGAGCACCTCCGCGGCGGCGACGCCCATGTTGCCTTCGATCTGGCGGTCGTCGCGCCACGCGCCGAGCACCAGCAGGATCGACTGCAGGGTCACCAAGCAGGCGGCGATGACGACACCGATGCGCACGCGGCGGATGATCCGTTGCCGACGGGTCTCGCTGGGGTCACCGTACAAATGCGGAATCAGGCTCTGCCACAGTGCTTTCGCCCACCGGAGAAGTCTGCTCGCCAGCGTCGTCACAAGGCCGCCCGTATCGATGCGTGCAGCGCCCGGAGCGACGAGCGGTCGGCCTTCACCTCCAGCACGCGCATTCCGTCGAAGGGTTCGCCGAGTGCGTCGCCGAGGCCGTCCAGCTCCACCTGACGGCAGTCGACGTGGTACGCGCGGCACAGCGCGCCGACGTCGACGTCATGCGGGGTGCCGAAGACGCGCGAGGAGACGTCCGAGAACCGAGGGTCGCCCTGCTCGAGCAGTTCGAAGATGCCGCCGCCGTTGTCGTTGGACACCACGATCGTGAGGCTTTTCGGCATCGGCTCGGTGGGACCGATCAGCAGGCCCGAGCTGTCGTGGACGAATGTCATGTCGCCGATCAACGCGATCGTGCGCGGTACCTGGTCGCCGCTGCTGCGCTCGTGAGCCAGCGCCGCGCCGATCGCCGTCGACACCGTGCCGTCGATGCCTGCGACGCCGCGGTTGGAGCGCACCTGGATGCCACGGGCGTCGAGACCGACCAGCGCCGCGTCGCGGACGGGGTTGGACGCGCCGAGCACCAACTGGTCGCCGGGCCGCAACCCGTCGGCCACCGCGGCGGCCACGTGCAGACCAGTGGTCAGCGGGTGCGCCTGCAACTGTGCGCGCACCGTCTCGACGGCATGCGCGTGGGCGTCGGCGCAGCGTTTCAGCCATTCGGCGTCCGGCGTTCCCGTGGTCACCGCGCGCGTTCCGGTGGCCTGCGAGTTGCCCGAGACGTCGGGCCAGCGCGGACCCGTGGTGAGGGCGAACACGGGCAGCGACGAGTCGGCCAGCAGCCTCGACACCGGTCGGTGCAACGTTGGCCGGCCCAGCATGATGACCTGCCGGGGCCGCAGGAGCGTCAGCGCCAGGGGATGAAGCGGGTTGGCGGCAGGTGGTGCCGTCGGTTCGGCGACGGTGGGCAACTGCGCCAGGTTCGACTGGACACCCGCGCCGTGTCCCGCGATCACGACGGTGTCCGGTGTCACGTCGATGTCGAGCGGCTGGTCGAACGTCACCGGTGGCGTGAAGGTCCACGGCCGCCCGTCGGGCCTGCCCTCGGGAGCGTATGCGCCCGACTCGTCGGCATCGGGGACCAGCGGCTCGCGCAGCGGGATGTCGAATTGCACCGGGCCCGCGTTGGCGCTGCGGGAACCCTTGGCGGCGACCAGTACCCGGCACGTCGCCGAGCGCCACTGGGCATTGAGCGCGTCCATCGTCTCGGTGGCACCCTCGGCCAGCCCGAGGCTGATCGTGGCGCGGACCTGGGTGCCGAAGTAGCCCAGTTGCTCCATCGTCTGGTTGGCGCCGGTGCCGAGCAGGTCATAGGGGCGATTGGCGCTGAGCACGACGAGCGGCACGCGGGCGTAGTTGGCCTCCACGACGGCGGGCCCGAGGTTGGCCACGGCCGTGCCCGAGGTCATCGCCACGCACACCGGTGAGCCTGCCGCCACTGCCAGGCCGATCGCGAGGAATCCCGCGGTGCGTTCGTCGATGCGCACGTGCAATCGCAGACGGCCGGCGCGATCCGCGTCGTGCAGTGCGAATGCCAGCGGCGCGTTGCGCGAGCCGGGACAAAGGACCACGTCACGGACGCCGCCGCGAATCAATTCATCGACGACTATGCGTGCTTGTGTCGTCGACGGGTTCACCTTGTACAGCCTGTCATACCCCCGCGCCGAAGAATTCGAGCACGGCGGCGTTGACGGCGTCGGGGCGCTCGATGAATCCCAGGTGCCCGGTATCGGGTATCTGCAGGTAATGGCCGTTCGGCAGCGCTTCGGCGACCTCTCGACCCAGGTACGGCGGAAGCACGACGTCGTCGGCGAAGCCGATCACCAGCACCGGCGCCGTAATGTTCCGGTAAGCGGGCAGCCGGTTGCCTTCGGGCCGGATCCTCAGCTGGCTGCGCAGCCCCGGCGTCACCTTGGTGGGCCACATGGTGAACATGTCGATCCAGTCGCGGACCGCGTTCTCGTCGTTGAGGGTCTTGGGCGAGAAGCTCTCCAGCAGGCGCGTCTTGGCGTCGTACTTCGGCGGCAACTCGATGCCGGTCTGCAGGAACTCGTACTCGGCGGCGTTGAAGAATTCGCGGGTGCGGTCCTCGCGGCCGCGGGTGGCCATCAGCACCGCCGCCGACACCAGATCGGGCCTGGCCAGCATCAACTCCTGGGCAATGAACGATCCCATCGACACCGAGACGATGCGGACCGGCCCCGCGTCGAGTTTCTCGATCAGCTTGGCCGTGTCGAAGACCACCTGCTCGGTGGTGAAGCCCTGCGCGTTCTCGGTGGCGCCGACGCCGCGGTTGTCGAACGTGATGACTCGATAGCCGGCCCGCTGGAACGCGGGGACCTGATGCAGATGCCAGGTCCGGCCCGCGCCTCCTCGGCCGGCAATGAACAGCACGGGTTCCCCCGAGCCACGATCGTCGTACGCCAGATTCACCCGGCCGACCCTACTTGGAGCGGTTCGAGTGTCTCGTGGCCGCTGGTCCCGCTCAGCTCCCCGCGACTGCTGGATGGCGCGTCTTGCCACCCCGCTCGGCCCGGCCTCTGGCCCTGCGGATGGCCTGCTCCCACAGCAACAGCGTGGTGGCCTTGAGCTGCGCGGGCTTGACCATTTCCTTGGCCAGCAGAGCGGTGGCGGCGGCCTTGGTGCTCACAGACGCCTTGGACACGTGGCCGGAGTCGAAGGGGGGCTGCGGGTCGTATTCGATGACCAACTGGATGGCCTTGGCCTTGGCCTCGCCCGCGATCTGACCCGCCAGCCACATGCCGAGGTCGATGCCCGCCGAAACGCCTGCGCCGGTCACGACCTTTCCGTCACGCACGACCCGTTCGTCGCTCACCGGTGTCACGCCGAAGGCCCTGAGCGAGCGCACGGCCATCCAGTGCGACGTCGCGCGCTTGCCGTCGAGCAGGCCGGCGGCGGCCAGGATCACCGAGCCCGAGCACACCGATGCCGTCCACGTCGACGTGGCATGCGCGGTGCGCACCCACTCGAGCAGCTTCTCGTCGCGGGCATGCTCGAACGTCGTCATGCCACCCGGTACGAGAAGCACGTCAGGCGAAGGGGTTTCGTCGAACGAGTGGGTGGCGCCCACGACGAGCGCGCCGGAATCCGCGGCGATGGGCCCAGGCTCGTGCCAGACGAAGCGCACCTCGGTGTCGGGCAGATTCCGCAACACCTCGTAGGGGCCGATGAAGTCCAGTGCGGTGAACCCGGGATACAGGACGATGGCAAGTTGCATGACCACTCCATCAGAGTTTGTTGAGGCGGCGCACGGCCCTGGTGAACGCCGGCATCGCGGCCAGGCCGTTGCGCAAACTGCGTTGCAGTGTGCTCGCATTCGCCAGCACCAGGTAGCGCAACCCGTGATCGCGCCACTCGGCGGCCTGTTCGACGATCTCCTCGGGCGTTCCATGCAGCACCATCGCTCGGACGACCTCCGTGGGCACGGCCTTGACGTGCGACAACGCCGTCTGCTCATCCATGTCCTGCGGAAGGATGTCCTGGGCTCCGGAGAACCCCGCCCCCAGCGGATGCTGAGCCCCGTGCTCGGCGTAGAACTCGTCGGATGCCAACAGCCCACCCGCCCTGATCACCTCGGACTCCAGCGCTTCGTCGACCTCTCCGCGACTGCGACCCGTCACCACGATGATCCACATGGCGGGGGTGATGGCCATGGGGTCGCGGCCCGCGTCCGAAGCGGCCGCGCGCACCACCTCCAACCGCCGCGCGTACTCCCGCGGCGAATGCGGAAAGCCAGGGAAGAACCCGTCGGCATAACGGCCGGTGGCGCGCAACATGCGCGGGCCGTGGGCGGCGATCCACACCTCGGGCCACCTCCCCCGATACGGCGGAAGATCGAACAGGGCATTGCGCAACGGAAAGTACGGAGAGTCGCGATTCACCAACTCCCCCTGGGAATCCCACAGCGCGCGGATCGTCGCCATCGCCTCCTCGAAGCGGGCGACGGGCTTGGACCAGTCGACGCCGTAGGGCTCGTTGCCCTCCCGCTCGCCGGTGCCGATTCCGAGGATCGCCCGTCCGCGGGTGAGGAGGTGCAGCGTCGCGGCGGCCTGGGCGGTGACGGCGGGATTGCGCCGACCGGAGTCGGTGACGCCGATCCCGAGGCGAAGGCGCCCTATGCGATTGCGCGCGGCGAGGTTTCCGAGCATCGTCCACGGCTCGAGGTATGCGTCCGCGGTCGGCAGGATCTTCGCAGCGCCGCAGTACTTCGGATTCCACAGAGAACGTGGGAACAACGCGTTCAGATGGTCGGGCACCCAGAACGAGTCGACCCGACTCGCGACGGCGGCGAGGTACGACGCCCTGGTGAAGCCGTCCACCGCGGGCCGCGCCGCGATGATCGGGTCCATCAGACCAACACGAAATCCACCCATGGTGACCCCCCGGTCAATTCTCGGGTTTCAGTGTGCCGCGTCAGCGGGTCAAGATCAACGGGTAACAGGCTTTCACCCGGCGGATCCACCAGTCGTGCCGCCCGGGGGTGGCGGCCAGCGACGACAGCCGGTCCGGATCGGGTGTGACGGCACCGACCGGGAGACGTCCCTCGACCGGCACCACCGGTTCGGTGACGTCCTCGGTGAAGAGTCCGCCCGTGCCGAGCCCGCAGGCGTGCCGTAGATCGGGAAGGCATGCCGCGGCCAGCAGACCCCGCGAGATTCCGACGGCGGAATCCAGGGCACTGGACACCACGATCGGGACGTCGATCTGACCGGCGATGTCGAGCAGTCGCGCGACCCCGCCGAGGGGCGCCACCTTCACGACGGCGACGTCGGCGGCCTTCGCCCGCACGACGTGCAGGGGGTCCTCGGCCTTGCGGATGCTCTCGTCGGCGGCCACCGGCACGCCGACCATGCGGCGCACCTCGGCCAGCTCGGTGACCGTCGCGCACGGTTGCTCCAGATACTCCAGCGGTCCGTCCGCGGTCAGCGCGGCGCAGGCGGCGACCGCCTCGGCGACGGTCCAGCCGCCGTTGGCGTCGACGCGTACCACTGCCACGCGTTCGCGCACCGCGTTGACGCGGGCGACGTCGTCGGCGAGAGATTGTCCGCGCTCGGCGACCTTGACCTTTGCGGTACCCGCGCCGGGGAACCGGGCGAGGACCTCGGGCACCTGCGACGCCGGTACGGCGGGGACGGTGGCGTTGATCGGAATCCAGTCCCGCAGCGGCGTCGGAGGCTCGACGTAGGCCGCCTCCACGCCCGACGCCAACCAGTGGGCCGCCTCCTCGGGACCGTACTCGAGGAACGCACCGAACTCACCCCAGCCGACGGGCCCGTCGATCAGAGCGACCTCACGAACGTCGATGCCGCGGAAGCGAACTCGCATCGGCAGCGACACGACGTGCAGCCGGTCCAGAAGATCGTCGAGGGTAGGCGTCACGCCACCATCGTGCACCGAGCTCAGACCTTGCGGCCCGCGGCCTCCCAATGTGGCTGTCGCAGTTCCTTCTTCAGGATCTTGCCCGTGGGATTGCGGGGAAGCTCGTCGACGACGTCGACGGTCTTCGGACACTTGTAGGCGGCCAGCCGCTCGCGGGCGAAGGCGATGATGTCCTTCTCGGTCGCCTCACCCTCGAGGGAGACGACGGCCTTGACGGACTCGCCCCACTTCTCGTCGGGCACGCCGATGACCGCGACCTCGGCGACCGCGGGGTGCTCGGCGATGACCCGCTCGACCTCGATCGAGTAGACGTTCTCCCCGCCGGTGATGATCATGTCCTTCAGGCGGTCCTCGACGAAGATGTACCCATCCTGGTCGACCCTGCCGATGTCACCGGTCCGGAACCACCCGTCGTCGGTGACCGCCTCCTTGGTAGCGTCGGGCTTGTTGTGGTAACCCTTCATCAATTGCTTTGTCCGGAACCACAATTCACCCTGCTCACCCGGCTCGACGTCCTCGAGGGTGTCGGGGTCGACGACGCGCACCTCGGCGCCGGGGACCACCCGCCCCGCACTGCCCATGCGCTCCTCGTCGCCGCTGCGATGATCCTCCGGCGCCAGCAGGCTGATGACGCCGCCCACCTCGGTCAACCCGTAGGCCTGGATGAAGTCGGTCTCCGGCCAGGCCTCGAGTGCCTTGCGCAGCAACGGCAGCGGCATCGGCGACGCGCCGTAGCCGTAGGTCTTGAGCGCGCTGAACAGCTTCACCGCGTCGTCACCGGATTCGAGCACCTTGGCCAACACGGCAGGCACCAGGAAGGTCCTGTTCGCGCCGGCCAGGATCCCCCCGGCCAGCTGGGCGCCATCGACGTCGCGCGTCATGTAGCTGGCCACGCCGGTGTGCAGCCCCAGCTGCATGTACGAGGACCCGCCTACGTGAAACAGCGGCATCGCGACGAGGTTTTTGTCTCCCTCTTCGAGTTCCCAACCGTCGAAGGCACTCTCGGTGTGGGCGATCAGATTGGCATGGGTCAGCGAGACCCCCTTGGGCCTGCCGGTGGTGCCTGACGAGTACATGATGATCGCGACGTCGTCTGGTTCGACGTCCTTCAGCCGGTCCACCGGGGTCCCGTCGGCCACCAGCGCCTCGTACTCGTCACCCTCGCCACCGTCCGGCGTCACCTCGACGACGAGTTCGAGGGCCGTCAGCCCATCGCGGATCTTCTCGATGCTCGGCTTGAGTTCCGAGCCGACGATCAGCACCTTGGCACCCGAATCGTTGAGCACGTAGTCCATCTCGTCGGCGGCGAGCCGGAAGTTGATGATGGCCGTGGCAGCCCCGATGGATGCCGCCGCCAGAGTCGTCTCGACACAGGCGGGGTGATTCTTGTCCAGGAACGCGACGACGTCACCGCGCCCGACACCCCGTTCCTGCAACGCGCCTGCCAAGCGGCGGATGCGGTCGTACCACTGCGACCACGTCCACGTGCGGTCCTTGAAGGTGATCGCCTCGTCGTCGGGCTTGGTCTCCGCCCAGTGGGCAACGCGTTCGTCGAGGAATCGGGGCACAGGCAGGGGCATGCCCTGAGCGTGCCAGAACGACCCCGGACGTCAGTCGGAATTCGCGTAAACACGGCGACCTGCCAGGTACGTCGCCCGCACCTCGAGGTCTGCGATGGTCGCAGGCGACACCGCCCGCGGATCGGCCGA
>JAOPUT010000047.1 GCA_025963385.1 Mycobacterium sp.
TGGGCAGACCTTGGCCGTCCCAGCGTTCGAAGACGTAGCCCAACGCCCTTCCGACCTCAACGCTCAAACCCATCCGATCGGAAAGTACCCCGGCGGAGCTGCAATGCGAATGGACCAGCCTGGCCACCTGACCACGAGCCGTGAGCAGAAACGCAGCCGAACGGATGATGCGTTCCCAACCCGGCAAGTCCCGGGCCGGATGGTTCATCATCAAACGCAGAAATGGCAGCCCGGCCATGTCCACCGCGTAAGTGTCTGCGCGCCAAGCGATGTCGTCACCAAAGAGCTGCCAAAGCTCATGGGAGTCGGCGTGACACCCTATCCAGCCCACCAGGTTGGCGTAGTACATCGTCGCCCGTTGATGTGCGTCTAGGCCCATGCGTTCGGCGATGCGACTCGCGATCAGCGACGACCTAAGCATGTGTTCCATCGGCTGACCCAGACCGAGGTCGATCGCCAGCGATACCGCCGCCAGCAACTCGGCTCTGCGAGGACCCGGTCCCAGGCCGTCCGGCGTCGCATTCGGGTGCACCCGCTCATTGTCTACCTCAACCGGATGGCGCTTGCGCGAAAGCACACGATGTCATTGAACGTCCCGGCTCGTCAGATCAATGGTGTAGCAGACCGCTGTTCCGTCGAGCACGACCGTTCCGTCGTCGCGGATCACGCTCGTCTTGAGTTCGGTGATCGGCTTGTCCGCGCGCGTCGACGTCACTTCGACACGCCCGGTGATCGTGTCCCCTGGGCGCACCGGGGCCTTGAACGCCCAGTTCACTTGAAGGAATACCGTGCCAGGACCCGGCAGCTTCTCCGCAACGACGGCATTGAGGACCGCGCTGGTGATACCGCCCTGCACGACGATCTCCCCGAAGCGCGACGCCTTGGCTGCGGCGTCGTCATAGTGCAGGGGATTGCGGTCACCACTGATGGCGGTGAACAGAATGATGTCGTTGTCATCGACGGTGCGCGAGAGTTCCGCGGTCTGACCGACGAACGGGGTTGTGTGCGTTGAATTTCTGGTCATGAGTTTCCTCCGTGGGACGTGGTTGGTGCGTAGCGACGCGCAGGGCTGACATCGCCATGGCGCCGATCAGGGGGCCGGGTGCCAGTAGCAGGAACGCGTACTGCCAACCCACCAGGCCCGCGACGAGCGGGGTGAGTTGGATCGTGACGACCGTCAAGAGGAAGCCGACGGCGGTCTGCGCGGTGAGTACGGTGCCAACGTATCGCGGGTCTGTCGTCTCGCTCAGAGAGGTGGAGAAGGCGCCGGAGTCGGCGATCACGGCGGCGCCCCATACCAATAGAAAGACGATGAGAATGGCTGTCGGGGCGGTGAAGAAAACCGGTGATGCCGTGCAGCACGCTCCGCTGACCACCAATGCCACCAACGCGGCTCGGGGGCGACCGAAAAGGTCCGAAGCCCACCCTCCCAGAAGGCATCCGGCCATACCGGCGACTCCGATCGCGGCGAACACGATCAGACCGGTCGGCGACGTCGCGTCACCGAGCTGGGCGCGGCCGGCGGCGACGAACGTCGCCAGCCAGGTCCACAGGGCGTAGAGCTCCCACATGTGTCCGAAGTAGCCGAAGCTCACCAGTCTGGTTTCGCGGTCTGTGAAGATCGCGATGGCCGACCGCGGACACGATCCGGCGACGCGGATGTCCAGCTGCGGACCCGGCCGGATCAGACCGACGGCGATGACCGCTCCCGCTGCGGTCACCGCCGCGGCCGCGAGCATCACACTTCTCCATGGCAACGGTGCAAGACCACTGATGAGATGCGGCAGTGCGGAGCCAAGGGTCAGGGCCGCGAGCAGCACCCCGAACGCTCGGCCTCGATCCGAAGGTTGCGACCACGAAACCATCAGCTTCATCCCCACCGGGTACACGCCGGCGAGGAACATCCCCGTGAGGAATCTCAACGGGATTGCCGCAGCGAGACCATCGACGAACAAGGCCAGTACCGCCGTACACGTCGCGGCGCACAGGGCACTTGCCCCGAGCAACTGCTGCGGTGGGATGCGGTCGGCGAGGTTGGTCACTGCCGAGGTGAGCGCCCCGACGACGAACCCCGTCTGTACGGAGGCGGTCAGCCACACCGCCGCCGTCGACCCGATGCCCCATTCCACGCGCAGGCTGGGCACCACCGCGGCCGCCGAGAACCAGACGCTTAGGCCCAGCACCTCGACCAGCGCGATGAGCGCGCGCAGGTGGATCGTTCGGGACGGGATCATCGACGGCAGCCACTCAGGCTGCGGTCATCGTCGAACTCGAGCAAGGCGTCGACTTCGGGCCGCATTGCCTGACTCAGCTCTCGAAGAAGCCCGCGCAGCTCTGCCAGATCCCAGTGATAGCTTGCGATCCGCTCAGTGACGTCGAACAAGGGCTCAGAGAGCCGATCACGCATGCGCTCGTAGTCGCGGATTGCCTCCAGCTGGGCCCGCCATGAACTCGGCGCGCCGAGTACGGCGCGGGCCAGCAGTTCCGCGTCACGCAGGGCGTCGGTGATGCCGTGGGCGGTGATGGGGTCCTTGAAATAGGCGGCGTCGCCAACCAGAGCCCAGCCGGGGCCTGCCGATTCCCGGATCCAGCTGCCCTGGCCCGGGTAAGCCCGCAGTGTGCCGACCGGAGCTGCGTGGCCGATGGAACGCGCCACTCCCGGACTAGCCTCGGCGAGCAGCGATCTGAGGGCGGCCTCGAGGCCCGCGGACCGCCGCTCGACGAACCTGGTGCTCGCGGTCCCCGCCCACACGCACGCCAGCCCGTCGCTGGTGGGAACCACGCCTGCGGTAACTCCCGGGCGATATGCCCAGTGATACCGATCGCGCGGCAGTCCCGCGAAGTAGCCGTAGACGATCGCGCCGGAAGCGCTCCCTCGCCGTCGATAGGGGGCATTTACCGCTTGTGCCATCGTCGAATTTCGTCCGTCGGCGCCGATCACCAGCGGTGCGGTGGCGCGAAAACGGGCGCCACGCTCGACACCCTCGACTCCGCACACCGTGGCGTCCTCGGTGAGCACTCGCATCACGCGGGCCGGCATGCGAACCTCGGCACCGGCATCGCGGGCCGCCTCTAGCAGCAGGGCATCGAGGACGGTGCGACGTGGGGCGCGCAGCACGGAAACCCCTTCGGCCGAACGGATTTCGACGGTCTCGATCTCGTCGCCGTACTCGAACGCGGTCCAACGGATGGCAGGCGTTCCCGCCGCGACGACTGCGTCGAGCAGGCCCCAGCGGTGCAGTTGAAGTACGCCGCCACGCATGAGGGCGTGCGTGGACAGAGTGTCGGTGCCGGGTCGGGCCGCCTCGACGACGAGCACGCTCATGCCGCCGCGGGCGAGCAGCATTGCCGTCGCCGCACCGGCACACCGGCCGCCGACGATGATCGCGTCGTAGTTGTGGTCCATGTGATGCTCCTCAGTTGGAGTCGAGGTAGTGGGCGAGGTGGCCGCTCAGATCCGCGGCGTCGTCGGCGGCGCCGTCGATGAAGCTGGACTTGCGGCGGCGCATGAATGGCATCCCCATCAGGTAGAGCCCAGGGCTGGGCGTCACGCCGCCGTCATGACGGATCTGACCCCTTGGGTCGAAGACGGGGACGTCGAGCCAGGACACATCTGGCCGAAACCCGGTGGCCCAGAGGATCGTACGAACATCGCCGGAACGCAGGTCCATCGTCAAGGGCACGGTGCCGTGAACCGCCGTCGGTTCGTAACGCCGCGGCGGATCACCACCGTCCCAACCTGTTTCGACCGCCCATGCGTCGATGGTGTCGAGCAGCCGCCCGAGTTTGAGGTCGGCCAAGGTGAACATGTTCGGCAACGAGCCGGAGAATTGCGCGATCCCGTCACGAATCCCGGCCAACCTCCCAACCAGTTGGACCCCCTGTGCACTCAGTGAATTGAGGTCGATGGAGGCCCGGTCGGGCGACCCGACCAGCTGCATCGACGGAAGGCTGCGGGCTCGGGCGAGGTCGGGCACCTGCTCGTAGCGCTCGTCGAACAGCCCGGCCGCATCCATCCACCACAGGATGTCCCTGCGTCGATATACGCGCGGCATGCGGACGTGCTCGCCAACGGCCAGCGTGACGCGCCGTCCGGCGCGGTGCAGTTCCGCGGCGATCTGAATCCCGCTTGCCGAGGCCCCGACGACGAGAACCCCGCCATCGGGCAGCTCGCGGGGATTGCGGTAGTCCGCTGGGGTGAGAGTGGTAATCCCTGCGGGCACTCCGGCTTGTAGCGCAGGGATCCTGGCGACGGCCGTGGCACCAGAAGCCACCACGATTGACCGTGCATGCCACGAGTCCTGGTCGGTGCGCACCAGGTACCCGTCATCGGTCCGCCGCGCCGACGTCACGGTGGTGTTGGCCACCACCGGCGCCGCCGTCTCCTTCCCATAGTGTTCGATGAGCTGCACCACTTCGGATGCCGACAGGTAGCCGTCGGGGTCGTCCCCGCCGTAGCCGAACCCCGGTAGCCGTGTCATCCAGTTGGGGGTCAGCAAACGCATCGAGTCCCAACGCTTGGTACGCCAGGAATCCGCTACCTCACCCCGCTCCAGGACCACGTGATCAATCGAATGGTCTGTGAGGCAACG
>JAOPUT010000055.1 GCA_025963385.1 Mycobacterium sp.
CCAGATCGCACGCTCATCGGAGACATTCTTCGAATGAGCGCCCCATCCCGGCATCAATCCGTGTCGTCGGACTGATCAACCAACACGCGATAGACGGTGGCTCTACTGACACCAAGGGTCGCCGCAACCGTGCTCGCACCCTCGCCGCGGGCATGCATCCGCTGCGCCCTTGGGGAAGTAGTCACGAAGCAGTCCGTTGGTGTTTTCGTTGGTGCCGCGTTGCCACGGTGATCGGGAGTCGCAGAAGTAGACCGGCGCGCCGCGTCCGATCGACTTCCTCCTCGATGCCGGCCGCGCCCAGATGCTGACCCTTGCCACCCGTGGCGCCGACGGTGGCCTCGGTGCGACTGGGCCGCGACGACTCCGTGGACCCGAACGCGATCGGCCAACTCGTCGAGGTGAGCACCACCACCCTGGCCCACGGGACGGTGAGCCGGGCCGGGCGCCTGCTGGGGTCCACGAGCGCTGCTGGGCGGCGCGACAAACCCTCACCGACCCCGCCCATGTCGAGTCCGCGGCGGCGTTGGCGGACTGATACTGGTGTGGGCGCTATGAGCTCAATGGTTTTGGAGGTAACGGCGATGAGTGACGACATGTCGGCAAAGTCCCTGCCCCAGGTCGCGTCCGCCGTCTCAGCACAGATGGTTCTTGGCTGGGACCTGCGACCGAACAGTTCCGCCGCAGTTCGTTTCGCCGTTTCGTTGGCTCGGCGACTGGACGCTCACCTGCATGTCGTACACGTCGCAGACCTCGACGACCTACCCATTGATCCCGACGCATGGGACTGGAAGGAACAGCTCGACCAACGATTGGCCGAAAATGCGGCCACCGCTCGGGCGCTGCTCGACCAACTTCATGCCAACTGGACTTATCACGCTGTCCGGGGACGACCGGGCGATGTGATCGCCGACTTAGCAGAACAGACCGACGCGCTGATGATCATTCTCGGCGCTCCGCGCGGCGGAATGCTGTCATTCATCGAAACACTTGCGGGGGTTTCGGTGTCTCATCAACTGACTCGCCAGCACGGCAGGCCGGTGCTCATTGTGCCGGAATCCCATACCTCAGAAGAGGTTCAGCGTTGACCGACCGCGCCATCTACTTAGTGCGTCACGGCCAAACAGCCCTCAACGCCGAAGGGCTTCGCCCGGCAGAATCCTTGGCGCCCGCGCTCGCGTCTCGAGCACCGTCGGGCAGTACAACCGGCGTCGATCACCACCCACCGCAGCCGATGCGATCGCCAGGTCGATGTAGCTTTCAACGACCGCGACTACGGCAGCTGGACCGGCCAACCCAAGACTGATGTCATTGCACAATGGGGCACGCCGGACGCGGCAACGGGTATACCCAGGCTGATCGCATGGCTCACGGGCGTCCGCCAGCGGCGCGGCGGCGGCCCGTGGCAGGGGCGACTCGGGCCACGCCGCGCAGGATCCACGGTGTCCGCCTCGCCATGACCTCCAGCGCACGGTCCGAGCGTCGCATTGCGGTCCGGGGCCCCGGGGTGGGTGTCGACGCGAGTTCGGCCTCCGCCGATCCCGCCTGCACGCCACGCCGGTCGACGGCAAGCAGCTGCCACGTGCCTGGCACGCCGCGCAACTCGACCGTGCCGCGGTCCACGAAGCCCGTCCCCGAGCCGACGACCAAGTCACGAACGGTGCGGGAGACGAGTATCTCGCTGGCACCGGCCTGACCAAGGATGCGAGCCGCGATGTGCACTGCGATCCCGCCGATGTCGGCGTCGAGCAGTTCGCACTCGCCGGTGTGGATGGCCGCACGGATCTCGATACCCAGAGTCTCGGCGTCAGCGCGTAGCACCTCCGCGCAGCGGATGGCATGCGTTGGGCCGTCGAACGTGGTGAGGTGACCGTCGCCCGTGCTCTTCACCACGGTGCCGCCGAACCGTTCCACGACTGCGGCGGTGATCTCGCCGAAGCGATGAAGTACTGCCCGCCATCGCTCGTCACCTGTGGCTGCGACGTGCTGGGTCGACCCGACGATGTCGGTGAACAGCACCGTCCGCAGGGCGCGATATGCCTGTGGCCGGGCCGCGTGACTGCCGGTGAGGAACTCCTCGATTCCGGTGTTGATCACGTCGGGATCGGCGAGCCATGGCACGTGGTCTATGCCGTCGACCTCGAGTAGCTGCGCGCCAGGAATGTGGTCGGCCAGGCTGCGGCCGTATTGCACCGGGACGATATCCCCGCGGGCATGGATGACCAGGGTTCGCGCGGCGATCGTCGACAGTATCGGCCGAACATCGAGCTGGAACGCTGATTCCAGTGTGGCCCGGGCCATTCCGGGGCTCGCGCTCATGCGCTCCAACATGGCGAGCTGCCGAATCGACCGCACCGACGGCAACAGGCCCTTGAGAGCGTGGCCGCTCCCCCACGCCGAGCGGACGGCGCGGCCAAACTCTTGGAAGCGGGCAAGCTGCTCCGCTGATGGCGTGTAGTCCTCACCCAACTTGGGCACGAGGTTCGCCCTCAACTCGGCGGCGTCGAGGTCCATGTCGGCCCACCCGGTGAAGCCGTAGTACGCGAACGTCCCGGTCAGAATCAGGGCGCGCGTGCGCTCCGGTCGCTTTGCCGCGAACAGGATGGCCGCTGGTCCACCTTCGCTCACTCCGAAGACGACGGCGTCGGTGAATCCAGCTGCGTCCATCACGGCCTCGATCTCGGCCGCTCGATCGTCCACCGAGGGAACTCTCGGGACCGGGTCCGAGAGCCCTACTCCTGCCTTGTCGAACAGAAGCACGCGACAGAACTTGGAGAGTTGCTCCAAGAAGGCCACGAATTCGGGCACGCTCCAGAACAGCTCGACATGGCTTACGAACGACCCACACAAGACCAGATTGGCCGGGCCGTCTCCGAATACCTGGTACGCCAGGCTGAAATCGCCGCAGGACGCGTACGAGGTTTCCGCCACGACGTCGAGAGTAATTGACGCCTGCGCCGATCAGCAGTCGAATGCACCCTGCTCACTTGGCCCGTTGGGTCGGCTAGTCACCGGATCCGTTGCCACCCGACGAGCCCGACGACCCCGAGGACCCTGACGACCCTGACGACGAGCTACCTCCCGCGCTGTCGCTGCCCGCCTTCGGCTTGTCCTTGTCTGAGCCCGCACTGGCGGTGGACGCACTGGCGGTGGACGCACCGGTGGTGGACGCACCGGTGGTCGACGCACTGGTCGTGGACGTCGTCTTCGTGGTGCTGCTCTTCTCCGGCTTGGCGGCCGTCGTGTCGGCGTCCTCTGACGTGTCGGCAGCGGCGCTGCTGGTTGACGTCTTCGGTGCGCTGTCCTCGGCGTCCGAGGCGGACGAACTCGATGCGGCCTTCGGAACGGCGACCGGTGCGGTTTCGTCGGCCACGGAGGTGACCGGTTCCGCTTGCGGCGAGGTCGTCGACTCCGCCTGTGCCGCTTCGGGTTCAGCTGCTTCGGGTTCGGCTGCGACCGTCGGGACGGCGACGGGCTTCACCTCGAGCTCGGCAGCTTGCGGCTCGACCGTGACGGCGGTTGCGTCGTCGTGGGACTCGGACGCGGTGCCGGTGCTGGCGCCGATCGACGACTCAGGGTCAGCCGAGTTCGCCGTCGCCGACGCCATTTTGGCGGCCGACGTCACCGCCATGGTCGTGAGGTTCGAGGTCGAGACCACGGCCGCAGGTGCCGGGGCGCCGAATCCGAACAAGTTCGAGATCGCCTGGAAGAACGACTGGACGAATGAGAGCGGGTTGAAGAACGAGGCGATGGCCTGACTGAAGGACTGGAATACCTGTTGCATGGCGGCCAAGAACTGCTCGATCGGGTTGAGCACCTGTGGTACCGGTTGCTGCGTTGGCAGATGCGCGGCGATCCACGCCTTGAGCATCGCCGCGGCCTCCTTTGGGTCCCAGTCGTTGTAGAACAGGCCGTAGTTGTTCTGCGGGTCCGTGCTGTCCGCGGCGCCGTCGCGCGTGTTGTAGAAGAAGATCGGGCCTGCCTGGCTGCCGAAGGTCTGCCAGTAGTCCAACATGTCCTTCAACCAGTTGGCCTGGACATCTTCGGTGAATCCGCCGTCGACCGGGGTGGTGGGCAAGCCGTACTCGGTGATCCAGATCTTCTTGCCGGCGATCAGACTCTTGATGACGTCGAGTTGTTGACGCGGAGTGAGCATCCACGAGGGGCACGCGGGGCAATCGCCCGTGATCGGAATCTCCTCGTTGTAGGGATGAATCGACAAGGCGTCGAAGAAGTTTCCGGCACCAGCCGCCAGCATCCTCTGGACGTACTCGACCGGGCTGAGCGTCAACCCGAGTGGGTGCGTCTGAACCGTGCCGAGGGCTCCCGCGACGACGGTGGCCGTCTTGTCGAGTCCCGATACGGGATCCTTGATGACCGGGTAGACGGCCTGGAGCAGTGCCGCGTAGGCCTCTGGATTGATCGGGCTGGAGAACGCGATGTAGTTCGGCTCGTTCCAGATCTCGTACGCCGACACCGTATTCGCGTACTTGCCCACGAATGTCTTCATGAAGTCGACGAACTTGTCGGTCTGGGGAAGATCCGAGCCGGGGAAGAGAATCGATCCGATCCCAGGCGATTGGGCTGCCCACAGCGGAGTCGCGTTGACCTCGGCAAGCACACCCATGTTGCGCGCCGCGGCGGCGTCCATCACGTCCTGGATATGGGACCAGTCGTACTGGTTGTCGGCCGGTTCGATCAATGCCCACGGCACGAACACCCTGATGTTCGTCACCCCGAGGGACAGCATCTGGTCCAGCTGCTTGTCGATGTCCGCCCTGGACATTCCGTAGAGCGGCGAGTCCGCGATGCCGACCGTGGTCGACGTCGCCGTGATCTCGGCGACCGGCACGTAGTCGAGTTGGGCGGCTAGGCGTGGCGGCTGGATGAAGACGCCACTGGCATAGGCCGCGGCCATCGCGACGGGCAGGGTCGCGACCACGCTGCGCGTCGCGATCCTACGGAACAGGTTCCCCTGAGAATTGGTCAACTGAACTCTCCCTGCATCCTGCCGGGCAAATTATCACCGGCGTCAATCTGCAGAATTTACATGGCCGTCAGCAATCTGTGAAGTTGAACCTGAAAATCACCCAATCGATTGCTGTGTACCGCTCATGGCCAATAGAAAAGAGTCGTCGAAATGCTGGCCTGGCGAATTCCGAACCGACCGCAATGATCGTGCTGAAACGTTATAAACATGCAGTTTACTTGCCAAATATGCTGGTCAGCTCGGTGAGGGCGCAGCTGCCGCAACGCGGCGGCATTTAACTATTCCTTCCCAGCATTGAGTTGCAGCAATCAGAACTGCTGGTAATTAGCTAGTGGACGCCCCCGCTAGGTCTCGACGTGACAGTGACTGTCAAAGAACGCGACCTGACACAGCAAACGCAAACGAGGCCGGCGCAAGTACTGGGCGCCCGCCATGGCAGCCGGAAAATTCGGCCTGCCCGCGTCGCAGTCCGTAAACGGGCGGACCGCCGTGACGCTGCAGGATTGCAGCGTCACGGCGGTCCGTGCAAGCTCAAGCGTTCAGCGGTTACCCCGCTGAGCTGCTCTCTGAACCCGAGGCACCCGCGCCGGATCCGGAAGCCTCCGAGCCCTTCTTCGGCCTCACTCGGTGGGTCGTATTGGCGTCGTCGCCCTTGTCCTTTACGGGACGTTCGGCCTTGTCGGGCTTGTCGGGCTTGTCGCCGCCACGCTTGCTCGACGTATCCGAGTCGGCCGGCTTGGCCTTCTCGGCCTTCTCGGGCTTGGCCTGCTTGTCTGGCTTGTCGGAGTTGTCCGGCTTGGTCGGCTTGTCCGGCTTGTCCGTGTGGTCGGCATCTCCCGACGTCGACGCGTTGTCGGCACCGTCGCCCTCAGCACCGGTCTTGGTCGAGCTGGCGGGGGTGTCCTTCGTCGTGCTCGACGTCGCGGTGGGGACGTCGGTTTCACTGGAATCGGTTACCACCGGGGCGGGTTTGGCGGCGGGTTCGGTCACCGGTGACTCTGCGGCGGCGACTTCCGTTGCCGCAGTTGCCGTCTGCGCCTCGGTCGTCGTCGCGTCTGGCTGTGCCGCCTCGGCGAGATTCGCCGTCTTCACCGCCTTCGCAACGACCGCGGTTGACGTCTGTTGGGCGTCCGACGGCGTGTCCACGTCGGGCGTGTCAGTTGCCTGGACCGACGCAACTCTCAATGTGAGCGGAGCGGCAGTGGTAGTCGCCACCGCCGCCGCCGGATTCAGCAGTGATCCGATGGCGTTCACGATCGCCTGGACGAACGTCGTGACGAAGGACCCGATCTGGGCGACGACGTGTTGGATCTGCTGGGCGAAGGCCGACAAGAATGCCGCAAGCGCCTCCGCCGGATTGCCGGGCGTCGTCGGACCGGTCGGGTCGGTGGGGCCCGTCGGGTCGGTCGGATTCGTCGGATCGTTGAGAGCGGCGATCCAGTCCGCCAGCATCTCGGCGGCCGTCTTGGGAGTGCCGTCCGCGTGGAACAGTCCGTAGTTGCCCTCGTCGGTCACCGGGGTGGCGGTGACGGAGTCTCGGCCGGTGTACAGAAAGATCGGGCCGGCCTGATCGGGATGGTCCGTCCAGTACTGGAGGAGATCATGGATCCACTCCGCCTGTTGCGCCTCGGTGATCGGTGGCGGGTCCACGACCGTGCCGAACCAATTGGTCGGTGGCGGGTCATAGGTCGGCAGGCCGTACTCGGTGATCCAGATCTTCCGACCGTCGATCATCGACTGGAGCATCTCGACTTGCTCCCGGGGAGTGAGGAGCCCAGGGATGCACGTCGGGCAACTGTCCTTGTACGAAATGTCTTGACTGTAGGGATGGACCGACAGTGCGTCGAAGGAATTGCTTGCGCCGAGAACGTTCAACTCGGCGAGCATCCGCTGGACGAACGTGATGGTGTTCATGGTGAACGGTGAGTCCTGCACGGTGCCAACGGCACCGGCGACGACGGTGGCGGTCGGGTCGAGGTTCTTGATGACCGGGTAGGCGGTCGCAAGGAGTTGCGCGTATGCCTCGGGGTCAATCGGCGCGGAGAACTGCACGGAGTTCGGCTCGTTCCAGATCTCGTACGCCGACACGACGGCGCCGTAGGTGGTCGTCTGGCCGTTGACGACGATCTGGTTGTTGATGAACCGCTGCATGAATTCCGCGAACTTCGCCGGGTCGGGTGTCCCGGTGCCGGGGAGGCCGTTCTCGATGGCGCCGGGAGGCGTCGCATTGATCTCGGCCAGCACGCCCATGTTGCGCTTGGCGGCTTCCGTGATCACCGTGTCCATGTTCGCCCATGCCTGCTGACCGAAGAACGACTCGGGGTCGAGTGCGCCGAAGAAGTCGATGCTGCCCCAAGGCACCGCCACGCGAATGTTGTTCACGCCGATCGCCTGCATCTCGTCGAGTTGCTGGCCGATCTGTGCTGCCGTCAGTCCGGCCAGCGAGAGCGACGAGGCGGCGATGCCTACAGTCGTCGCCGAATTGACGATCTCGGCAACCGGTTGATACGCATACTCCGCAAGGCGCGGAGGAGTCGGAACGAACAAATTGCTGGCGTAAGCGCTCACCATGGCGACTGGGATCGCGGCGATGACACTCCGGGTCGCGAAGGTGCGAAGAAAGTCCTTGCCAGTCTGCTTCATGGTTACCCCAATGCCCTTGGCTTCATTAATTATCGCTGACGTCAGCGACTTTTAATTTACGCGCATGCGGCAAACTACGCAGCGAATCATCGGTAAAGGACAAGAGGGCCGAGCGCGCCACGAAAGTACAGTTCAGACTGCACGCGGCCGTTCACTTAGGGCAAACCGTGCATCGGCGAGCAAGGGCTTTGTGGCCTGCAGGTTAATCATTGAAGGCGGCTGTCAGCGATAAGGTTAGATCGCTTTTGCGAAATTCACCGCCCCCGCGAAACCGATTCCGACTTGAACAACAAACGTCCCATGAACCTCTTGCGTCACAGCCCAACTTTGCGTATGAAGAATCGGAAGGGAGGCGATGCATCGACAACGGGCGATGTCATCGAAAATGGGGCGAAAAGTTTTATTTCTACTGGCGTTGGCAACTAATTCCACGGGTCGGGGCGAAGTCCCCGAGGACGCTCAGACGAACCCATCGTCGGCGACGCGAGACGATTCCGCATCATCTACGCAACCGCAAATGACCTTGCTGAGCGGCTTTCTCGTGACAATACGAAACCGCCGCGACCCTGCGATGCGCAGAGCCGCGGCGGCACGTGGTCTCGAGCGTCGGGGTGGCCCTACCCCGCGGAGGAGCTTGCCGTGACCGCACCGGCACCGGCGGAGGCCGCTTCGGCCCCGGCCGGCTTGGCACCTGCGCCGCCAAAGCCGTTGTTGCCCTTGCCTCTTGGGTAGCGAGACGACGGTCCGGACTTGTCTGCACCCGTCCCGTCCGTGGCGCCCCGCGCACCCTTGTCCGAATCGCCTGACTTCGGAGCGCGCCCCTTGCCGTCCTTGTCACCGGACTTCGGCCCGCCGTCGGGATCACCCTTGTCGGCCTTCGGCGCGGCGCTGCTGGATGCGGTCGACGGCGTCGTGGCCGGGCTCGTCGACTCCGGCTTGGTCGCCACGGGCGCCGTCACCTCGGGTGTCTTCACGACGGGTGTCGTGACCTCGGGGGTCGTCGCGACGGGGGTTGTCGCGACCGGAGCGGCCTCGGCGGGTGCGGCCACTGCCGTTGTGGCAGCCGGAGCTTGTGCCACTGCCGCGGCTTCCTCGGCTCCCGAAGCGTCGGGCGCCTGGCTCGAACCGGACTTGGCCGAGGTATCGACGGCTTCCGTCAAGGTCGCGGCCGCCACCTTGAGGCTCGACACTGCGGGCGCCTCGACCGAAGCAACCTTCAAGGTCTGCGGAGCGGCAGTTGTGGTCGTCGCGGCCGGAGCACCAAGTGAGGCAAGGAAGTTCGAGATGGCCGAGACGAGTGCAGTGACGATCTGCTGCCCGAACGCATTCGCGATCGCCTGGCCGATCTGTTGGGCCAGCTGCTGGAAGAACTGCGCGATTGCGTTCGCGGGGTTCGTGGGTGGATCGGTGGGATCCGTCGGGTCGGTCGGTGTGGTCGGATTCTGGGGGTGAGCCGCGTAGTACGCGGCCAGCGCGGCGACGACGTCCTTGGGATCGCCGTTCTGGTAGTAGAGGCCGTAGTTGTCGTCGGGCGTAACGCTGCCGGTCGCGGTGTCGCGACCGGTGTAGAGGAAGATCGGCCCGGCCTGGCTGTAGGTCTGCCAGTAGTTGATCAGATCCATGATGTACTGCGACTGCTTTGCCTCGTCCGCGGCGCCTGCGACGGTCGGCAGCCCGTACTCGCTGATCCAGATCGACTTGCCGGTGCCGATCATCGCCTTGATCGCGTCGACTTGCTGCAGCGGAGTCAGGAAGCCGGGGACCGGAGGAAAGTTATTGCCGTCGGAGAATTGCAGAGACTCCAGATACGGGTGCACCGACAGGGCGTCGAAGTACTGGCCGGCGCCCGCGGCGAGCATCTGCTGGACGTAGTCGACGGGGCTCATCGTGAACCCCGTGGTCTGGACGGTGCCCAGCGCACCCGCGACGACGGTGGCCGTCGGGTCGAGTTGCTTGATCGCGGGGTACGCGGCCGCCAGTAGCTGCGCGTAGGCCACGGGGTCGATCGGGTTGGAGAACTGAATCGAATTGGGCTCGTTCCAGACCTCGTACGCCGACACGATTGAGCCGTAGGTGACCTGCGCCCCGTCGACCGTGACCTGGTGGTTGATGAACGCCTTCAGGAAGTCGGCGTACGCGCCGGTGTCGGGAGTCTGTGTGCCAGGGAATCCGTCCTGGGTCGTGGCGGCGAAGGCCGGCGTGGCGTTGACTTCGGCCAGCACGCCCATGTTGCGCGCAGCGGCGGCCTTCATTACGAGGTCGAGGTTGCTCCAGTCATAGGTGTCGTTCTGATACTCGACGAGTCCCCATGGCACGAATACTCGGATGTTCTCCACGCCGAGCGCCTGAAGTTGGTCGAGCTGCTCGTTGATTTGGGCTGCGCTCATGCCGTAGAGCGGCGATTCGGCCACGCCCACGGTGGACGGCGACACATTGATCTCTGCAACCGGCATGAAGTCGAACGAGGCGTTCCGATGGGGTGGCGTGAAGATCCCGCTGGCATACGCGGTGATCATCGCGACGGGTAGGGCTGCAACGACGGAGCGCGTGGCAAGCGTCTTGAGCAGTCCCTTAGCGGTCGTGTTCATGGGTGGATCTCCTACTTTCAGCGTCTGCGAATCGTCGTCGCCGTCAAAGCGATTCGCCTCATTTACTCACGCTTCAGCAAATCTGTCTCCTTTAATGATGGAACCGAAGACACGATTTGCGGAGGAACGATCTTGATGACCTTCCACCTGGGTTTTACGTACCGATGGTCGGCTTCGTAGCAAAGAAATACCATAGTTCAAAGTGTTAACCATGACTCGGTAGCATCCCGTGCTTTTCTAGGTCATAACCAATTATGAACTGGATCTATGCCCGGATGTATACAGCATCTTCAGTAGGCACCAATAGCGGCATGACGGCCTCATCCAGCTATAGGAAATCGACTTTCGTCGTGGCAAATTTTATGACTGTGCCAGACACTTTTTATTAACTAGATCGACAATTCCATCAGCAAGCACGTGCAGAGGCAGGGCTACGCTTTATCGGTGGCAATCGACGAGGGCGGCCGACCGGCCGGGGGCGGCACGCTCCCCGTCCGGCGGTCCCACTGCGTGCCCGACGTCGCGATCGAGACCCAACTGCGCGGGCGAACCCGGCATCAGGCTGAGAGCATCGCCCGGCAGATGCGCGTGCTCTCGGTGACGACGCGGATCGGCGCGATCGTCAGCGTGTTCTTCGGCATCCAGCAGTTTCTGATCGCGTCGGACGTGTGGTGGTTCGGGTACCTGAACCTCGTCAGTGCCGTCGTCTTCCTGCTCATCCCCCGGCTCTACCGGTACGGCGACCTGCTGCCACCCGTCCTGTTCTACGTCGTGGCCTACCTTCTGATCACGGTGTCGACGGTGCACATAGGTAGCGGCGTCGGCCTGCACTTCTACTTCGTCGTCGCCGCGGCCATCGCCGTGCTGCTGCTCGGCATCGACCACATCGCATTGGCATCGCTGATGGGCATACTCGGCGCAGGTGCGGTGATCACCCTCGAATTCCTCGTCCCACCCAACACCGGCACGCAACCCGACTGGGCCTTCAAGCTGGGATTCGTCATCAACACGATCGCCGCGTGGGTGCTGGTGGTCGCGACCGTCTGGTACGCGCTTCGCGAGACGGCCCGCGCCGAGTCCGCGATGGAATCCGAATACCGACGTTCCGAGTCGCTGCTGACCAACATCCTGCCCGCATCGATCGCCGAACGACTCAAGGATCCAGCGCATCGCATCATCGCCGACAAATACGACGACGCGTCGATCCTGTTCGCCGACATCGCCGGTTACACCAAGCGGGCCAGCGATACGGCCCCGACCGAACTGGTGCGCTTCCTGGACGCGCTGTACACCGATCTCGATGCCCTGGTCGATCGTCACGGCCTCGAGAAGGTGAAGACGAGCGGTGACTCCTACATGGTCGTCAGCGGCGTCCCAGAACCGCGTACGGACCACCTCGAAGCGCTCGCCTGTCTCGCGCTGGACATGGCCGAGTCGGTCGCCGACCTCGTCGACGCCCAAGGTCGCGAGGTGCCGTTGAGGATAGGGCTCGCCAGCGGTCCCGTCGTGGCGGGCGTCGTCGGGGCCCGCAAGTTCTTCTACGACGTCTGGGGCGACGCGGTCAACGTGGCGTCCCGCATGGAGTCCACCGACGTCGAAGGGCGCATCCAGGTGCCCGACGACGTATACGAACGGTTGCACGGGAAGTTCGTGTTCGAGGAGCGTGGAGAGATCGACGTGAAGGGCAAGGGCCTCATGCGGACGTGGTACCTCGTCGGTAGGCGCACCTAGGCGCGCTCGTGGTGATCCTGCTGCGCCAGCAGCCGCGCGTAGCCCGCCCCCATGCCCAGTAGCCCCAAACCGACGACGATGAAGACCACGACTCGGAAGATGCCGTCCAGTGTCCCGAGGTCGAAGAGGAACAGTTTGGCCATGGCCGCCGCGACGAGCGACACCCCGCCGGCGATCGGCACCGAGCGCTCCGCGCGTGGCGCGCGTGCGGCGTAGCGGAAGGCGGCCGCCGCCAACATGACCCAGCAGATCGTCGCCGCGACGTGCCCGGCGAAGTAGCCCTGGACCGCACCCCCGACCAGTACGCCAGAGGTCACCGCGAACGTGGTGATGCCGTACAGCGCGATCATCGCCGCGACGGCCCACGACCAGTCCGCGGGCCACGACCTCGCCACCGCGACGGCGCACGCCACCACCAGCAGGCTCGCGATGAGCGTCGACACGGCGATCGGCATAGGCGGGGTCGTCGCCGTCACCAACGACGACGGCGGGGCTTGGACCAGATAGAACGACGCGCCCACGACCCCGAATCCGAGAGCGCACCATGGTGCGACCCTTCCGCGACCTGCGGTCGACACGACGACTGCCATCGCGAGCAGCATCGGTCCTGCCACCGGACCGTCGAAGGCGACCGTCACGGCGACCAGGGCCGCCACCGCCGCCAGCGCCGACCATACGGTCCGAACGGCCGCGGTGACCATGGCGAGGCGCCGTGCGCCGAGCACGATCACCAGCAGCACCGCCGCCAGCACTGCGGCCATCGACGCGGCGGCAAGACGATCGACCGCCGCCGACGCCGCGAGGACGGGCATGGTCCCTGCCGCGCTCAGTAGGGCCATCGTCATGTCATTCCTGTTGTGCGGCAGCAGGATCAACGCGCTACCGATCGCCAACACACCTGCCGATGAACACGCGACCGCCAGGAGTGGCGACGGCGCGGAACCGAAGGCCGACAACGCCAGTGCCACCATCAGCGGGAGCGTGCTCACCGCCACGCGTGCGGCGTGCAGGCCAATCCAGTCACGGCCCAGCTGAATCGGCACCGACGCGGCGCTCAGCGCCAGCATGAAACCGACGAGCAGAAGATTGACCCCGTCGGCGACCACCGGTGCCAGACCGATCAGCGGGACGAGGACCAGTAGACCCAGCTGCTCGCTGTCCCAACGACGCGCCAACACCAGTCCCCCAGCCGCCACCGCGGCCGCGATGACCAGCCCCACCGGCGCCGAGACCCATCGGTAGATCGTCGTCACCGCGATGACGTCGATGTAGGCAGCCGCAATACCCGTGGCGGCCAATGCAATTGCACCCACGCGGCCACCCCGCCGACCGTTGAGGCGCCACGCGCCCCCAATTAGTCCGACCGCCAGTGCTGCACCGGCGAACACCCGGAACTCCGGACGCAGAATCCCCGCCTGAGCGGCGAGCACCAGCAGGAGCGCCACGCCGACGAGCGTTACGGCCACGCCTGCGACCGCCAGCGCCTTGCCGACCCAACCGTCCGACCGCGCCGGCCGTAGAGGGACCTGCTGGACTGGCGCCACCGGCCAGTACGCGGGCGGCGGGGCCGGCCGAGGCTGCTCGGCCAGTCGCTCGGCGACGATGCGCTCGAGATGCCGAAGGTCGACCGATGCCCTCGCCAAGTACGCAGCGATGGCCGCGAAGTCGGACGACAACCTGGCGATGACAGCCTGATCCGGTTCGGTCATGGGGCCATCGTGGCATCATCGGTGGGCGATGGGATGAGTAGTACTACCCGTCCAGACCGTGCTCGATCGCGTAGCGCGCCAACTCGACGCGATTGGCCACCTGCAGCTTCCGGAAGGTCGCCTGCACGTGATTCTCCACCGTGCGGTGGCTCAGCGACAGCTGCTCGGCGATCTGCTTGGCGGTCAATCCCTTTGCGACGTAGCGCAGGATCTCGGTCTCACGATCTGTGAGGCTCGGGGTGGCCTCGCCGCGCGGCGCCCGCGCGATTCGTCGGTACTCGCCGAGCACCAGACCCGCGAGCCCGGGCGTGAATACGGCGCGGCCTTCGCCGGTGGCCCGGACCGCCTGTGCCAGTTCACTCTTCGACGCACTCTTGACGAGATAGCCCGTGGCGCCGGCCTTGACCGCCTCCAACACGTCGTCGCGTTCGTCGGATGCCGAGAGCACCAACACCCGCGACGACGGCGACACCGTCAGCACCTCGGCGGTGGCCGCCGCCCCGCTGCCGTCCGACAGTCGCATGTCCATCACCACTACGTCAGGCTTGACGACCGCTGCCCGCCGCGCAGCCGAAGCGACGCCGTCAGCCGTGGCGACGACGGTGAAACCCTCTTCGACGAGGTCACGGGCGACTGCGTCACGCCAGATCGGGTGATCGTCCACGACCATCACCGTGAACGTGGAATGGTCAGTTCCCACTCGGTCCCCCTCCCCGTCGCCGTGCTCAGCTTCGCGTTACCGCCTAGCCAATTCATCCGTCCAACAATCGATTTCGATATTCCGACCCGACCCTCGTCGACGGCCTCCTCGAGGCGCCCGGCGGGGATGCCTGGTCCGTCGTCGCGGACACTGATCACGACCGAGTCGTCGAGGTCCTCGAGCAGGACGAAGGCGCGGGCCGTCTCACCCGCATGAGCGACGACGTTGTCCAAGGCGTTGGCCACTGCCGCGTCGACTTCTCCAGCCACCTCGGCCGACAGCATGACCGGGCCGGCGGGAAGGCTGATCGAGACCCGGTCGGAGGCCCGGCTGCGCAGCATCGGCACCAAATCCGTCTCGACCCCCTCCGGCAGCCGTGCACCCGCGTCGCTGACCCAGCGTCTGAGCGCGCGCTCCTGCACACTCGCCAGTTCTGCGAGCTCCGTTGTCGGGCCGCCAATCTCGCGACCGCGCCGGGCCACCAGGGCCAGCACCTGGACGGCGCCGTCGTGCACCTCCCTGGACAGTCGTTCCCGTTCCTCCAGAGACGCCGCCAGGCGCGCCGCTCGCTGTAGCTCGGTGTGGGCGCGCCGGGCGGTCTGGGCGGCCATGCCGATCGCGAGCCCGACCGCGAGTTCGATGACGACGGTCGCATTGCGTCCCACGTCGATGCTGAGGTAGTCCTTCAGTACCGCACTGGACGCCGTCACCGCCAGCCCGGTCACCATACCTGCGACCGGGCCGAGCAGGATCGCCACCGAGATCGTGGCATTCGTGGCCCACAGCGTGGTCGGCCAGGACTGGTTGTCCAGGGCCCACTGATCGGACGCGACGAGAGCGGTCGAGAGCATCAGGGTGACGACGACCAACACTTCGGCGCCCACCCAGGCCAACCGCCTGCCGTACCCGTGGAGGTAGGCCGCCGCGCAGGCGACGCTCCACGCGACCAACACGGCGAAGAGTGCCCATCCGATGGCGGGACGCTCGAGTTCGTCGTTGATCGCGATCTGAAAACCCAAGGCGTACAGACAACTCAGCAGTCGAAAGACCTGAGCCGCGCGCCACAGCGGGGCAGCTGGATCTGGCGACGGCGCCGCAGTAGGCATGCCCTACTACATCACCTTGGACAGGAATGCCCTCGTACGTTCCTGTTGCGGGTTGCTCAACACCTCACGCGGGTTGCCCCGCTCGACGATGACCCCGGCGTCCATGAACACGAGCTGGTCGGCAACCTCACGGGCGAAACCCATCTCGTGGGTGACGACCACCATCGTCATGCCCTCGCTGGCGAGCTTCTTCATGACGCCGAGCACTTCGCCGACCAGTTCGGGGTCCAGCGCGGAGGTCGGTTCGTCGAAGAGCATCAGCTTCGGGTTCATCGCCAGTGCGCGCGCGATCGCGACGCGCTGCTGCTGGCCACCGGACAGCTGCGCCGGATACGCGGTGGCCTTGTCGGAGAGCCCCACCTGGTCGAGGAGATCCTTCGCTCGTTCGATTGCCTCGGACTTCTTGACGCCCTTCACCTGGATCGGCGCCTCGACGATGTTGGCCAAGGCGTTCCGATGGGGGAAGAGGTTGAAGTGCTGGAACACCATCCCGATGTCGCGCCGCTGCTTGGCGGCCTCCCGTGGCGGCATCTCGTACAACTTGCCAGCGCGTTCCCGGTAGCCGATCAGCTCGCCGTCGACGTAGAGCCGGCCGCCGTTGACGACTTCGAGGTGATTGATGCAGCGCAGGAACGTCGACTTGCCGGATCCCGACGGTCCCACCAGGACCAGCACCTGACCGCGGCCGATCTCCAGCGTGACACCCTTGAGCACCTTCAACGCGCCGAAGTTCTTGCAGACGCCCTCGGCCTTGACCATCGGCGTGGTCGCCGTCTCCCGCATCGCGGTCATGTATGACCCGCCTCTCCGAGAGTCTGGGCATCGGCCAGAGCCTCGAGCTGTTTGGTGGTCAGCTTCCGCGAGACGCCGCGGGAGAAGTACCGCTCCAGATAGAACTGCCCCACCATCAGGATGCTGGTGATGAGCAAGTACCAGGCCGCCGCGACCAGCAACAGCGGAATCGGCTGGAACAGGACTGCCGAGATGTCGCGCTGACGGCCGAACAGGTCGAACGTGTACGGCACCGCGGCCACCAGTGACGTCGTCTTGAGCTGGCCGATGAACTCGTTGCCCGTCGGCGGGATGATCACCCGCATCGCCTGCGGCAGCACGGTGCGCCGCATCGTCATGATCCAGGACATGCCCAGTGCCGTGGACGCCTCCGACTGCCCTTCCGGCACCGAGCTGATCCCGGCTCGGATGATCTCCGCCAAGTACGCCGCCTCGTTGAGCCCCAGACCGATCACGGCCAGCAGGAAGTACAGCGACAGGTTCTGGATGTTGAGGGTGAAGAACGTCGGCCCGAACGGGATGCCCAATTGGATGTTCTTGTAGATCGTCGGGACGAGGCCCCAGAACACCAGCTGCACGTAGACCGGCGTGCCGCGGAAGATCCACAGGTAGACCCAGGACACCGACCGGAACACCGGGTTCGGCGACAGTCGCATGACTGCCAGGATCACCGCGAGGACGATGGCCAGGATCATCGAGAGCACGGTCAGCTCGATGGTGATCAAGACACCCGACACGATCCGCTCGTCGAGGATGTACTTGCCGAAGGTGGACCAGCCGTAGGCCTCGTTGGTCGCCGCGCCGTACAGGAAGAGTGCAACCAGCACGACGATGACGATCGCCGTCACCCACCGCCATGGGTGCCTCAACGGGACGGCATCGATGACGGTTGGGCTGTCGGGTGGCGACGAAACGTCAACGCTCATCGGGATTGCGCTATCAGCTGGTTGCGCCGTTGATGACGGGCTTGTCGATCATGCCTGCCTCGACACCCCAGTTCGACGCGATCGTCTTGTAGTCGCCGGTCTCGATCAGGTGCTCCAGCGCCTTCTGCAGTGATGCCGCCAATGGAGAGCCCTTCGCGACCGGCCAGCCGTACGGCGCCGAGTCGAACGTCTGACCGGCCTGCTCGAGCTTGCCGTTGCTCTGCTTGATCGCGTACAGCGTGACCGGGGAGTCCGCCGACATCGCGTCGGCTTGGCCGAGGACGACGGCGTTGGTGGCCTGGTCCTGTCCATCGAACTTCACGATGGTGATCGCCGGCTTGCCTGCGTCGGTGCATGCCTTGCTCTTCGCGGGCAGTTCGTCGACCTCCTGGGTGGTCGTCGCCTGGACCGCGACCTTCTTGCCGCAGGCGTTCGCCGGATCGATGTCCGATCCCTTCGGCTTGGCCCACAGCGAGCCTGCCGAGAAGTAGGTGACGAAGTCGACGGTCTGCTCGCGCTCCTTGGTGTCGGTGAAGGAGGACATGCCGACGTTGAAGGTGCCGCCCTGAATGGACGGAATGATCTTCGAGAAGTCCGCCTCGCGGTACTCCGCCGTCAGCCCCAGGGTGGACGCGATCGCGTTCATCAGGTCGACGTCGAAGCCGATGATCTTGCCGCTCGAATCCTTGAACTCGTTTGGCGTGTAAGGAACATTGACTCCGACGATCAGCTTGCCGGAGGACTTGATGTCCTCGGGAACGGTGTTGGCGATGTCGTCGACCTTCGCGGCCTTGGCTGCCGTGGTCTCCGTCGTCGGCCCCGTAGTGTCGGTGTTCTTGGTACAGCCCGACAGAACCAGGGCGCCGGATACGGCGATCACCGCAGCGCCGCGCCACCAGCGTGAGCTCGCTCGACGGTCTTGAATTCCAGCTACCACGTTGTCTCTTCTCTCTACATCGGGTCGCCTTCATTCACCGTGGGCGACGACGTCAACGAACACTAGCGGGGTGGGGGCGCTGTAGTAGGTGAAACTTAACGCTGGTCGTCGATCGGCGCTGTCCGAACGCTGTGAGAGACGGCAAGCCGGTGAATGACGGCTCGTGGGCAGAGCATTATGCGACACTTCCCCGCATGACCACCCCTACTCTCCCAAGCTTGTTGCCACATCTGTGGAAGACGTCCGCCGTCTCGGGTGTGCTCGCCATCGCCCTCGGTGCAGCCATCGTGGCGTGGCCCGGTATCTCGATTGCGGTCGCGGCCATCTTCTTTGGCGCCGGACTATTGCTGACCGGCATCCAGCAGGTGTTCTTCGCCTTCAGCCTCGACGTGTCCGCCGGCGGGCGGGTCCTGCTGTTCATCAGCGGCGCCGCGTCGCTCATCCTCGCGATCATGGCGTTCCGCCACCTGTACGACGCGGTGTTGTTGCTCGCCATCTGGATCGGTGTCGGCTTCATCTTCCGCGGCGTGGCGACGACCGTCTCCGCCATCAGCGACCCGACGCTGCCAGGTCGGGGATGGAATGTCTTCGTCGGCGTCATCAGCCTGGTTGCCGGTGTGGTCGTCCTGGCTTCGCCATTCGACTCGATCGGCACGCTGGCGTTCGTCGTGGGTATCTGGCTGATCGTCATCGGTGTCATGGAGGTCGTGGCAGCGGTCGCCATTCGCCGGACCACCAACTCGGTGCTCGGTGCTGGTGCGCCCGACGCCGTCGCCCCCGAGTCCATCGATCCGACGCCCGCGCCGCCGCAGTCCGAGGACGGTACGAAATAGCTGGCCCACGGTAGGGCCGAAGGGCCCTAATTCTCACGAAACAGGACCTGGGCTGCGGGAAGGTTATCTACTACAATTCGTCGTAGAGACTCTCGGCAGTGGAGATGACACATGGGCGCGCTCGACGTTTCACGGTGGCAGTTCGGGATCACGACCGTCTACCACTTCATCTTCGTCCCGCTGACCATCGGCCTCGCGCCCCTGATCGCCGTCATGCAGACGGTGTGGGTCGTCACGGGCAATGCCGCGTGGTACCGCCTGACCAAGTTCTTCGGCAAGCTGTTCCTGATCAACTTCGCCCTCGGCGTGGCCACCGGCATCGTCCAGGAATTCCAGTTCGGGATGAACTGGAGCGAGTACTCCCGCTTCGTCGGCGACGTGTTCGGCGCCCCCCTGGCGATGGAGGGCCTGGTCGCGTTCTTCTTCGAATCGACGTTCATCGGCCTGTGGATCTTCGGCTGGACGCGCCTGCCCCGGTTGGTGCACCTGGCCTGCATCTGGGTCGTGGCCGTCGCGGTGAATGCGTCGGCGTTCTTCATCATCGCGGCGAACTCGTGGATGCAGCACCCGGTGGGCGCCCGCTACAACCCGCACACCGGACGCGCCGAGTTGACGAGCATCGTCGCCCTGTTCACCAACAACACTGCGATGGCGGCCTTCTCGCACGCCGTGTTCGGAGCCTTCGTCACCGCAGGCACGTTCGTGGCAGGTATCTGCGCGTGGTGGCTGGTGCGGGCTCGTGACACCGACGAGGCACGCACGATGTACCGGCCCGCGACGATCCTCGGTTGTCTGGTGACGCTCGCCGCCGCGGGCGGCGTGTTCCTGACCGGCGACGCCCAGGGCAAGCTGATGTTCCAGCAACAGCCCATGAAGATGGCCTCCGCGGAATCGTTGTGCCACACGGAGACCGACCCTGATTTCTCAGTCCTCACCGTCGGAACGCACAACAACTGCGATGCCGTCATCCACCTCATCGAGGTGCCCTACGTACTCCCGTTCCTTGCGGAGGGCCGGTTCGACGGCGTCACGTTGCAGGGCGTCAAGGATCTTCAGGTCGAATACCAGGCCAAGTTCGGCCCCGGCGACTATCGGCCCAACCTCTTCGTGACCTATTGGTCGTTCCGCATGATGGTCGGATTGCTCACCGTGCCAGCGCTGTTCGCGCTGACGGCGCTGTGGCTGACCCGCCGAGGGCGCATCCCCGACCAACGTTGGTTCAGCCGGTTCGCGTTGGCGACCCTTCCGACCCCGTTCCTGGCGAACAGCGCGGGGTGGGTGTTCACCGAAATGGGCCGCCAGCCGTGGGTGGTGGTGCCGAACCCCACCGGCGATCAGATGCTGCGGCTCAACGTCGCCGACGGTGTCTCCCATCACTCAGCAGCCGTGGTGTGGACGTCGCTGATCGTGTTCACGGCGCTCTACGCCGTGCTCGCGTGCATCTGGTTCTGGCTCATCCGGCGCTACGTGGTCGAGGGGCCACTCGAGCACGACGCCGAACCTGCTCCGCCGACACCGCCAGGGACCGACGACGTCGCGCCGTTGTCGTTCGCCTACTGAGGAGACCGTCATGGGACTGCAGGACTTCTGGTTCATCGCATTGGCGGCCTTGTTCCTCGGCTTTCTGGTCTTGGAGGGCTTCGACTTCGGCGTCGGCATGCTCATGGAGTTCTTCGCGCGCCGCGCACCGGCCGGCCAGCGGGAACAGCACAGGCGCGCCGTCCTGAACACCATCGGCCCGGTCTGGGACGGCAACGAGGTCTGGCTGATCACCGCAGGTGGCGCCATGTTCGCGGCGTTCCCCGAGATGTACGCGACCCTGTTCTCCGGCCTGTACCTTCCGCTGCTCGCCATCCTCGTGGCGATGATCGTCCGCATCTGCGCCATCGAATGGCGCGGCAAGATCGACGATCCGACGTGGCGCTCCAGGGCCGACATGGCGATCGCGGTCGGGTCGTGGCTACCCGCCGTGATGTGGGGCATCACCTTCGCCGCCCTGGTGCACGGGCTACCGCTGAACGCCGACAAGCAGATCGAGCTGTCCATCACCGACCTGCTCAACGGGTACATTCTGCTCGGCGGCCTCACCACCGCAGGCTTGTTCGCCTTCCACGGCGCGGTCTTCATCACCCTCAAGACCGAGGGCGTCGTCCGTGACGACGCGACCCAATTCGCGGGCCGTCTCGCCCTGCCGGTGACGCTCGTGGTGGCGGGATTCGGATTCTGGACCCAACTCGCCTACGGCAAGGACTGGACGTGGCTGGTGCTGGGCGTCGCCGTCGTCGCGCAGATCTCGGCCGTCATGCTGGTGTGGGGCCGCGGAGGTGACGGCTGGGCCTTCGGGTGCACGGCGACCGTCGTTGCCGCAGTAGTGATCCTGCTGTTCGGGTCGCTGTACCCGGATCTGGTGCCGTCGACGCTGAACCCGCAGTGGAGCCTGACCGTCCACAACGCGTCGTCGTCGCCGTACACCCTCAAGATCATGTCGTGGGCGGCGCTCATCTTCGCGCCGCTGGTGATCGCCTACCAGGGGTGGACCTACTGGGTGTTCCGCCAACGCATCTCCGCCGACCGGATCCCCGCGCCGATCGGCCTCACACCGAAATGATGCGGCGCCACCTGGCGGCGACGGCGGGCTGCGGCGTGATCATCACCGGTGCAGCCATCGCCTGCGCCGTGCTTCTGGCGCACGTCCTGGCGGGTCTCGTCACCGATCCGAGCTCCCGCACCCTTGGCCACTGGTCTAGCGCGCTGTGGGTTCTATTGGCGCTGTGGACCATTCGCGTGCTGGCTCAATGGATCCAGGCCCGACTGAGTCAACGCGGAGCCACCGCGGCGATCGCGGAGTTGAACCGGCGGCTACTCACCACCGTCACCGCGCTTCCGCCGCGCGAGCTCGCGGCCCGGCGCGACGAGACTGCGGTCCTCGTGTCGCGGGGCCTCGATGGTTTGCGGCCGTACTACACCCGCTATCTGCCAGCGGCGCTGCAGGCTGCCGTCCTCACCCCTGCCGCGGTGGTGACGATGGCGTGCTACGACCTGCAGGCCGCCGTCATCGTTCTGATCGCACTGCCGCTCGTTCCCCTGTTCATGGTGCTCATCGGCCTCGTCACCGCCGAACGGTCGGCAGCCTCGCTGAAGGCGATGACGACGCTGCAGACCCGATTGCTCGACCTGGTCTCCGGCATCCCCACCCTCCGTGCACTTGGCCGTGCCGACGGGCCCGAACATCGCATCACCGAACTCGCTGCGGCCCACCGCCGTTCGACCATGGAAACACTGCGGATCACCTTCCTGTCCTCGCTGGTGCTCGAACTGCTCGCCACGCTCGGTGTGGCGCTGGTCGCCGTGAGCGTCGGCTTGCGACTGGTGTTCGGAGGGGTCGAACTCGCGGCCGGGCTGACGGTGCTGCTGCTGGCCCCCGAGGTCTTCTGGCCGTTGCGTCGCGTCGGCGCGGAGTTCCACGCCGCACAGGACGGCAAGACCGCGCGGGAGAAGGCGCTGGCGCTGCTCGAGGACTCCAACGAACCCGTTGCCGGGACGGCCAACCCGACCGGCGCGTCGATCCGTCTGCTCGACGTCAGCGTGGCGAGCCGCAACGGCAACGCACCGCACCATCTTTCCGCCGACGTCGAATCCGGCACGATCACGGTCCTCACCGGACCGAACGGTGCTGGCAAGTCGACGGCCCTGCACGCGGTACTCGGCCTGGTGCGGCCGACCTCGGGTCGCGTGCTGGTCGACGGCGAGGATGTCGACTGGTTCGACCCACGGTTGTGGTGGGATCAGATTGCCTGGCTTCCCCAGCGGCCCGCGCTGGTTCCCGGCACGGTGCTCGAGAACCTCGAGCTTTTCGGTCCCATCGCAGATCTCGACACCGCCTGCCGCCGGGCAGGTTTCGACGAGGTGGTGGCAACCCTCCCCGACGGCCTGACCACCGCCGTCGGGCGTGACGGCACCGGTTTGTCGCTGGGGCAGCGCCAGAGGCTGGCCCTGGCGAGGGCGTTCGGCTCGAACCGACCGGTCCTCCTCCTCGACGAGCCGACCGCGCACCTGGACAAGGAATGGGAAGCCCATGTCCTGCAAGCGATCCGGGAGGTCGCACGGGCGGGCGCCACCGTGCTGGTGGTCGGCCACCGCGAGGCGGTCCGCGCGATCGGTGACCGAGTCGTGGAGGTCGGCGGTGAGATCTGTGTCTCCGTCTGACCTCCGCTCCGACCCGCTGATCGCGGGCCTCGGCCTGCTACGTCCCCGATTGCCGCGGCTCGCCATGGCGGTGACGTTCGGCGTGCTCGCCCTGGGCAGTGCCCTGGCTCTCGCCGGCGTCTCGGCGTGGCTGATCACCAAGGCCTGGCAGATGCCGCCGATCCTCGACCTGAGTGTGGCGGTCGTCGCCGTGCGCGCACTCGGCATCGCCCGCGGGGTCCTCGGCTACTGCGAGCGACTGGCCTCACACGACACCGCACTGCGGGCCGCCGGTGGTGCGCGGGCCCGGTTGTACCGCGCGCTGGCCCACGGTCCGGCCGACACCGTGATGCGACTGTCCGAGGGCGACATCGCCTCCCGCGTCGGGGCCTCGGTCGACGAGCTGTCCGACGTGCTGGTCCGGGCGGTGCTGCCGATCGCGGTGGCTGCGATCCTGTCGACGGCATCGGTGCTCGCGATCGCGATCATCTCCCCCACTGCCGCAGCGGTTCTCGCCGCTTCCCTGCTCGTCGCAGGTGTCATCGCGCCCTGGCTGGCCGCGCGCGGGGCTACGGCCGCCGAAGACGTTGCCGTAAGCCATCATTCGGCGAGGGACGGTGCCACGATGCTCGCCCTCGAACACGCCCCCGAGCTGCGGGTGGCGGGCCGCCTCGCCGACGTGATCGCCGATGCGGATCGTAGACAACGCGATTGGGGCGCCGCAGCCGATCGGGCCGCATTGCCTGCCGCATTCGGAGCCGCCGCTCCCGCCGCGGCGATGGCCGCCAGCGTGCTCGGTGCCGTCGTCGTCGGAATCTCCCTCGCCCCGATCGTCGCGCCGACCACGCTGGCCATCCTCGTCTTGTTGCCACTGTCGGCGTTCGAGGCCACCACCGCGCTTCCCGCGGCAGCCGTCCAACTGGTCCGCGCCCGGATCGCCGCCAGACGATTGCTGGAACTGACCACACCCGACCCGTCCGCCCGGCACAGGCCTCCCATGGAGTCACCCGACGTCCGCCCCGGCGACCGGTTGGCCGTCGTGGGCGCCAGTGGCAGCGGGAAGACGACGACGTTGATGGCGATCGCCGCCGCGCACGAAAAGCCCTTGACCGCAGGCTTCTTCCCCGAGGACGCGCACCTGTTCGACACCACCGTGCGTGACAATCTGCTGGTGGCCCGCGGTGATGCCACCGACCAGGAACTGCTCGCCGCACTCGACGCCGTCGGATTGCGGGACTGGGTCGAGAACCTTCCCGTCGGGCTGGCCACCATGCTGACCGGGGGCGCCGCCGCTGTCTCCGCCGGGCAACGACGCCGACTCCTGCTCGCCCGCGCGGTGTTGTGCGACCTGCCGATCGTGCTGCTCGACGAGCCGACCGAGCATCTCGATGCCGCCGACGCGGACCGCCTTCTGCGCGACGTGCTGGCCAGGGACGGACTGTTCGCACCCACCCGGACCGTCGTCGTCGCCACGCATCACCTCCCGAGCGGCGTGACGTGCCCCGTCCTCTACCCTCGGCAGACATGACCGCGACAAGAAACGGAACCGGCACCGCAGCGCTCGTCGTCGCGATCGCCGGTCTGGTGTTCTGCTGGTCGGTCGTCGGTGGTATCGCGTGTGGTGTCGTCGCGATCATCCTCGGCCTGCTCGGCCGTGGGCGCGCCACGCGTGGTGAGGCGGACAACGGTGGAATCGCCACGGCGGGATCGGCGCTCGGCCTCGTCGCGATCGTCGTATCGGTGGCCTTCGCCGTGATCTGGGCGTACGCATGGCGGGACGCCGGCGGCACCGACTACCTGGACTGCGCGGTGCGGGCGGGCAACGACCAGAAGGCCGTCCAAGCCTGTACGGACAAGTGGTTGAACGACATTCAGGGAAGGTTCAGCATCAGTCCGTCGCGGGAGCCCCTGGGAAGTGCTTGACGATCCCCTCCTGAACGACGGTGGCCAGGACTCTGCCGTCGCGGTCGAAGAAGTGCCCGTTGCCGAGGCCGCGAGACTCCGCGGCCACCGGTGACGTCGTCGAGTACAGCACCCACTCGTCGAAGCGGATCGGACGGTGAAACCACACGGAGTGGTTCATCGTCACCGCGAAGATACGGTCGAAACCCCACGACAGGCCATGTGTCGTGATGATCGAGTCGAGCACCGTGGTGTCCGACGAGTAGACCAGCGCGGCGGCGTGGAGCACCGGGTCTTCGGGCATGGCGCCCTTGGCCGTCAGCCACACCCGGTTGTGGGCGAGCCTCTCCCCCTTGTCGCGCATCACCCAGGCCGGGTCGTTGGTGTAGCGCCACTCGATGGGTTTCAGCGCGGCCACGAAGAGCGGCACCGTCTGCTCGTAGCCGATCAGCAGCTCGTCGATGCTGGGCACCGACAATGGATCCGGTACGTCGGGCACTTCCACGCCGTGCTCCAGACCGCGACCGCCGGCCAGGTGCGACACCAGTGCCGACGCCAGCAGGACGTCGCCTTGCATCACATCGACCCGCCGGTTCGCGAAGCGGCGCTCGTCGCGCAGCCGCACGACGTGGAACTCGAGATCCCGCTCGGGGTCACCGCCTGCGATGAAGTGCACCGAAAGCGTGCTCGGCGGGAGGTCGTGCTTCAGCGTGCGGCTGGCCGCGACGAAGGCCTGCGCCATCATCTGGCCGCCGAACGTCCGGATCGGGTTCTTGCTCGGGTGCGAGCCGGTGAACGTGTCGTCGTCGACACGCACGAGATCGAGGACTGCCAGCAGCTCTTCGAGGTCAGAGCGAGCCGGCACGTCATCTCCCCTAGTGGTCGTCCTCACCGATCCGGTGGACGTGAATCATGTTGGTCGAGCCTACTGTGCCGGGGGGAGCACCGGCGACGATGACGACGAGGTCGCCTCGTTTGTAGCGGCCGAGCTCCAGCAGCGACTCGTCGACCTGACGGATCATGCCGTCGGTGGTTTGGATGTGCGGCACGATGAACGTCTCGGTGCCCCAGGTCAGGGCGAGCTGACTGCGCACCTCGGGCAGCGGCGTGAACGCCAGCAGCGGCAGCGGCGTGTGCAGCCGCGCCAGTCGCTTGAGCGTGTCACCCGACTGCGTGAATGCGACGAGCGCCTTGGCGTCCAGCCGTTCGCCGATGTCGCGGGCGGCGTACGAGATGACGCCCCGCTTGGTGCGCGGCACGTGGGTCAGCGGCGGCGCCTCGGTCGAGTTCTCCTCGACCGCGGTGATGATGCGGGCCATCGTCTTGACCGCTTCGAGTGGATACTTGCCGACCGACGTCTCTCCCGAGAGCATCACCGCGTCGGCGCCATCGAGCACGGCGTTGGCCACGTCGGACGCCTCCGCGCGGGTCGGTCGGGAATTCTCGATCATCGACTCGAGCATCTGCGTCGCGACGATGACCGGCTTGGCGTTCTCCCTGGCCATCTGGATGGCACGCTTCTGCACCAGAGGCACTTCCTCCAGCGGCAGTTCGACGCCGAGGTCACCGCGGGCGACCATCACGGCGTCGAACGCCAGCACGATCGCCTCGAGGTTCTCGACGGCCTCGGGCTTCTCCAGCTTGGCGATGACGGGCACCCGACGGCCGATCTCGTCCATCACGTCGTGTACCAGTTCGATGTCCGCGGGTGAGCGCACGAACGACAGGGCGATCAGATCGACACCGAGGCGCAGGGCGAACTTGAGGTCGTCGATGTCCTTCTCGGACAGCGCAGGCACCGACACGTTCATGCCGGGCAGCGAGAGGCCCTTGTTGTTGCTGACCTTGCCACCCTCGGTGACGATGCAGACGACGTCGTTGCCGTCGACTTCGCTCACGGTGAGGCCGATGTTGCCGTCGTCGACGAGGAGGCGATCGCCCACCGCGGCGTCCCTGGCCAGTTCCTTGTAGGTCGTCGAGACCCGGTCGTGGGTGCCCTCGATGTCGTCGACGGTGATCCGCACCGTCTCTCCGGCGACCCAGACCGTCGGTCCGTCGGCGAACCGGCCGAGCCTGATCTTGGGTCCCTGGAGATCGGCCAGGATGCCGACGGCGCGCCCGGTCACATCCGAGGCGGCGCGAACTCTCTTGTAGGCGATTTCGTGGTCAGCGTGGTCGCCGTGGCTGAAGTTCAGCCGCGCGACGTCCATGCCCACTTCGACGAGAGCCTTGATCTGCTCGTCCGAGGACGAGGCCGGGCCCAACGTACAGACGATCTTTCCGCGTCTAGTCACGTTGACTCAGCATAGTCGTGATCGATTCAGATGACGATTCAGACGGCGGCCAGGGGAAGCGCACCGGGCCTGACCGGCGCGGGAAGGTCGGACTCCCCCATGAGGAATGCATCGACGGCGTGGGCGGCGCTGCGCCCCTCCGCGATCGCCCAGACGATCAGCGACGCCCCACGGTGAGCGTCACCACACACGAACACCCCTGGCGCATCGGTCTGCCAGTCCGAACCGCACGGCAGGGCGCCGCGCCCGTTGAGGCGCAGGCCGAGGCCGTCGAGCAACGGCATGTGCTCGACACCCTCGAACCCGATCGCCAGCAGGGCGAGGTCGCACGGCATCTCGATTTCACCGCCCACCGGGGTGATGCGCCTGCGACCGTCTTTGTCGCGTTCGACCCTCACCTCGGCGATCACCATGGCCTTGACGTGGCCCTTGTCGTCCCCGACGAACCGCTGCACGGCGACCTCGTAGTGACGCGCCCCGCCCTCGGCGTGCGCAGGCGAGGTGCGCAGCACCATCGGCCAGGTGGGCCACGGCGAACGCGAGTCATCGCGTTGCTCTGGCGGCTCGGGGTTGTAGTCCAGCTGGGTGACCGACGCTGCGCCCTGCCGGTGAGCGGTGCCGAGGCAGTCAGCGCCCGTGTCACCGCCACCGATGATCACGACGTGCTTGCCCGCCGCGGAGACCGGTGACGGACCGTCGCCTTCACACTCCTTGTTGGCGGGTACCAGATGTTCCATCGCGAGATGCACACCCTCGAGTTGGCGGCCCTCCACGTCGTTGTCGCGGGACCGCAACGCGCCGACGGCGAGCACCACGGCATCGTGCTGACGACGGAGCTGCTCGATCGACAGATCGACCCCCACCTCGCAATCGGTCACGAAACGCGTTCCCTCGGCACGCATCTGCGCCAGCCGCTGGTTCAGCGTCGCCTTCTCGAGCTTGTACTCGGGGATGCCGTAGCGCATCAGGCCACCGATCCTGTCGTCACGCTCGTAGACCGTGACGTGGTGCCCAGCGCGGGTGAGTTGTTGCGCCGCAGCGAGACCCGCCGGCCCAGACCCGACGACGGCGACACCCTTGCCGGTCGAGATGGCCGCGGGCTGTGGCTCGATGGTGCCGTCCATCCACGCCTCGTCGACGATCGCCTGCTCGATGCGCTTGATGGTGACGGCGCCACCGGTCTCGTTCTCGGCGATCGACAACACGCAGGCCGCCTCGCACGGCGCCGGACAGAGCCGGCCCGTGAACTCAGGGAAATTGTTGGTCGCGTGGAGCCGGTCACTCGCGGCGTCCCAGCGCCCGCGCCGCACCAGGTCGTTCCATTCGGGGATCAGGTTGCCCAGTGGACAGCCGGCAGTCCCGGAGTGGCAGAACGGTATTCCGCAGTCCATGCAGCGCCGAGCCTGCTGGGAGACCTCACCTGCACGCTCGTGCGGATCCTGTTGCTCGTACACCTCACGCCAGTCGCCGACGCGTTCGTCGACCGGTCGTTTGGCGGCCTCGACCTTGGCCACCTTCAAGAATCCGGTGGGATCAGCCACGGGTCGCCTCCATGATCGCAGTGTCGACGTCTCGCCCCTCGGCCTTGGCCATCCGGGTCGCTTGCAGGACCTTCTCGTAATCGGTCGGCATGATCTTGGTGAACTGCGCGCTGCGCCTTGGCCAGTCGGACAGCAGCGAGCGCGCCACGGTGCTTCCGGTGTGGCGCCCGTGCTGTGTGACCACGTTGTGCAACCACGTCAGGTCCTCGGCCTCGAGACGTTGCAACTCCACCATTTCGGAATTCACCTTCGCCGGATCCAGCCCGAGCACGAACGCGATGCCACCCGACATGCCCGCCGCCATGTTGCGGCCGGTCGGACCGAGCACCACGACCCGTCCGCCCGTCATGTACTCGCACGCGTGGTCGCCGACCCCCTCGACGACGGCCAGGGCCCCCGAGTTGCGCGCACAGAACCGTTCACCGACCCGACCCCGCAGGAACACCTCGCCCGACGTCGCCCCGAAGAGCAGTGTGTTGCCTGCGATGACGTTGTCCTCCGGGAGGAACAGCACGTCGTCGTCGGGTTTGACGATCACCCGACCACCCGACAGCCCCTTGCCGACGTAGTCGTTGGCGTCGCCGACGAGTTCCAGGGTGACACCGGGAGGCAGGAACGCCCCGATCGACTGCCCGGCGGACCCCGTCAGCGTGACGTGGATCGTGTCGTCTGGAAGCCCCTGCGCACCGTACCGACGGGTCACCTCCGACCCGAGAAGGGTGCCGACGGTGCGGTTCACGTTGCGGACGGGTAGCTCGAGACGCACCGGGTGGGCATCTTCGAGTGCGCCCTCGGCAAGCGCGATGAGTGTCTGGTCCAGGGCGTGCTGGAGGCCGTGGTCCTGGTCGCGCAGCTTGCGTCGCTGGGTCAGCTTGGCCCCATGCGCGTCCCTCGGCATCGCGAAGATGGGAGACAGGTCGAGCCCGCGGCTCTTCCAGTGCGCGACACCGGGTGCCGTGTCCAGCAGCTCAGCCCTGCCGACGGCCTCGTCTATGCTGCGGAAGCCCAACTGCGCCAAGTACTTTCGGATGTCCTCGGCGATGAAGCGGAAGAAGTTCTCCACGAACTCGGGCTTGCCGTTGAACCGCGCCCGCAGCTCCGGGTTCTGCGTGGCAACCCCGACTGGGCACGTGTCGAGGTGGCAGACGCGCATCATGATGCAGCCCGCGACGACCAAGGGCGCCGTCGCGAAGCCGTATTCCTCGGCGCCGAGCAGCATCGCGACGATGACGTCACGCGCCGTGCGCATTCCGCCGTCGCACTGGACGGTGATCCTGTCGCGCAGGCCGTTGAGCACCAGAGTCTGCTGGGTGTCCGCGAGCCCGATCTCCCACGGCGCCCCGGCGTGCTTGAGCGACGTCAGTGGTGCGGCGCCGGTACCTCCGTCGTAGCCGGAGATCAGCACGACGTCGGCGTGTGCCTTCGACACCCCCGCCGCGACGGTGCCCACGCCCACCGAGCTGACCAGCTTGACGTGGATGCGGGCCTCGGAGTTGGCGTTCTTCAGGTCGTGGATCAGCTGTGCCAGATCCTCGATCGAGTAGATGTCGTGGTGCGGCGGCGGCGAGATCAACCCGACACCCGGCGTCGAGTGGCGCGTCTTGGCGATGTTCGGATAGACCTTGTAACCCGGGAGCTGGCCGCCCTCACCGGGTTTGGCGCCCTGGGCCATCTTGATCTGGAGGTCCGTGGCGTTGACGAGGTAGTCGCTCGTCACCCCGAAGCGGCCGGACGCCACTTGCTTGACCGCGCTGCGCCGGCGCGGGTCGTACAGCCGGTCGACGTCCTCACCGCCTTCGCCCGAGTTCGATCGGCCGCCAAGCGCATTCATGGCGATCGCCATCGTCTCGTGCGCCTCGGCGGAGATGGATCCGTAGCTCATGGCCCCCGTGTTGAACCGCGTCATGATCGACTCGGCCTGCTCCACCTCGTCGAGTGGTACGGGTTCACGAACCCCCGACTTGAACTCGAACAACCCGCGCAGGGCGCCACCGTCACGCGAGAGCCGGTTCACCTCGTCGGAATACTGCTGGAACACCTCGTGGCGACCGGTGCGCGTCGAATGTTGGAGGAGGAAGACGACTTCCGGAGTGAACAGGTGAAGCTCACCTTCCCGCCGGAAGGCATACTCCCCGCCCACCTCGAGGCGTCGGTGGACGCGTTCGGTGGGGTTCTCGGGGTAGGCCCGTCGGTGGCGCAGCTTCACCTCCTCGGCGAGGACGTCGAGTCCGACGCCGCCGAGTTGGGTGGGGGTTCCCGTGAGGTACTCGTCGACGACGTCGCGATCGAGACCGATCGCCTCGAACGCCTGCGCGGCCGTATACGACGCGACCGTCGAGATGCCCATCTTGCTCATCACCTTCATGACGCCCTTGCCCAGCGCCTTGAGGTAGTTGCGCACCGCGGTCGACGGCTCGATGCCCGTCAGCTCACCCTCGCGAATCAGGTCCTCGATGGATTCGAAGGCCAGATACGGGTTGACGGCGGCGGCGCCGAAGCCGATGAGCATGGCGATGTGGTGCACCTCGCGAGCGTCACCGCTCTCGACGACCAACGCGACGGTCGTGCGCTCCTTGGTGCGGACGAGGTGGTGATGCACCGCCGACACGGCAAGCAGTGACGGGATCGGCGCCTTGGTGTGGTCGGAGTCGCGGTCCGAGATGACGAGGGTGCGGTAGCCCTTCGCAATCGCCTCGCACGCGCGGATGCGCAGATCCTCGAGTGCGTCCGCCAGACCTTCGCCGCCGCGCTCGACGTCGTAGAGCGCCCGCAGCACCTTCGTCTTCAGTCCGGGCTGCTCACCGTCGGCATTGATGTGGACGATCTTGTTGAGCTCGTCGTTGTCGAGGACGGGCCACTTCAGCACGATCTGGCGACAGGATGCGGCGGTGGGTTCCAACAGGTTGTGTTCGGGACCCATCACCCGCGACATCGACGTGACGACCTCCTCGCGGATGGCGTCCAGCGGCGGATTCGTCACCTGTGCGAAGAGTTCGACGAAGTAGTCGTAGAGAAGTCGGGACCGCTCGGACAGGACCGCCGCGGGCGTATCGGTGCCCATGGAGCCAAGGGGTTCGGCACCCGATGCGGCCATCGGCGTCAACATGATCCGCAGCTCTTCCTCGGTGTAGCCGAAGGAGATCTGCCGTCGCACCACCGAATCGTGGTTGGGCTGTACCCGCACCCGTTCCGGAAGGGTGGCCAGGTCGAGGAGCCCTGCGTGCAGCCACTCGCCGTAGGGTTCCGCGGCGGCCAGGTCCTCCTTGATCTCGTCGTCGGAGACGATGCGCCCGGCCGCGGTGTCGATCAGGAACATCTTGCCGGGCTCGAGCCGACCCCTGGCGACGATCTCGGCCGACGGTACGTCGAGGACGCCGCTCTCACTGGCCAGGATGACCCGGTCGTCGAGGGTGCGCCACCAGCGACCCGGCCGTAAACCGTTGCGGTCCAACACCGCCCCGACGACCGTGCCATCGGTGAACGTCACACAGGCGGGGCCGTCCCACGGTTCCATCAACGAGGCGTGGAACTGCCAGAACGCCCGTCGCGCGGGATCCATGTCGACGTTGTTCTCCCACGCCTCGGGGATCATCATCAGGACTGCCTGCGGGAGGCTCCTGCCGCCGAGGTGCAGCAACTCGAGGACCTGGTCGAACGATGCCGAGTCGGACGCTTCTGGGGTGCAAATCGGCGACAGCCGCGCCAGGTCACCGGGGATCTGGGCGCTTGCCAGCATGGCCTCGCGCGCGTGCATGCGGTTGCGGTTGCCGCGGACGGTGTTGATCTCGCCGTTGTGGGCGACGAAGCGGAAGGGGTGCGCCAACGGCCAGGACGGAAAGGTGTTGGTCGAGAAACGGCTGTGTACGATCGCGATGGCGCTCTGACACCGCTCGTCGCGCAGATCCGAAAAGAACTGCGGCAGTTGCATCGTCGTCAACATGCCCTTGTAGGCGATGGTCCGACTGGACAGGGAGGCGAAGTAGACCCGGGTCTCGTCGGGGCCCTGTTCGGCAAGCTTGCGTACGGGGTACACGCGACGGTCGAGGTCGATGCCGCCAGGCCTGCTGCCGTTGCGTTCCGGTGCGGCCACGAACAACTGCGCCATGTACGGCATACAACCCAGGGCCGTCATGCCGACGCCTGCGCCATCCGGATCGACCGGAACTTCCCGCCAGCCAAGGACTTCCAGCCCCTCGTCGTCGGCGATCGACTCGATGCGGGTGCGCGCCGCCGCGCGGGCGACCGGATCCTGCGGCAGGAAGCAGATCCCCGCTGCAAACGTGTTGGCGCCCTGGGAAGTTGGTGGTGGCAGCTCGAAGTCGACGACCTCGGAGAGCAGCTCCACCGGCAACTGCAGGAGGATTCCCGCACCGTCGCCGCTGTTGGGCTCGGCACCGGCAGCTCCGCGGTGCTCGAGGTGCTCCAACGCCGTCAGGCCATCGCTGACGATCGAATGAGATCGACGCCCCTTGATGTCCGTGACCATCGCCACGCCACAGGAATCAGCCTCGTTCTCAGGGTCATACAGACCCTGAGCTTCAGGCAACGCCGAGAACAGCACTCGTAGCACCTCCGCAGTCCGTCGAAATTTGGGGACGGGACTGCAGCGGCCCGAAAGCCGAGTGTATCAGCGGAGCTGCACAGCTACCCGGCGATAAGTGTCGGGACCAGCGGGAACCCGGGCAGATTCCGGATCACCGTCCAGGTCACCGCGGCCACGGTGAGGACCGCCACGGCATACCTGGGCATCAGTTTGTGCCCACCCAGCCACCGCACGATCAACCACGATGCGAGCACTGGAAGGGCGACCAGCATGAAGGCGTTGTCCATCACGGCTGCACTCAAGTCGCCGTGCAGGAGGTCGTGGGTCATCCGCAGACCGCCGCAGCCGGGGCAGTTCCAGCCGGTCAGCAGGTGGAAGGGGCAGGCGGGGAAGCCGAATCCCGGCGCATGCGGATCGCGCAACCCGATGTAGGTGAGCGCGCCGGCAAACACCGCGGCCGTCCCCAGCGCGGAGTACGTGGCGCCCCTGCGACGGGTGGTGTGACCGGGTTCCATCACGTCGTCCAGCATGCCAGATCGACGCGGCTCAGAAGGGCGGTGGCTCGTCATCCCTGACGAGGCATTGACGGCGTTGCGCCTCTTCGAAGGCGATGCGTTCCTCGTTGCGTCGCCGCTCCGCGGTGCGACGCTGGGCCGCCTCGTCGGCGCGAGTGAGTCGGCGGCGGGGCATCATCACGTCACGCCGGGCATGCGGTGCGACCGTCTCGCGGGACGGCAGGACGAGCTCGCCCGTCGACTGCGCCAGCGCGGGAAAGTAGAGCGAACCGCCGGGTTTGGTCGTGTAGACGTGACCCGTCGGTGTGACCCACTCAACGGTGCCATCGGGCAACTGGCGGTCGGACCACCCCAAGAGGCCGCAGAGGAAGGTCTTCAACAAGTGATGTTTGCGGCACAGACATTTGAGGTTCGACGGATGAGTGCATCCCAGCGGGTACGGAACCGTGTGATCGATGTCGCAGTTCACCGCCGAGACATTGCAACCGGCAAATCTGCAGAAGAGGTCCCGGTTGCGGACGAACTCGGCCAGCGCGGCCGACGGACCGTAGTTGGGCTCGGCCGCCACATTCGCCGGGATGACCAACGGCTTGCTACGGGCGCCTCCCTCGGCGAGCTCACGCAGCGTCTGGGCCGCAATGGGTCCAAATCCGCCGACGAATCCTGGCGCGGCCCCATCTCCATCGACGGTCGAGGATTCGGCTAGAACGTGAATCACGATGTCACGCGCGGGTTTTGCCGATTCGCCCTGGCAGTCCTCGGCGCCGCACTTGCACACCATCCGGTCCATGCGATCCGCCAGTGCGCGGACGGCGTCGGCACGGAGTTGGGCCTTGGTCCGCGGGTCGTTGGGGCACACCGTCGCGGCTAGTTCGTCGATCCTGTTGTCGAAGACGATGGCGTCGTTGACGTGCACGTTGCCCCAAATGCCTGCCATGCCCTGGCTGGATGATCGGACGTCGAGGTAGCGGTTGTCAGTGGGCTCTTTCGGCTCGGGCACTCCGGCGGGGTCGAACCGAGCGATCCACGAGTCGATGTACTCGGCGATCTTCCGCCTCGAGTACTTCGTCCACTTCGGCGCCCGGAGTGCCAGTTCGGCGTCCACCCTGGCCATCGTGTCTTCGTCTTCGATCAGCTCCGTACGGTTGACGAGCGCATAGACCATGGGCATGTCGATGTCACCCGCCGCGAACACCGCCGCGACCGCAGGCAGGCGATCTCGCAGCGCCTCTGCGACCCCGATCAGGCCCCCGGCCCGCGCTGCCGTTATGCCCAGCGCAGCCGACACCTCGGCCGCGACCGCATCTCGGGTGTCGACGGCGTGATACTCGCGCTCCTCGTCCTCCGCTTGTCTCTTACGCCGGTCCCACAAATCGGCGATGGCGGCGAGATTCCGGGCTTGACTCGCGGACACGAGCCGCGACGTGGACGTGATCGCATCGACGAGCGCACCGTCACCCACGGCGGTGACGACCGCCAGGTCGGATGGATCGCTGTCGAACATGTATTCGATTCTCCCCCGCTTGGGCGGGCGACGGGAGAAGCGAGACGCAATCTGTGGATCAAGTCGCGACTGTGGATAACTCCACGGGAGTGCTTAGCGTCGACGCCACCATCGCCGACGTGGTTGGGCGGACGCTTGGGTAGCCGCACCGCTGGGCGCGGGCTGCTGAGCGACTTCCTCGGATGCGGCCTCAGCATCCTTGGCGCCCTCGACGGCGGCCTCGTGAACCTCGGCGGCATCGTCCTCAGCTGCCGCGACCTCGTCACCTTCGACCGAACCAAGACCCGCTTCCGGCTCGCCCGCGGGCTCGTCGGCCTCGGGCTCGGCGGCGTCGGCGCTGGATTCCTCTGGCTCGGATTCAGCGGCGACCTCGTCAGCCACGGACTCGGCGTCTTCGGTGGCCTCGATGGCGGCTTCGTGAACCTCGGCGGCGTCGTCCTCAGCGGCGGCGACCTCATCGCCGTCGACCGAACCAAGACCTGCTTCTGGCTCGCCTGCGGCGACCTCGGCGGCGACAGCGTCAGCGTCTTCCGCATGTTCGACGGCGGCTTCGTGGACCTCGG
>JAOPUT010000140.1 GCA_025963385.1 Mycobacterium sp.
ATCATTCCCACGTGCCGCGCAGTCCGGAGCGGGTAGGCCTTGAGGCGTGATCGGCGCACCTTGCTGGTGCTCGAATTCACTACGTCCTGTTGTCGATCGTCATCCACGCGAGTGGTCATGAACCACCATCGGAATGCTCGTGAGGACGCATGCGCTCAGCGCTTGCACTGACAATCGATGTCGACGGCAGCGTGCTGGCCGGCACGAGACAACCGCGGGCGGAGCGTGGATCTGCAGACTGCCGAGGGTCAACGGCGAGAATACCTGGGGCGCAACCCGTTTCAGCGCCGAATTCGACCAGAGGCCACGGCTTCATCAAACGTCCTTCCTTGCTGGCACGTTCGCGGCCCTGCGCTCGCCATCACGCAGACCAAGGCCCGTTGGCAAACCCGCTAAACATTTGTCGGATTACCGTAGAGGGCAGCCCATGGTTTGGCAAGAGTGCGTAATGACTGGCCGAGAACGCCCGCGTGCCACGGCTGATCGCAGCCAGCGCGTTGAGTTCAATGAGACATCTTGACCCATAGAACAATATGATGCATGCTGTCTCACAGCAGCGTAACGTGCAAGGAGGCGCGAGGTGGCCAATCTGACGATAGTCGGCGGTCGCTCGGTCCATGACGGCACACGTGATGTCGGGATTGAACGCCAAACAGGGCCGGCGGTGGCGGGGAAATCGACACGGCCAGTTGTGCTTTGGTCACCGATAGGCGCTGCACGCACACATTCGAGCCAGCTTGGCTGGCGTCCTCCGCCGGGCAAGACCAACGTTCACGGCGGTGCTCCGAGCGCTCAGGGTCAACCAATTCCTGCGGCTGGTCTTCGCCATCTGATACCACCTGGCGATCCACCGGCCCCTGTTCGACGCCGACCCAACCGAGGTCGATCCGCCCGGCTCTAGGTCTCGGTTCTGCTCGCCTGACACTTCGTCAGCCGTCAAGAAGGCATCCCTACGGATGCCGTCAAACGAGTTCGTTCTGCCGACCACGAAGGCCATAGTGGGCGCGCCAGCAAAGTTTCTTTCTCATATTGGAGGCTGCTCACTCCACAATCCGCTCGCCCACCTGTGAAAGGTACGCACTCGTGACCCCAGAGGACTCCCCAGGCCCTCGCGAAGGCCGAGTGTCGAAACCCTGTGAACTGCACGATCACCGGTGGTGGCCACGAATCGGTAGTGATGCGGCTGTGCTGCACACCAGCGTTGCGGGACTGCTTGCGAGAAAGACACTTTCGGATCTCTATGACCTGGTCCTGGTCCCGGTGCCGACTGCGGGCAAGATGTCGCGTGCGTCGTTCGTTCGATTGTCACGGGCACGAGCTGGACCAGGCAGGCAAGTTCTCGAACCCACGTTGCCGATGTTCAAGTGGGTGACGGTGGTCAGTGGCGCTAGCCGAGATCTTCGGTGGTCGGCTTGCGTTTGATGCAAAAGACTTTACTTGCCAGGGCGCGCTCGGCGGTCCGACCAATTCGCAAGGGCATACGACGACGGAGATCGATGGTGGAGATATCAGGCAGCCCCACTCGCTTCATCAATCCTGGCGATGGTGATCCACGGCACGGCACTGAGAACGGCTATTCCAATCTCCGATGCCGTTGCCAGCACTGTCGGGAGGCGTGGGCCCGCACGTATCAGGAGCGACGCCAGCGCAAGCGCAACGAGCCCACGCCTGTCGGCGCGCATGGCACCGTCAGCGGCTATTCGTACTGGGGCTGCCGTTGTGCGAAATGCACCGCGGTCCACGCCGAGCAGCACAGCCAGCTGCGTTACCGTCGGCGCAGCGAGCAGCCATCGATGGAACGCGACGATCGAGTGCCCGCCATGGCTTCGGCCGACATGGCCGCCGATGTGAAGGACGGGCACCCGCGGCTGAAATGATTGGACGCTGGAGTGTGTAATCGGCGATCACCGCTGAGTCGTAGCGGTCAAGGCTGAACGCCGCTCGTTGCCCCACTGATTCGCAAGCGCACGTCGTTCACGCGGTTCATGCATTCCGCTCGTGAATCCGCTGCCCTGCCCGCGCGGCAAGTCCACTGGGTGTCGACCTAGGCAGAACTCCCCATGCCACGGTCAAATGGCGGTCGGTCGGTGGGCCGAGAGTCCCCGAGCGCGCTCGACACTCGGAATGGTCATATTTTCGCGCGATGTCGAAACATCACCGACAACATAGACTCGCTTAGCCGGATGCCGACACCCCGACAATGAATGACGTTAGGACCGATGACCGAAACTGCGCCCGAGGATGCGAGGGTGAGCCGCACTCGCGCGGCTGTGGCGGACGCTGTCGTGTCGCTCTTCGAAGAGGAGGGCGCAGCGGGGTTGACCCATCAACGCGTCGCTGCCCGAGCCGGTGTTGGCCGCGCCACAGTGTATCGGCACTGGCCCAAGACGGTGGATCTCGTGACCGAAGCATTGGCGCGGGCTGCTCAGCCGCTACTGCACGTAGGGAAGGGCCCGCTGCGCCAATGGCTGCTAGGCGAACTCACCCGCGCGGCCGACCAGATCGCCCAGCCCGTTTCGTCGCAATTCATCGCAACAATGGTGGCAACCGTCGACCAAAGCCCGGCCACTAGCCTCCTGCGGGAGAACTTGAACCACCGCACCCGCGTCGTCGTCGATCAGATGCTCGACCAAGCCACCACCAACGGTGAGCTCCGTAGCCGCCCCGACACCGACGAGCTCGTCGCGACGGTGCTCGGTGCCGTCACGTTTCGCATCACCATTCAGCAGAAGGATGCCGATTCGGGTTACCTCGGCAGGCTCGTCGACGGCGCGCTCGCCGCGCACCGAAGCCAACCGCCCGGCTAGAGATCAGGTCGGGATGGTCGACCAGCTAGCCGACGGGTCCCTTCCCGCCGGCCTCCCACGCCGACAGCGCGCCGACCGCGGCCCAGTCCAGGTGCTCGCCACCGGTGGCGAGCAGGGTAAGGAAGCGGTCACGCAGCAGGCTGGCCAACGGCAGCGGCACCCGTAGCTCGTCACCGGCGGCGAGGACCAGGCGGACGTCCTTGAGCCCGAGCGTGGCGGCGAATCCGGCGGGCTCGAACTCGTCGCGGGCGATCAGCCCGCCGTAGGTCTGGTAGACGGGTGCGCCGAACAGGGTGGAGGTGAGGATCTCCAGGTATTGCTGCTTGTCGACACCCGCCTTCCCGACCAGCGCCATGGCCTCGCCGAGCGATTCGATGACCGATGCGATCAGGAAGTTGCCGCTGAGCTTGATCAAGCTGGCCGCCGTCGGATCCTCGGAGACGACGAAGGTGCGCTGACCGATTGCGTCGAAGATGGGTGAAACCGATTGTGTGACAACCGGATCACCGGCAGCGACGACGAACAGCTTGGCGGCCGCCGCGGCCTCCGGCCTGCCGAACACCGGCGCGGTGACGAAGCCCTGTCCCGCTTCGGCGTGGGCCGCGACCAGTCGCTCGGCCAGGGCAACACTGATGGTGGACGACGACACGTGCACGGCGCCCTGTCGCAGATTGGCCAGGATGCCGTCCGCGCCGAAGGTGACCGCCTCGACGGCGCCGTCGTCGGCCAGCATGGAGACGACGGCGTCGCCTCCGCAGGCCTGCGCGACCGTATCCGCGGGCTGGGCGCCGCGGGCGACGAGCGCATCGACCTTGCCAGGGGAGCGGTTGTACGCGGTGACGCGGTGCCCGGCCGCCACCAGATTCGCGGCCATGCCGGCACCCATGTTGCCAAGCCCAATGAAACCAATGTCCATGGGTCAACTTCTACTCCCGGCCGTGGCGGCCGGAACAGAAGGGTGGGGCTATTGCTATTGCTTCGGCACCGCCGTTGGGCAGTAGGCGCTCACCGCGATGCTGCCGAACGTGCTGATCTTCTTCACGTCCTTCCACTCGGTGGCGTTCTGGATGTGGCGGAGCGCGTTGTCGACCGAGCTGGTGCGGACCAACACGTCGCACGTCGAGTGGGCCAGATCGATCTCGGCCGCGTCGGTCTTGAACTTCACGCCCTTGTCACTGACGGCGTTGAGGAAGGCCTGATCGCGCTGTGCGGCCTGGTCGTCGGTAGGGTCGGCCATGGCCGGTGCGGCGACGACCAGTGCGGTCGATGCGCCGATGGCGACCAGTAGCGCCGCGGCGAACCTCGTGGAACTCATCGTCATCCCCCGTCTCGTGATCAGTCAGCAAACGTTATCAAGGGTATCGGGCCTCGTTCCTGTGGCGTTACCGCGCCTTCTGCCAGAGGCAGTCGCCGCGCATCTCGATGCTGAACAGCACCGGAACCACCTCGAACGTCAGGGGCTGACCGGCGGCCGCACGATCCACGCGTGGGGCGCCCACGGTGGGGCTTCCCGGTATGACGGCGAGTTGTGTCGCTTCGCAACGCGTTTCGGGGTCAAGCGGGGTGGCGGTCCAATTGCCGGACAGCAGATTGGGATTGGGTCGGCCCTGGCCGTGCAACGTCATCGCCGGCCCGTCGCTCACCCATTGGTCACTCGTCGGGTAGGGGTCGGTCACCGGTTGCCACTGGTTGCCCGCACAGATCAGCGGCGCCGTGGCGCCGGCGGGGAACGTCATCGCTCCGTCGAGTTCGGCGGTGCACGGGGCGCTCGGAGCGGGAGCGGCCGTCGCCACCGCATCGGGGAATGACAGGGCCGCCACCACCGTGACGATCCCGACGAGACCGCAGCGCATGGTCATCGGCTACACCTTGGTGAGGTCGGTCTTCATCAGCATCACGTTGTACTGCGACCACAGCGATAGGTTCCAGTACAGGTCGGTGCCGGTACCCATCGTCGACGGCGACCAGGGGTGCATCATCGGTGCGTAGATGCCTCCGGGCTGCTGTCCCATCAGGACCTTCGCCGCCGACCAGCCGCCCTGGGGCGTGTCCGACGTCCGCATCACGATGTTGTTGAACTGATCGCCGTAGAGGACGACGTACTTCTTGAGTTGCTTGTTGTACTGAACCGACATCTCGCTGACCTGATTGCCGGGGTTCGCCACGCCGCACGCGCCGGTGTCCTGGCCGAACACCGCCGAGGCCTTGGCGGGCTGGTTCTTGTACCAGCCCGACGGGGTCGCGCCCCAGCCGAACCAACCGCCTGCCGAACCGGCGCTGTAGTACTCGTACTTGCTGGTGTCGAGGATGTCCTTCTCGGCCACGCGTGACACGTATGCGTAACCCTGACGGCCGTTGGGCGTGCCGTAGTTGTACACGTAACCGTCGCCGGGACGCACGTAGGCGCCCTGCTGGAAGTTCGCGTTACCGCTCCACGGGTCGTTGTAGCGGACCGACGTCGGTGCGACGGTCCAGTTCTCGCCGTTGTCGGTGGAGTACGCGATGGCCGAGTAGTTCGTCGTCCAGGTCCCGGGGGCGCCCCAGTTCGTCACCGACATGAAGTTGACGTACTGGGTGACGCCGAACTGGGTGCCGGGGGTCGGCAGCGAGATGCCCGCCGTGGGGATCAGCGTGATGCCGGCGGGCAGGCCGTCGGGATGGATGATCTGCCGCGCGGTGGTGGGGCTGCTCAACGGCGTGCCGCCAAACATGTTGCCGTTGAACCACTCTCCGTTGGGGATCGTCACCCCGTCGGAGAGGACGGTGTCGGCGCTGCGGAGAAGGACGTTGAAGCGCCAATTGCCGGTCATGTTGGCGCCGCTGAACGTGTCACCGAACGCCATCAGCACCTGATGCTCGTTGTACGGCGTGGACGGGTCGTCGACCATGCCGTTGTCCCAGATGACCCCGACGTCGGTGCCGTTGATGCCGAACCGGTTCAGGGTGTCGGCGATCAGTGGGTTGCCGGTCTGGTAGTTGCCGGTCAACCACTGAACGAACTGCGTCGACGGGCTGAGCTGCGCGCCTGCGAGCGGGAAGGCGGGAACGTTGACGGCCGTGACCGCGGCCTGCGCGAACGCAGTCGTGGCCGCGGCAAGGGCGAGGCTGGTGGGTTCGACTGCGACGGCAGGGGTTTCGGTCACGCGACCGGTCACGGCGTTGACGAAGTTGTCGAACTCGCGTCGGGCGAATGCGAGCAGGGACCAGGCCAGAGGCGGCTCGGCGGGCGTGGCCGGGTTGCCGAGCAGTGGGCTCAGCACCCAGTTGACGACGCTCGACACCACGTTGCCCACCATCTCGAGCGGGTTCAGCGGTGCCACCGGTGCGGGGGCGGGAACCGGGGGCGTCACGTCGATGGTGGCGACTTGCGTGGTGGTTGCGGAGTTGGCGGCGACCGAGACGACGGCCAGCACCGACGCAGGCGCCACGGCCTTGGCAGCGCTCTGGGTCTTCGGCGCCTCGTTGGAGGATGCCGCCGCGGTCGCCGGGCTCGGGGTGGGTGCCGTGGTCGGTGTGGTGCCGTTGGGCTTCGGCTTGTTGGCGGGGGTGGGGACCACGGCGGTCGCCTGGTCCGGCTCGGGCGTGGAGGCCTCGGGCGTGGAGGGCTTGGGCGTGGAGGGCTCGGGCACCGTCACCTCGGGCACCGTCACCTCCGGCACCGTGACCTCCGGCACCGTGACGACTACGTCCGGATCGGGCTCGGTCGTGGGTTTCGGGGTCGAGCTACCCGTGTTGGTCTGGGCGCTGACCACGACGCCGTCGGCAACCGTGCTGGACGTGGACGTCGTGCTGGAGGCGGCGGGCTTGTCGCCCGTGGTGACGGGCGTGGCGGTCGGCTCGGCCACGGCAGGCTCGGTTCCAGCGGTCGGCGCCTTGGGGGCCGGGTCGGTGTCGGGTCCCGTGTTGCCCGTCGAGGCGGTCGAAGAACTGGAACTGGAACTCGAGCTGGCCGAACCGGTCGAGGTTTCGTCGGCTGCGGCAACGCCGTAGCCGGTCGCGATCGCGGTCCCGACACCCAGCGCAACCGCCAGACTGCCGACTCGACCGATGTACCTTGCCGCTCCCATGCTGGCCCTTCTGACACGCCGATAAGCTCATCCCCGACGGATGTCAGTCATTGAAGCGCACTGGCGACGGGGTCACTGGCAAAAGCTGAAGATCGTCACAGCTTTCACATACGTTCCCTTCGCCCCACCCGCCCGCTGCGTTACCACCGCAGGTGAGAGCGTCGTCAATCGAGCTTGCGCAGAGCTTCCTCGTACAGGCCGTACGCCTCGCCGAGGCCGTCGTTGACCCATGCGTCGACGATGCCGACGCGGTCGGCGACCAGCTGTATCTGCATGACCCACTGCTGGAAGCCGCTGTCGTGGCGGAGCGAGTCGATCTGTTGCTTGCTGCCCTGGATGAGGATGAATCCGCCGAGTTCGGTGCTCTGTGGCTGCAGGACCGTCGCGTCGAAGCGCTCGATGCGACCGTCTTGCCTGAGTTGGTCGAGGTAGCCCGTCGTCGAGGACTTCAGAAGCTCCAGCGCCTGCCTCTCGCGTCCGCGGGCGGGTATTCCCCAGGCGATCCAGACACCGGCTTCAGACATGCGGTTGAGAGTAGCGGGGGCGCTACGGCGAACGGGACGGCCGGGGCGGATTGCAGTAGTGCGATACCGACGCCGTCTCACCGCGCCCGGGCCACGATTTGCCACATGACCGATCCGAGCGTCTCGAGTCCGCCCTCGGTGCGCTCACCCAAGATCGTGCAAGGCGTGAGCTTCGCGGTATTTCGCGACAGGGTTATGCGGAACTGGATCGAGCGGCACGGGCGCGTCTTCGAAATCAACGTGCCGTTCTTCGGGCGATCCGTCGTGGTGTCGGACCCCACCCTGGTGAAGGCGGTGTATGCCGCGAGTCCTCGACAGTTGATCAACGTGCAGCCCAACCTCAGCAATTGGTTCGGGCCGGGGTCGGTGTTCGGGCTCGACGGTGATCGTCATCGCGACCGACGCAGGGTGCTTGCGTCATCGTTTCACGGTCAGAACCGCACGGCCCACGAGAGGATCGTCGAGGAAGAGACGTTGTCGGAGAGCGCGAGTTGGCCTGAGGGTCAAGAGTTTCCGATTCTCGAACCGATGAGCAGGATCACGTTGAACGTGATCCTACGGACCATCTTCGGTGCCGATGCCGATTCTGGTGACCTTCGAGGATTGCGTGAGATCGTGCCGCCGTTGATGAGCCTCGGCCAGGTCGTCGCCTTCGCGCCGGCGCCACCACGCCTGATCAGACGTCACACCCCGTGGAGGAGGCTGGACGGGCTCCGACTGGCGTTCGACCGGATCGTGATGACGCTGATCGCTCGCGCCGAGGTCGATCGGGATCTCGCCGAGCGCACGGACGTCCTGGCGACGTTGGTGCGGTCGGGGATCTCACGGCAGGATGTCTGTGACGAGGTGTTGACCCTCATCGCGGCGGGTCACGAAACCACGGCGTCGGCATTGGGCTGGGTCTTCGAGCGGCTGCGTCGTCACCCTCGAGTGCTGGCCGAGCTGGTCGACGAGGTCGCGAAGGGAGGCAAGGACTTCCGTCGGGCGACGATCATGGAGTCGCTGCGAGTGCGCACCGTCATCGACGTGGCCGGACGTCGGGTGAGGGCGCAGGACTTCGATCTCGGTCAGTGGAAGATCCCGCGCGACCGCACAGTGCTGGTGCGCATCGCCGATCTTCACGACAATCGGGACGTCTTCGCTGCGCCCGAACGATTCGATCCGCACCGGTTCAACGGTGAGACGCCTGCGGCAAAGGCGTGGCTGGCGTTCGGTGGCGGAGCCCACCGATGTCTCGGCGCTGAATTCGCGGTCGCCGAAATGGACGTCGTGCTCCGGACGGTGTTGCAGAACTTCCGTATCCAGACCGATGCCGCCGCCGACGAGAGGTCCCATTTCCGCGGGATCGCCCACACCCCGAAACTTGGTGGGCGCGTAGTCGTCAACCGCAGAACGTAGCTCGCATGTCGACCCAACTGATCAGACCGCCATCAGCCAAACGGCTCGAAATACGTTGCAACGTCGGCGATGCCATCGTCGCCAACTTGGCGACCCACGTCGTCTTCTTCTTCGAACGGCATCTCGACCTCGCGTCGCTCGTCCGGTCCTTCACGCAGGCGCTTGCGACCCTTCCGGTCTTTGCGGGGCGAACGACCCTGGCAGAGGGCAGGATGCGAATCCGATGCACCGGGCAGGGTGTGCCCTTCACCTCCGCGTCGTCGGACCGCACACTCGGCGAGGCGATCCGATCGGTGTCGGATGACACGGGAGGCTGGCTCATCGACCCGGTGAACGGCGTGACGGCCCGGTGGGGGTGGGGCCCACTGTGCAAGGTACGGGTGACGTACCTCGTCGATGGCGCGACGGCGATCGGGTTGTCTTGGCACCACGTGGTGGGCGACATGCAGACGTTGATGATCTTCATGAACTCCTGGGCCGCAGCCGATTCCGATGAGCCGATCGCCGAGCCGTTACTCGTCGAGGACCGCGCCGCCTACCTCGATCAGCGTCTCCCCGCCGATGGCGCTGGCGAGCCAGGCGTGCGATGCCTGGGGCTCGCGGAACTAGCCAGGAGCGCGGTGTACTTGACGAGGGATGCGCGGCGGCAACGAACTCTGACCCTCTACTTCGGAGACGATGAACTCGCCCGCATGCGTTCCGATTACGGCAACGGGATGCGCTTGTCCGCGAACGACGTCGTATGCGGCCACGTTTCCGCAGCGCTCATGGAGGTGGATCCGGCCGTCGAGCGCCGCACCCTCGCAATCGCGGTGAACGTCCGAAGACGCTGCGGCCTCGAACCGATGCTCGTCGGCAACCTCATCACCACGCTGCACGTGGACCTGCGACGCGGCCAGGCCGCCCGCTCGATCGCCGAAGGCGTCCGCCACGCCGTCGACCACTTCAGCGACGAACACTGCGACATGAGGATCAACCAGCGGTTCCTGGACAACGTAGGCCCATGGCGAGCCGCCCGCTGTGTCTCCACCGCGTTCAACCCGTCCCGGTGGAACCCGCTCGTCACGAACCTCAGCGGCTTCGGCGTATATCGCGTCAAGTTTCAAGGCGCCGTCCCGTCCTACTGCACGCTGTTGCTGAAGCTGCCCGTCGCGGGACTCGGCGCCCTGATGGAAGGGACCCATGGCCGCGGCCTGGTCTTTCAAATGGCATTGCCGCCCAAAGAGTTCCAGGCCACGTCGAGTCCAGAGATCCAGGAACGTCTGCATCGCTTTCGGCATGCAAACGACGACATTCCCCGCTTGCACCGTGAGGTGCACGGCTGACGCGTCAACTGCTCCGCAACACCTCGACCGGCTCCAGTCTCCGCGCGTGTACCGCGGGATACACCGCAGCCGCCAGCACGAGGACGAATACTGCCGTCACACCGGTGCGCAACGGCAATAGGGGCATTCCCCAACCGATCTCGATGCCGTAGTACACCGGTGAGCCCAGCGACCACAGATAGGTGAGGCCAACACCCCCGAGCACGGCGAGGCCTGCGACCAACACGCCGAGCACACAGGCGTTGGCGATGATCACGGCTTGTTCCTGACCGCAGGTCACCCCGATCGCCCGCAGTGCCGCGCGCTCGCGCTTGCGTTGCACCAGCCCCAGCACGAACACGTTCAACACGCTCAGGCCTGCGGCTGTCATCACGACGTACCCCGCGATCGTGAACGGCGCGAGGAAGCGGGTGAGCCCCTCGGCGGCCACCGTGCGCCATTGGTCGTCGTCATACACGGACAACCCTGCGCCGACGCCGAGGAAGTCGTTGCGGTGCGCGGTCGCGTCGGCTGGTGACGGATAGGCCACCGCAACCTGGTCGCGTACTGCAGCCCAGTCGGAACGCGCCAATGCCTCTGCGGCCAGGACGATGTCACCCACCGCGGCGTCGTCGACCATCCGAGGGTGGAAGGTTCCCGCCACCCGGTAGCGCTTCGGCCCGTCGACGGTGGGCAACTCGACGGTGTCGCCCGCCCCCGCGCGGAGTCGGTTGGCGGCGATCTCGCTGAGGCCGATCTCGCCTTCCCGCAACCCCTGCCATAACCGGTTCGGGGCGTTGGTCGGCTCGTAGAGGGCCTGGCTGAACCAGTCACCCGGCGTGAGTCCGACGACGACGCGGGACGACGTTCCCGACGAGATGATCGAGCGCCACCGCGACGACAGGGGCCGCCCGTCGGCGGCGTTGGCCACCAACCTGAACGCGGCGGCGGACATCCGGCCGTCCCGCTGGTCGAGCACCGACTGCGCCGAGATCAACAGGGTGGCAGGCAGTCGTTCGGTCTTCTGGGCCGCGATCTGTTCGGTGGCGAGCAGTTGCATGCTGTGTGAGCCGATGGCCAGGCTGGTGCTCTCGGCGAGTAGCGCCGCAGAGAACGCGAAAAGCATTGCGTAGCGCCGAATGTCGGCATTCACCAAACGCCCGACGGCTGGACGCGCGGCGGTCAGCAACCCGATCAGGGGGCCGGCTCCTCGCGGGGCGAGCCACACCGTCACCAGTACCACTCCGCACAACCACACCGTCATGCCGTTGATGCCGATGCTCAGCGGCAGCGATCCTCGGCCGAAGATCGTCAACACGACCACCGCGGTGGCCAGGAGGCCGGCGCCGACGACCAGCGGCCACGTCGGGATCGTCCTGGTGCGCTGCACCCCACCGACACTCGCCATCGACGCCAGCGGCCCGTCACGAACCAGCCTGGCGGCCGGCCCGATCATCGCGAGTACTCCGCATACCATCCCTGCGACCGCACCGACGAGGATCAAGCCGGGCGTGAAGTGCGTGGCGATGGTGCCGCCGGAGCCTGCCAACATGGCTTGGCCGAAGGTGTTCACCAGGTATCTCCCGAGCAGGAAGCCACTCGGGACGCCCATCAGCCCGCCCACCAGCCCCACCACGGCGCCCTCGCCGAGCATCCCGGCGAGCAACCCGAGTGGTTTGGCGCCGATCGCGCCGATCGTCCCCATCACCGCTCGCCGGTCCTCGATTGCGAGCAGGATGGTGTTCACGGCGATGAGGATGCCGACGATGATGCCGGCCAGCGCGACGAGGTCGAAGGTCTGCTTGCCGCTCTCGAACACGGCGGGCAGGTGCGGCCGGGGTGGGCCTGCCGTGGCGACGTCCTTGACGACGCGCTGGACGTCGGCCTCGATGTGAGCGCCTGGCCGGGGGAGCACGAAGGCGGCCGTGACGAAACCGGGCGAGGACAGCAGACCGGAGGCGACGTCGACCGACGGAGCCAACAGCACGTAGCCGTCGTTGATGCCCTCGACGCGATCGAAGTCGGGGAAGGTCCCACCGAGGTGCGCCGATCCCGGCGGGAGTCCGGGTATGCGCAACTCGTCTCCGAGGTGCAGACCGTGGCGCTGAGCGATCACGTCGGGAACCTGCAGCGGCACGCCGGGTCCGTCCGCTGGTCTGACGGCGCTGGCGCGCTGCTCGCAGTCGAAGGGCCCGACCAACAGCTCGATTTGGCACGATCCGCCCAGAAGGAAGAACCCGCGTCGTACCCCGCCGACGTCGACCGGTGTCAGGGTGGCGACGATGGGGACGACCGCCTCCGCGTCTGGCACGTCGGTACGCAGGCGGTCGATCGTCTGAGCGGGCAACCGACCGTTGACATTCGGGCTGACCTCGACCACCCCGAGGGCGGCGGCGTGGGTGAGCGACGGGCCGAACGAGTCGAACGGTCGGACGAGTTCGGACTTGAGGATCAACGTCCCCAGAACCACCGTCACCCCGAGCGCGACGCCGATCGCGCTGAGCAGCGTCCTCCGTCCGTCGGCGATCAGCGCGGCGAGGTGGATGCGGCGGAAGGACAGCCATCCCGCGCGAAGCGCCTGCATCATTGCTCGTCGGCGGGCATCATGGCGTCGACGGTGAGCGCGCGTCCGTCGACGAGGTGTAGCTCGCGGGTGCCGTAGTGAACCGCCGCCTGGTCGTGAGTCACCACGACGACCGCCGTACCGCCTTCGTCCGACAACGAACGCAGTAGGTCCAAGATCTCGTGCGACGAATGGCTGTCCAGATTGCCGGTCGGCTCGTCGGCCAGGACGATCGACGGCCCGGCCACCAGTGCGCGTGCCACTGCCACCCGCTGCATCTGTCCGCCCGAGAGTTCCGCAGGGTGATGGCGCTTGCGATCGCCGAGCCCGACCCGGTCCAGGAGATCCTCGGCGCGTGCGTCGGCCGTTCGGGCGGGCATGCCGTCGAGCACGAGCGGCAGCGACACGTTCTCGACTGCGGTCAGTGTGGGCAACAGGTTGAAGAACTGGAAGACGAATCCCAGGTGACGTCGCCTGAAGGCGGCGCGCGCAGCGGTGCTCATCGACCACACGTCGCGGCCTGCCACGGCTATCGTGCCGCTGTCGGGTGCGTCCAACCCGCCCGCGATGTGCAGCAGGGTGGACTTGCCTGCCCCCGATGGTCCGGTCACGACCACGAATTCGCCTGCATTCACGGCGAAGTCGAAGTCGACGAGCACCCGCACCTGCTCATCGCCCCTGCGGTACGTCTTGCTGACGCCAGTGAGCTGCAGGGCCGGCGTCATGCCCGAACCGCCGCGCAAGGAGCAACCATCGAACCCACCCCCCGTTGGTGTGTGGCCGATTGATCGTCGCCTGCGCGCATTGCGTTGGACGTACGTAGTCCACTACTGCAATTTCGCGGCGCCGCTGGTGGAGCCTCCTATCGGGATTGAACCGATGACCTTCCGTTTACAAGACGGGAGCTCTACCACTGAGCTAAGGAGGCCTGTGCGCGCCTAGCGTATCGGGTCACTCGTCGGTGTCGACGATCCGTGTGGAGGGCACGGGCCGTGGCGTCGGGCGCCGCCCGCGAGCGCGTGGCAGGGGGATCCGGCCCGCGATGTTGCTCAGCGGATTGACCACCTGGCTGAGGGTGATGACCGCTTCGTGAAGGGCGTCGATGGTCGGCGACAGCGCTTCGAGTCCCGGTGCCAGCCTGTTGAGGGTGTCGGCGACGTCGGCAAGCTTCAGCAGCGGGCCCTGCTCTGCGGTGAGGGTGTCGAGCAGACCGCCTTCGGCGAGCAGTTTGTCGGCCACGCCGTCTTCGCGAAGGACCCGCTCGATCAGGCCGTCGTTGGCCAGCAGCTGGTCGGCGAGTCCGCCGGGCGCGATCACCCTGGACACGGCGCCGTCGTCGGTGGTCAGACGATCGATCAGGCCGCCTTCGGAGGTCAGCTGGTCCATCAGGCCGCCGGGGGCGACCGCGCGCGCGACGGGCCCGTTCTCGGCCGTCAGCCGGTCGAGCAGCCCACCCTCGGCGGTCACCTGGTCGACGATGCCGCCCGGTCGCAGCAACCTGTTGATCGGCCCGTCCGGTGCCAGCGCGCGACCGAGCGGGGCGTCGTCGTCCATCAGATGCGCCAGTCGATTGGCCCGTTCGACCGCGTCCTCGAGTCCCAGCAACTGCGCGAACGAGGACGGGCCCGCGGTCACCTTTCCGTCGTTGAGCCCGCGTTGGACGACGTTGAGTGTCTCGCCGGCGATGCCGAGGCCCACGTCGGCGACGGCGAGTCCGATCCGCACCGGAGCGGTGGCCACGTCGACGAGGGCTTTGCCGAGATTCATGTCGCCAAGTGTATGGCCCAGGTCACATCGGCGAGGCCGTGGATCAACTCACAGGAAGCTCACAGTGGCTGCGCAGCGTCAAGGCATGTGAAAGGGAGGACATTGAAGGCATGGCGATGGCTGCAGTTCCGGATTCTGTGCCCGAAGCGCGGGTGCTCGTTGTCGACGATGAAACCAACATCGTCGAGTTGCTCTCGGTGAGCCTGAAGTTTCAGGGCTTCGAGGTGCACACCGCGTCGAGCGGACCCGCCGCACTCGACAAGGCCCGCGAGGTGCGGCCCGACGCAGTCATCCTCGACGTGATGATGCCGGGAATGGACGGGTTCGGGGTGCTCCGCAGGCTGCGCGCCGACGGCATCGACTCGCCCGCGCTGTTCCTCACCGCCAGGGACTCGCTCCAGGACAAGATCGCCGGGCTGACCCTCGGCGGCGACGACTACGTCACCAAGCCGTTCAGCCTCGAAGAGGTGGTGGCCCGCCTCCGCGTGATCCTGCGCCGTTCCGGCCGCGGTGTCGAAGAGCCGCGCAGCGCGCGCCTCACGTTTGCCGACATCGAGCTCGACGAGGACACCCACGAGGTGTGGAAAGCCGGCGAGCCCGTCTCGCTGTCGCCGACCGAGTTCACGCTGCTGCGGTACTTCATCATCAATGCGGGCACCGTGCTGTCGAAGCCGAAGATCCTCGACCACGTCTGGCGCTATGACTTCGGTGGCGACGTCAACGTCGTGGAGTCCTACGTCTCCTACCTCCGCCGCAAGATCGACACCGGTGAGAAACGGCTCCTGCACACCCTGCGCGGTGTCGGATACGTACTACGCGAGCCGCGCTAGCGCACCAGATGCGTGAGTTGGCCGGCCATCGCTCCCGGTTTTTGCACAATGGGGGTATGGCAGGTCTTCGGCGGCGCGGTATCCCTCTTCGGGTAGGGCTGGTTGCCGCGACCCTGGTTCTGGTGGCGTGCGGGCTGCTCGCCTCGGGGATCGCCGTCACGTCGATCATGCGGCACAGTCTGGTCAACCGGGTCGACGAGACACTGCTCGACGCCTCACGCGGCTGGGCGCAGGCACCGCGGCGCATGCCGACGACGCCCATCGAGGACCCGAATCCCGCCAGGCCGCCGTCGAACTTCTACGTCCGCGGCATCGACTCCGACGGGCGCATCTGGATGGCGGTCAACGACCGCGAGGCCGAGCCCGCCCTGCCCGACAGCAACGACGTCGGACCCGTGCCGGTCACGGTGGGGTCGATCGACCACTCCGAGGTGCAGTGGCGAGCCATGACGGTGCGCGGCCTGCACGGTGAGCTGACCACCGTCGCGATCGACCTGTCCGATGTGTCCTCGACCGTCCGCGCGCTGACGTGGTCCCAGGTCGGTATCGGCGTCGCCGTGCTCCTGGTGCTCGGTATCGCCGGGTTCGCCGTGGTGCACCGCAGCCTGCGACCGCTGGTCGAGGTCGAGCAGACCGCAGCCGCCATCGCCGGTGGTGAACTCGATCGTCGTATCCCGCAACGTGATTCGCGCACCGAAGTGGGCAGGCTATCGCTGGCGCTGAACGGAATGCTCGCGCAGATCCAGCGTGCCGTCGCCTCGTCGGACGCCTCGGCCGAGCAGGCCCGCACGTCCGAGGACCGGATGCGACGGTTCATCACCGACGCCAGCCACGAACTCCGTACCCCACTGACCACCATCCGCGGCTTCGCCGAGCTGTACCGACAAGGCGCCGCGCGTGACATCGAGCTGCTGATGAGCCGCATCGAGAGCGAGTCCCAGCGGATGGGCCTGCTCGTCGAGGATCTCCTGCTGCTCGCGCGCCTGGACGCGCAACGTCCGATGGAGCAACGTCGAGTCGATCTGCTGTCGCTCGCCAGCGACTCCGTCCACGACGCCCGTTCAGTGGCCCCGAAGCGCACCATCACCATGGAGGTGTTCGACGGCCCGGGAATCCCGGAGGTCCTCGGTGACGAGGCTCGACTCCGGCAGGTGGTCGGCAACCTGGTGGCCAACGCGCTTCAGCACACCCCTGAGTCGGCGAGCATCGTGATCCGCGTCGGCACCGACCAGGACAACGCGATTCTCGAGGTGTCCGACGAAGGACCGGGAATGAGTCGCGAGGACGCGCAGCGGATCTTCGAGCGGTTCTACCGCACCGACTCGTCGCGGGCGCGCAGCAGCGGCGGCACCGGCCTCGGGCTCTCGATCGTCGACTCCCTGGTGTTCGCGCACGGAGGCACTGTCAGCGTCACGACGGCGCCTGGACAGGGTTGCCGCTTCACGGTCCAGCTGCCGCGCATCGCCGACGTGCCTGCGGCCGACGCCGACGTGGACGTGCCCGCACCCGTCAGCTGACGCTCACCCTCCCAGGGTCGCTTCGCTCCCACCTGCCGAATCCAGTTCTGCGAGCGCCGCTTTGATCTTCGCCTGTGCCTCGTCCAGCGAGGCGGCCGACGGGTTGCGGTCCACGTTCGCGAAGCCGAAGTCGGCCAGGTCGCGGGCCGGGAACACGTGAACGTGAAGGTGCGACACCTCGAGTCCTGCGATGATGACGCCCGCGCGTTCGACGCCGAACGCCTTCGAGACGGCCTTCCCGATCCGCTGCGACACCGCCATCACCTTCGCGAAGGCGGCGGGCTCGACGTCCTGCCAGTTGTCGATCTCGGCGCGCGGCACGACGAGCGTGTGCCCTGGCGTCATCGGTTCGATGGTGAGGAACGCGACGACGTCGTCGTCCTCGTAGACGAATCGACCTGGAATCTCGTGATTGATGATCTTGGTGAACACGGAGGCCATGGGTCGAGCATGCCAGAACGCCGTCCTGGGGCGAGCGAAGCAACGGGTAAACCCCTGACAGGCAGTTCCCAGCACGGGGGCAGATCGGTGGCAGCTTCCTCGGCGACGGTGGACACCGTGACCGACCTGGCGAACTCACCCACGGCCGGTGGTCGATCACGCCCAGCGGGTGTCGCAGGCCAACACCCGTACGTTCTCGACATCGTCATCCCGGTGTACAACGAGGAACGCGAGCTGGCGGGCAGCGTCCGCCGTCTGCACCACTTCCTGGCCACCGAGGTGCCCTACGCGGCGCGAATCACCGTCGCCGACAACGCCAGCACCGACGGCACCCTCGACGTGGCGCAGGCGCTCGCCGCCGAGCTCCCGAATGTGGAGGTCATCCATCTGGATGCCAAGGGGCGCGGGGGAGCGCTGCACGCGGCATGGACGGCGTCGACGGCCACGGTCGTCGCCTACATGGACGTCGACCTGTCCACCGATCTCACGGCGCTGATGCCGTTGGTCGCGCCGCTGGTGTCCGGCCACTCGGACATCGCCATCGGATCGCGGCTCACGGCGTCGTCCCGCGTGGTGCGCGGCCCCAAGCGCGAATTCGTCTCGCGCAGTTACAACTTGATCCTCCGCGGCATGCTCGGCGCGCGCTTCTCCGACGCGCAGTGCGGTTTCAAGGCGATCCGCGCCGACGTGGCCCGACAGCTACTGCCGCTGGTGGTCGACACCGGCTGGTTCTTCGACACCGAACTGCTGGTGATCGCCGAGCGCGCGGGCCTGCGCATCCACGAGGTACCCGTCGACTGGATCGACGATCCCGATTCCCGTGTCGACGTCGTCGCCACTGCCATCGAGGACCTCAAGGGCTGCTGGCGGGTGGGCCGTGCCCTGGCCACCGGCGCGCTTCCGCTGCGTGAGCTGCAGGCCGCCCTCGGTCGCGAACCGCTGGTGCCCGGTGTCCCGAAGGGTATGGTCGGCCAGCTGGTCCGATTCGGAATCGTGGGCGTGGCAAGCACTCTCGCGTACGCTCTGCTGTACCTGGTACTTCACCCGATGGTCGGCTCCCAGGCGGCGAACCTGATCGCGCTTCTGCTGACGGCCGTGGCGAACACCGCGGCCAACCGCGCGTTCACCTTTGGGGTGCGCGGTCGCAACGGGGCGGGCCGCCATCAGCTCCACGGCCTGATGGTCTTCATGTTCGGGCTGGCGATCACCAGCGGGTCGCTGTTCGTCCTGCACCGGTTCGACCCGACGATCGGCAAGGTCGCGGAGCTCTCCGTGCTGGTGGTCGCCAATCTGGTGGCGACGCTCGTGCGATTCGTCGCTCTGCGTCGGGTGTTCGGAGTGCACCGCCGCTAGCTCCGGTCGTGCGTCTCACGGGATCAGGTCGCTGAGCTCCTCGATCGTCCACGGCGGCGCGTCGTGGTGATCGCGATAGGCCACGATTGCCGGCGTCTGCCGGTCGAAGCGGCCGACGAAACCACCTGCGGCGACGAAGATCTGGCCCGTGACGTCCTTGGCGAGATCGCTGACGAGGTACCCGTAGGTCGACGCGGCATACTCCGGCGGCGCCGCATCGAGCGCGCCCTGCATGCTGACGTCGTCGAGCAGACCACGGCGATTGAGGTCCGCGATCTGGGCGTCGTATCGCGCCCCGGTCGACAGCCTGGTCTTGGCGCCGGGGCACACCACGTTCGCCCGCACACCCGTGGCCTTCAGTTCGGCGGCGATCGCCATCGTCAAGCCGTTGACGGCGCCCTTGCCCGCTGGGTAGCCGGTTCCTCCGTAGTCGCCGAGGAAGGCGAACGAACTGGTGTTGACGATCGCGCCTCCGCCCTGAGCGACCATCTTCGGCGCGGCCGCACGGCAGGTCTCGAACGTGGTGAGTAGATGCGCGTCGAGCAGGTCGCGAAACTGGCCGGAGGTCACGTCGAGGATCGACGAGCCTGCGGGCTCGGCCGTACCCGCGCAGTTGACGAGCGCACTGATGTGGCCGAACTCGTCGACGCATCGCTCGATCAGCGCATCGGCCACCACCGGATCGGCCGGCGAGCCCGCGTGGCCCACGGTGCGACCACCGATACCGTCGACGGCGTTGGCGACGGTATCGGCGTCACGTCCATTGATGACGACGCCAAAGCCTTGAGCGGCAAGCAGTTCCGCGACGGCGAGGCCAATGCCCCGCGAGCCGCCGACGACCACCGCTCCGTTCAGCTGGCGCCGTCCTGACCGAACTGCATGGCGTCCATGTTCCAGTAACCACGCAGATTGGTGATGAGGCCCGCGTCGTTCACCCGGTAGGTGAAGACGCCGCGGACCGTCGCCGTGAACCCGTTCGGAAACTTGGTGTGCAGCACCAGGATGTAGGCGATCTCCGTCGGTGAACTCGACGGAAACGTCTCCTCACGGGTGACGGTCAGCTGGTTCGGTCCGATGTTGGCGTCGTAGAACGCCGCGACTGCTTCCTTGCCGCGGACGCCGGTGCCGTCGGGGTTGGTGACGGACTCGCCGATCGGATCCTCGATGACGACGTCGTCCGTCATCAGCGCAAGCCAACCCTCGCGGTCGCCGGACTGAACACACCGCCACGACGCCTGCGACGCGGCGACCACCGGTGACTGTTCGATCGTCTCCTGCGACATGGCGCTTACCTGTCGGCGTCGGTGTAGCGGATGACGCCGCGGATGTTGCGTCCCTCCAGCATGTCCTTGTAGCCGTCGTTGATCTGCTCCAGCTGGTACTGCCGGGTGATCATGTCGTCGAGGTTGAGCTTGCCCGCCTTGTACATCGACAGCAGCTGTGGGATGTCGAAGTGCGGGTTTCCGCCACCGAAGATGGTGCCCTGCAAGCGCTTCTGCATCAACGTCAGCATCGCGAGGTTCAGCGAGACGCTGGTGTCGAGAAGGCTGCCGATGGCGGTCAGCACGGTGGTGCCGCCCTTGGAGGTGAGGTTGACGTAGGTGTCGACGTCCTTGCCCTTGAGCTCGCCGACCGTCACGATGACCTGCTTGGCCATCAGACCGTAGGTGGCCTCGGCGATGCCTGCGAAGGCTGCGTCGGTGTCCGGGTAGGCATGGGTGGCACCGAACTTCAGTGCGGCGTCACGCTTCCATTCGACGGGTTCGATGACGAAGACGTGGCGGGCGCCTGCGTTGACCGCGCCCTGCACGGCCGACATGCCGACACCCCCGACGCCGATCACCAGGACGTCGTCGCCGGGGCGGATGTCACCGGCCTTGACGGCCGAGCCGTAACCGGTCGTGACGCCGCAGCCCACCAGGCAGGCGACCTCGAAGGGGATCGACGGATCGATCTTCACCACGGAGCTCTTGTGCACCACCATGTACGGGCTGAACGTGCCGAGGAGGGTCATCGGAAAGACCGGCTGACCCTTGGCCGTGATGCGGTGCGTCCCGTCGGAGACCGCCTGTCCGCCGAGAAGGCCGGCGCCCAGATCGCAGAGGTTGCGCATGCCGGCCTGACAGGACGGGCAGGCACCACACGACGGGATGAAGGACAGCACGACGTGATCGCCGGGCTTGACGTCCTCGACGCCGGGGCCGACCTCGGTGACGATGCCCGCACCCTCGTGACCGCCAAGGACCGGAAAGCCTGCCATCGGGATGTCGCCGGTGACCAGGTGGTGGTCGGAGTGGCACATGCCCGACGCTTCCATCTGGATCTTGACCTCGTCCTTGACGGGGTCGCCGATCTCGATCTCCTCGATCGACCACGGCTGGTTGAACTCCCAGATGAGCGCACCTTTTGTCTTCACGAGTACCTCTCTCGAATTGAGCCAGTGACCACAGACTAGAGCCTCTAGTTAAGTGGGTCACACCCACCCCAAGCAACCGCTTGGTGGAAGATTCACCAGATTGGCAGGGGGGCTTCGCCCAGCGGGTAGTAGCCGGGCAGTTTCTCGCCCGCGACGCTGCGCTCGATGCGTTTCTGCATCCCGTCGCTGAGGTCGCCCGACTCGATGAGCTTCATGAACATCTTCGACACGTGGCCGAAGTCGAAGAAGTCGCGCTGCCACTCGATCAGCAATTGGTCGTTGAGGCGAAACCAACTGCCGCCGATGCCGTAGATCTCGTCTCTGGTGCCGTCGGACTTGTTGACGATCTGCTTCCAGAAACCGACGACCTCGTTCTGCTTCTCGTCGACGAGCACCTTCTGGTACTCGTAGACCCAGTTCTCCAAGCCTTGCATCTCCAAACCCAACGCGATGTCGCGTATTTGATCCTTACCGACGCACATGACGTCTTCCTTCGGCCCGATGTTCCAGCCGTAGGTGGCGTCATCGGTGTAGAAGTCGGCCAGCGGTTTCCAATCGCCTGCCTTCTCACAGTCCCTGTTGACCTGGAGCCAGCGCTCGACCCAGTCGTCGAGTGCTTCGCGTGTGGACGATGACGCCATTGTCAGACTTCCTTCTCTTGGACGGAGATTGCTTGGGTAGGACACATTTCGACGGCCCGCTCGACGTCCTCGCGGATGTCGTCGGGCGGCTCGGCATCAAGGATCTCGACGACACCGCGTTTGGGTACCGCGAACACGTCAGGGGCCTCCAGTTCGCACATCGCGTGGCCCTGGCACAGGTCGGCGTCGAGTTCTACGCGGTAACAGCCCATTGGTTCAGGCCTTCTCCATCCCCCGGGCGCTGCGCTCCTGCCCGCCGGCGACCCTCTTGCGGTAGCGCACCTTGGCCGGCTGGGCCAGCTGAACGACCATCTTGGAGTGGTCGTTGCGGTAGCTGCCGGCAGGCTGCGACATCTCGAACTCGTATTCGCGCAACAACACCGAGAAGATTGCCTTGATCTGCATCTGGGCGAACGCCGCTCCGACGCAGCGGTGCTTCCCCGCGCCGAAGGGGATCCACGTCCAACGGTTGGCGAGATCTTCCTGACGCGGTTTCTGGTAGCGGTCGGGGTCGAAGTCGTCCGGGCGCGGGAAGTCCTCGGGGATTCGGTTCGAGATCGCCGGCGAGGCAGCGACCATCTGACCCTTGTGGATCGGGTAGCCGGCGACCTCGAACTCATCCTGCGCGACGCGCATCAGGATGATCAGCGGCGGATGGAGGCGCAGTGTCTCCTTCAGCGAGTTGTCGAGCTTCGGGATCTGCCGAAGCGCATGGAAACTCACCTCCTGGCCGTCGGCGTAGAGCTCGTCCAACTCCTGCTGAACCTGGGCGTACACCTCGGGGTGGCGGAGCAACTCGATCAACGTCCACGACGAGGTGCCCGAGCTGGTGTGGTGTCCCGCGAACATCAGCGAGATGAACATGCCCGTGACCTCGTTGGCCGTGAAGCGGGCGTTGCCCTCGTCGTCCTTGATCGAGACCAGCACGTCGAGCAGGTCGCGGTCCTCCTTGCCCTTGGGCGGATTGGCGATGCGATCGTCCATGATCTCCTGAACCAGCGCAACGAGTTTGACGCGGGACTCGTCGCGGATCCGGAAGCTCTCGATGTCGAGATAGGGGTCGACGTAGCACAGGGGGTCGGTGCCGCGCTCCAGTTGGTGGTAGTACTGCGCGAACCTACTGTCGAGCTGCTCGCGGAACTTCAGCCCGATCAAGCACGCCGTCGAGGTGTAGATGGTCAACTCGGAGAAGAAGTCGAGTAGTTCGATCTCGCCCTCGTCGCCCCAGCCGGCGATGATCTTCTTGACCTCGTTCTCGATGGTCGCGGCATGGCCCTTCATCTGCTCGCCGCGCAATGCGGTGTTGTGCAGCATCTCGGCCCGCCGCTCGGGGTCCGCGTCGAACACCACGCCCTCACCGAAGATCGGCGTCATGAACGGATAGGCCTCGGCCTGGTTGAGCTCACTGTCGCTGGAGCGGAAGAAGAATTCGTTGGCCTCCGATCCGGACAGCATGACGACCTGCTTGTCGACCAGCTGGAACCAGCCGACCTCGCCACACTCCTCACGGATGCGATTCATCAAACCGATTGGGTCGGTACGGAATTCCTCGAGGTGGCCGTGCTCTTCCTCGCCGCCGGAGACACGGGGCACGATGGCAGTGGTCATGAATTAAGAGCCTCTTCGTCGACTTTGAGCTGCTGGCGTTCCTTGGTGGTGGCCAGCGGCGCTTCGGGTTGAAGTTCCATGTTGGCGATGAAGCCGCCGCGCGGGGTCTCGGCGACGAACGTGATGGCGCGCGCCAGGTCCGAGGCCCGCAGGAAGTAGTCGTGGCGGGCCTGGCCCCACTTGGCCCAGTCCTCGAGCGCCGGTCCGATGAGCTCGGCGGGAAGACTCCAACCCATCGACGTCTTCGTCGGGCCAGGATGCACGATCGACGCGCGCACGCCGGTGCCCTCGAGTTCCATCTGATAGTTGGTGACCATCGCGACCAGGGCGGCCTTGGCGGCGCCGTAGGCGCCCATGTGCGGCCGCTGCCGGAGTGCGACGTCGGAGCCCACGAAGATCAGGTCACCGCGTTGGCGTTCGAGCATGCCGGGCAGCACCGCGGTCGCCAGACGGTTGGCGCCGACCAGGTGGATCTGCAGCTGCGAGTTGAAGTCGTCGGTGCTGATCTCGGCCAGCTTGCCGAAGTAGGTGTCGCCTGCACCGGCGACCAGCACCTCGATGTCGCCAAGCGCGTCGACGGCATTGGCCACGAAGGACTTCACCGAGTTGGGATCCGTGACGTCGAGGTGGAACCCGACGGCCTCGCCGCCCTCCGCGCGGATCTTGCCCACCAGGTCGTCGAGCTTCTCGGTGCGCCGGGCGCCGAGTGCGACGGGGAAGCCGCGGGACGCGAGCTCGATGGCAGTGGCTTCTCCGATACCTGCGGACGCTCCGGCGACGATGGCCGGTCTGCGGTCGGGAAGGGGAGAGAAACGGGGCATGTCAACGTGCCTTTACGGTGATGGGGAGGTGGGCGAAACCGCGGACGCTGCTCGAGTGGACGCGGACCGAGTTGACCTCGTCCACCTCGTAGCCGCGCACGCGTTTGAAGAACTCGGTCAGCGCCACCTGTGCCTCCATGCGGGCCAGGTGCGCGCCGAGGCAGAAGTGCGCGCCGCTGCCGAAGCTGAGCAACTTGGAGCCGATCTCGCGGTCGATGCGGTAGTCGTCGGGATTCTCGAACACCCGGTCGTCACGATTGCCCGAGCCCGGCAGCAGCAGCAGCACGTCACCCGCGGGGATCGTGGTGTCGTACAGCGTCATGTCCGCTGAGACCGCACGAGCCAGGATCTGACTGGACGTGTCGTAGCGCAGGGTTTCCTCGACCCATGGCTTGACCAACGAGTGGTCATCGAACACCGGAGCCAACTGGTCGGGGTTCCGGTAGCCCCAATATGCGGCGTTGGCAAGGAGTTTGGTGGTGGTCTCGTTTCCGGCCACCACCATGAGGAACAGGAACGCGATGATCTCCTCATCGGTCAGTCGATCGCCGTCGATCTCTGCCTCGACGAGTGCCGACGTCAGGTCGTCGGTGAGGCTTCTGCGGCGCTGATTCACCATGTCGGCGTAGTAGACCATCAGGTCGGCCGATGCCTGGATGGCCTCGGCGGGCACGTCCCTGACGCCGTCGTCGCGGTGCATCACGCCGTCGGCGAGGGCGCGGATGCGCACCCGGTCCTCCTGGGGCACACCCATCAGTTCGGAGATGACGTCCATCGGAAGCTTGCCCGCGAAGTCGTCGACGTAGTCGAAGGCGTCGGACTGCAGTGCCGCGTCGAGGTGCTCCACGGCGATCTCGGTGACCCGGGCTTCGAGCTCACGAATCCGTCTGGGCGTGAACCCCTTCGAGACCAGGGTGCGCAGTCGCAGGTGCCCGGGGTCGTCGAGTGCGAGGAACGACATCACCCGATGCGCCTCGTCGTTGCGCGAGATGGGGTCCAGCGACACACCGTGCTTGTTGGACAGTGAGGTGCTGTTGCGGAACCCCTGCACGACGTCCTGGTGCCGCGACAGCGCCCAGAACTTCTGCTCCTCGTTGCGGTACAGCGGGGCCTCGTCGCGCAAGCGTTCGTAGTACGGGTACGGGTCCTCGTGGAAGTCGTAGTCGTACGGATCGAGCAGTACCTCGGAAACGTTGGTGCTCATCGCTCTTCTCCAAGTATCAAGCCGACCACGTAGCTGAGTCGGTCGGCGATCTGGTGGTAGGTGAAGGCGCCGCTGCCCGCGTTGACCAGTGCGCCGAAGTAGGTCATCTCCAACGCCGACACCACTCGCGGGTCGATGTCCGGGCCTGCCGCGGACTTGATGCGGCGGTGGATCTCCAGACCGATGCGGTCGCGGACCCGCCGCACGGTGGGATCGCTGCCGGTCAGCAGCGCCGTCGTACACGCCGCGGCCACCTCTGGCTCGTCGGCGACGACGAGTGCGAGATTGCGTAGCGCCTTCTCGACGCGACTGGGCATCGGGTCGTTGACGTCGGTGTAGTACGGCACCTGGCGCATGAGATCGAGGTAGATCTCTGCGATCAGGTGGTTCTTCGACGAGAAGTAGGTGTAGGCCGTGGCAGGTGCGACCTTCGCCCGAGCGGCGACCGCCCGCACCGTCAGATCGGCATAGGACGATTCGCGCAACATCTCCTTGCCTGCGGTGAGCACCTTGCGAAAGGTCTCTTCCTGACGTCGGTTGCGCGGCGTCTCTTCAACGGCGACCGCTGCATCACTGGACACATGTCCAAGTTATCCGACGACGCGGCCGCTCGGCAAGCGTGGCGCGAGGATCGAACGCAAAAGCCAGCTAGAGGGGCTGTTTGGGGCATCGTGCACCGGCAGGTGCTTGCCACGTGCGCGCGTCTGCGTCTATGGTTCGATTCAACACAGTCGGACAGTTGTCCAGAAGATGAACGGGAGTGCGAATGGCGCTACTGGGCGATCGCGAGAGTCGTCTGCTGATCGATGGCGAGCTCGTCGCAGGCGGTGGGGGCACGTTTCCGACGATCAACCCGGCAACCGAAGAGGTGTTGGGTGTGGCCGCCGACGCCACCGCGGATGACATGAACGCAGCCATCGCTGCGGCGCGGACCGCCTTCGACGAAAGCGACTGGGCCACCAACGTCGAACTTCGGGTGCGGTGCATACGGCAGCTGCAACAGGCGATGCGGGATCACGTCGAAGAACTGCGCGAACTGACCATCGCCGAGGTGGGCGCCCCGCGGATGCTGACCTCCGCCGCTCAACTCGAGGGGCCGATCGAGGATCTGAGCTTCTGCGCCGACACCGCGGAGTCCTTTCAATGGACCACCGACCTCGGCATCGCGTCGCCCATGGGCATGAAGTCTCACCGGACGGTGGCCAGGGAGGCCACCGGCGTCGTGGGTGCGATCACCCCATGGAACTTCCCGCACCAGATCAATCTCGCGAAGATCGGACCGGCGTTGGCAGCGGGAAACACGTTGGTGCTCAAGCCCGCTCCGGATACGCCGTGGGCTGCCGCGGTGCTCGGCGAGCTGATCACCGGGCACACCGAGTTTCCGGCGGGCGTCATCAACATCATCACGTCCAGCGACCACGGCGTTGGTGCGCTGCTGTCGAAGGATCCGCGCGTCGACATGGTGTCGTTCACCGGTTCGACCAACACCGGTCGAGCAGTGATGTCGGACGGTGCGGCGACGTTGAAGAAGGTGTTCCTCGAACTCGGCGGCAAGTCGGCGTTCCTGGTGCTGGATGACGCCGATCTCGCTGGAGCGTGCGCGATGTCGGCGTTCACGGCTTCGATGCATGCCGGTCAGGGATGTGCGATCACCACGCGTCTCGTCGTGCCGAGGGAGCACTACGACGAGGCCGTCGAGGCGGCGGCGGGAACCATGGCCGGTCTCAAACCGGGCGACCCGAACGACGCAGGCACCATCTGTGGGCCGGTCATCTCGGCGCGGCAACGCGACCGCATTCAGGGCTATCTGGACTCGGCGATCGCCGAGGGCGGCAAGTTCGCGTGCGGCGGAGGCAGTCCCGCCGATCGGACCGCCGGCTTCTTCATCGAGCCCACGCTCATCGCGGGCCTCGACAACAGTGCCAAGGTGGCTCGCGAAGAGATCTTCGGACCGGTCCTGACCGTGATCGCCCACGACGGCGATGACGATGCCGTGCGCATCGCGAACGACTCGCCCTACGGCTTGTCTGGCACGGTGTTCTCGGCCGACGAGGAGCGTGCGGCAGGGATCGCGGCCCGAATGCGCGTCGGAACGGTCAACGTCAACGGCGGTGTCTGGTACTCCGCCGACATGCCATTCGGGGGCTACAAGCAGTCCGGCATCGGCCGGGAGATGGGTCTCGCGGGTTTCGAGGAGTACCTCGAAACCAAGGCGATCGCAACGTTGGCGAAGTAAGGACGGAAGGTAGGCGCGTGGGTCTGTACGGGGATCAGTTCAAGGACAAGGTGGCCATCGTCACCGGATCCGGTGGCGGCATCGGCCAGGCGTATGCCGAGGCCCTCGCGCGCGAAGGTGCTGCGGTGGTGGTGGCCGACATCAATACCGAGGGTGCCCAGAAGGTCGCCGATGGCATCACGGGTGAAGGTGGCAATGCGCTGGCCGTGCGGGTCGACGTCAGTGACCCAGATTCCGCCAAGGACATGGCCGCGCAAGCGCTTTCGGAGTTCGGAGGCATCGACTACCTGGTCAACAATGCCGCGATCTTCGGCGGCATGAAACTCGACTTCCTGATCACCGTGGACTGGGATTACTACAAGAAGTTCATGAGCGTGAACATGGACGGCGCACTGGTCTGCACCCGCGCGGTGTACCGCAAGATGGCCAAGCGGGGCGGGGGTGCGATCGTCAACCAGTCTTCGACCGCGGCGTGGCTCTACTCGAACTTCTACGGCCTGGCCAAGGTCGGGATCAACGGTCTCACCCAGCAGCTGGCCACCGAGTTGGGCGGCCAGAACATCCGCGTCAACGCAATCGCCCCAGGGCCCATCGACACCGAGGCCAACCGGACCACCACGCCGCAGGAGATGGTGGCCGACATCGTCAAGGGGATTCCGTTGTCCCGCATGGGACAACCGGAGGACCTGGTCGGCATGTGCCTTTTCCTGCTGTCGGATCAGGCCAACTGGATCACCGGCCAGATCTTCAACGTCGACGGCGGACAGATCATCAGATGAGTACCGACGAGCGCTCGCGCGAGGAGAAGACCAGCACCGACGAGCGCTCGCGCGAGGAGAAGACCAGCACCGACGAGCGCTCGCGCGAGGAGAAGACGAGCACCGACGAGCGCTCGCGCGAGGAGAAGACCGGTAGCGACGTGAAGCTTGGCTACATCGGTCTCGGCAACCAGGGCGCTCCGATGGCGAAGCGGTTGGCGGACTGGCCCGGCGGCCTCGTCGTCTTCGACGTCCGCACCGAGGCAATGACGCCGCTGGTCG
>JAOPUT010000172.1 GCA_025963385.1 Mycobacterium sp.
GAGCACAGATCGGGCAGCATGCCGGGGTTCAGGGTCTGCACCGACCAGGTGATGACATCGCTCCCCTTGGCTACGTAGACGCTGCAGGCATTGTCGTCGGACGCCTTGAAACCCTTGTTGCCGTCGACGCCCAACTCGGTCAGCGTCCGACCGGCGTCCCGCTCGAGCGAGCGCTCGGTGTCGAGGTCGCTGCCCCGGTACCACCACGTCGAGATGCCCATGCCAAGGCCCACGTCGCCGATCGCGGTGTTCTCCTGCCAAAAGCAGCCCGCGTCGTTCACCACGACCCTGGTGAACAGCGTCGCGCCGGCGGCCTCCGTGACGTCGGCGTCGGTCACGGCGTTGCAGTCCGTGCTGTGGAACACCGTGGCGGGGTCCAGCGGCGACGAGGCTGGCGTCGTCGAGGCCACCGGGGATCCACAGGCGACGACGGTCCACCCCGCGGCCAGCAGGGCACCCAGCCACGCCCTCCTCGTCACAGGTCCGCCGACAACGTGGCCGACAAGAGTTTCTCGGCGGCCTCGCACGGATCGCCTGCCGCGGGCCGGAACTGCACCCACCACGACAACACTCCCGAGCCCGCCGCGGCGGTCGCCGAGCAGGCGTTCGGGTTGTCGGGTCGCTGAGCAAGGAACGCCGGGTGCCGTGCGACGTCCCTGTCGGTGATCCGCGAACCCCGATCGGTGGCGACCCCGCGCTCGCGGTCGACGCTGCCCCTGTCGAACCAGGAGAAGACGACGTCGACGAGGCCCGTGTCGGCCGTCAACAGGTACTGGCAGACGGCGCCGCTGAAGGGCCTCACCACGCTGTTGGCGGCCAACAGATCCTTGATGGTGTCGTCGTGCAGAAGGCCGCAACGCCCGTCGGCGTATCCGTAGCTGCGCGCCGCGTCGGGCACCACGGGACGGGCCCGCTCGGCGGTGCCGCCGACGGTCTGTGTGCACGCCGCCGCGGCCAGCGTCACGACCGCCGCCGCCGCGACCGCCGCCGCACCCCGTCCGACCAGCCCACGCATAGTGTGCTCACGCTACCCAGCGGGTCACCGGAACCGCCGAAGTTCTGTCCCGAGCAGCATTGCGCAACGTAGAGTCTGCGCAACGGATCAGGGTTGCGACGCGAAGGGGAGCACCGTGGGTTGGAGAGCGCTGGGGGCTTCGCTGGCGATGACCGCGATCGCCATTTCCGGCGCGCTGTGCGTGGGAGCTCCCACCGCGCACGCGAAGAACGGCGATACCCACATCACCGGTCAGGGCATCATCCAGACGCTGGATTGCAACGACTCCGCCCTGATCGTGATGGGCACCGGCAACACGATCACCGCGCTCGGCTCTTGCTGGGGCATCTCGGTCCAGGGTTCGTCGAACATCGTCGTCGCGGACAACGTCGTCAACGACATCACCGTCTACGGCTTCGACCAGACGGTGCTGTACCACGGTGGCGAGCCCGCGGTCTGGGACCGCGGCCGGGAACTGGGCATGACCAACCGCATCGACCGGGTACCCGCTTAGGCATGCGCTCCCCCGCACTCGCCGTTGCCGTGGCCGCCCTCGCCCTGAGCCTCGCCGGCTGCGGCGGGTCGGGCTCGAACTCGCCGACCATGACGGCGGGGACGTCCGGTGTCCAGGTAGAGATCGCCAACACCATCAACTACGGCTCGGTCGGCACGACCGCTGACATCGACTGCGCGGACGGGAAGTCGCTGACCATCGGTGGCTCCAACAACACCCTGACCGTCAAGGGCACGTGCGCCAACGTGAACATCGGCGGCGCCGACAACAAGGTCACCTTCGACAAGATCGACGGCGGTCTGAGCGTCGTGGGGCTCAACAACACCGTCAGCTACAAGGACGGCGATCCGAAGGTCAACGACACGGGGTCGGGGAACTCGATCCGGAAGGGCTGACCGTCACGCCTTCGTGCCGTGGCGCCCCGCTCCGTCGGCGAAACGCCTTGCCCCGGCCACGGATTCGGCTGCGACCTTGGACATGCTTCCGAACTCGACGTCCATCGCGTCCTGCTCCGACATGCCCCACTGGTTGAGCGCGGACAGCCGGTCGGCCCGAAGGCACTGCTGCGGGAACGCGGCCAGGTCGGCGGCCAGCGCCTCGGCTGCCTCCCTCGCCTTACCGCGTGGGGCGACGCGATTGGCGAGGCCGATCGCGAACGCCTCGCCCGCATCGACGCTGCGGCCGGTGAGGATGAGATCCATGGCCCGGCTGTGGCCGATGAGCCGGGGCAGGCGCACCGTGCCACCGTCGATCAGAGGCACGCCCCAGCGACGGCAGTAGACACCGAAGACGGCGTCCTCCTCGGCCACCCGCAGGTCGCACCAAAGCGCCAGCTCCAGGCCACCGGCCACCGCGAACCCGCTGACCGCTGCGATGACGGGTTTGGACAGGGTCATGCGCGACGGCCCCATCGGACCGGGTCCGGTGCGGTGCACCTGGTTGGCGTCGGGTGTGCCGAAGGCCTTGAGATCGGCTCCGGCACAGAATGTTCCGTTGTCCCCCCACAGCACCGCGACCGCCGCCGAGTCGTCCTGGTCGAATTCCTCGAACGCGGCGAACAGCCCTGCGGCGGCCGGTCCATTCACGGCGTTACGGGCCTCGGGCCGATTCATGATGACCGTCGTCACGGGGCCGTTGCGTTCCACTCGGACGCCGCCGTTGGTGCTCGTCGTCATGTCGCCTCCATCAGTTCGGTGTCGTCGCGTCGTGCCGCCAGTTCGGCGGCGAAGTCGTGATAGGCCAGTCGCAGCGCGGCTCCCGGCCACTCGTCGGGCAGCAGTTCCGAGGGCAACACGGGGTCGGCGAGCAGATGACGCACCATGCCTGCCGCCGCCACGAATCGTGACGGCACGTCCGCGGCGCCGGAGATGTCGTCAAGCAGACGGTGCCCCGTCCTCGCCCAGCCGGGTAGATCCCACAGCGTCGCGGCCAGACCGGCGGGGTCGTCGTCACGGGCCTGAAGCACTCGCACACGTCCCCGTAGATCGCCGGTGAGTTCGAGGTCCAGATTGGCCGGGCGCATCCACACGCCCTCCCGTAGTTCGGCGAACCTCTTGTCGTGCAACGTCGTTCGCAGTGACGCCCGGGTCCTGGCGTCGGTACCGACGCTGGTGATCACCAGCGTCGTCCAGGTACCGCCCCAGGTGCGGAGCTTCGGGTCCAGTGCGTCGTCCTGACGCTTCTGGCGCACCAGCAGGCGGTCGGAGAGCCGGTACCCGTCGGCGGAGCGCACCAGGTCACCCGCCCCGACCATCCGCGTCAGCGCGACCCGCAGGGTCGGTTCCCTGATGCCGAAATCCGCTGTCAGCCTGATGAGTTCGCCCGCCGAGGCCCACGCCGGGTGCGCACCGAGCAGCACGCTGAGCACCACCGATCGCGCCGTGAGCCGATCAAGGGTGCGGGCCATCGGGCTACACCCCTGACGTCTTGCGGCCCGCGTCGCCGAAAGGCTCGTCGCGTGACTTCACTGCGTCGCGGAAGCCGTGCGCGGTGGCCTCGGCGACGAAGGCGTGCCCCTCCGGGGTGTGCCGCGCGATGCCGTCGAACACCGTGCTCACCATGCTGCTGGTGGCCACGCCCTGGTTGAACAGTGCGGTGTTGAGCGCGAGCTTCGCCATGATCAGCTGGTTGACGGGCATCGCGGCGATGCGGGCGACGAGGTTCTCCGTGCGCTCGTCGAGATCCTCCGGCGCGGGCGCCTCGACCGCGAGCCCCCACTCGGCGGCCTGGGCACCGCTGATGCAATCCCCGGTGAAGAGAAGACGTTTCGCGCGCTGGTCGCCGAGCCGATGGGCCCACAGCCCTGCGGCGGGCACCCCCCAGACCCGCATCGGCGGGTAGCCGATCTTCGCGTCGGACGCGGCGATCACCTGGTCGGCGTGCAGGGCGATGTCGGTGCCGCCCGCCACGCAGTAGCCGTGGATCTTGACCACCGTCGGCTTGTCGGCGTGCATCAGGCTGGCGAACCCGCGGACGAAGCGGCTCATCATCTGGTAGTCGATCATCGGGTCCCACGGCTGATCGGGCAGGTGGTTGACCGCCTGGGTCTTGCCGTCGAGCACGGTCCCCTGGTAGCTCCCCGTCCCGCCCGCGGATCCCGTGCGATCGGCGTAGGCGGACAGATCGAAGCCCGCGCAGAAACCCTGGCCGCGGCCGGAGATCAGCATCACGTGGACGTTGGGGTCGAGGTCGGCCCGCTCGACCAAGGCGGACAGTTCGAGTGGCGTGTCGGCGACGATCGCGTTGCCCTTCTCGGGGCGGTTGAACGTGATTCGGGCGACCCTGTCGGTGACCTCGTAGGTCATCGTCTTCAGGTTGTCGAAGTCGACCGGTCGAATCGCGTGCGTCATGCGCGGGTCCGCCGTTTGCGCGAGCGGGTCATCCCTTGACCAGGGCGCGCTCGATGATCGGCGCCAGGTCCAGGCCGACGGGCAGCGTGCCGAACGCCCCACCCCACTGACCACCGAGCCTGCTGGCCAGGAATGCCTCGGCCACCGCCGGGTGGCCGAACCGCACCAGCAGCGAACCCTGCAGCGCGAGCGAGATGTCCTCGGCGATCTGGCGCGCCCGATACTGGATGGTCTCCAGGTCGTCGAGCTCGACGCGCAGCGAGGCGACGTGAGCGTCCAGTCGCGGGTCCTGGCCGGCGGTGCGGCTCAGCTCGTCGAACATCACGTCGATGCACTCTGGACGAGTAGCCATGGCGCGCAACGTATCCAGCGCGCTGACGTTGCCCGAGCCCTCCCAGATGCCCATCAGCGGCGCCTCGCGGTAGAGCCGCGGCATGCCGGACTCCTCGACGTATCCGTTGCCGCCGAGGCACTCCATCGCCTCGGCCGCATGCGGGGTGGCGCGCTTGCAGACCCAGTACTTCGCCGCGGCGAGACCGATCCGCCGCAGCAGGGTCTCCCGCTCGTCACCGCGGACCGCCGCGTCGGTGGCGCCGGCCATCCGCATCGCCAGCATGGTGGCGGCCTCGGCCTCCACGGCGAGGTCGGCCAGCACGTTGCGCATCAACGGTTGGTCGATCAGGTACGCACCGAACGCCTTTCGGTGCTGGGCGTGGTGGATCGCCCGCGTCAGCCCGGTGCGCATGCTGGTCGCGCTGCCGAGCGTGCAGTCCAGCCGCGTGAGGTTGACCATCTCGATGATGGTCGGCACGCCGCGGCCCTCCTCGCCGACCAGCCACGCCGTGGCACCGTCGTACTCGACTTCACTGGAGGCGTTGGCGTGGTTGCCCAGCTTGTCCTTGAGGCGCTGCAGGAACATCCGGTTGCGCGTGCCGTCGGGCAGGATCCGCGGCAGGAAGAAGCAACTCAGCCCGCCGGATGATCCCCCGTCGCTTCGCTCGCCCCCGCGCGCTTGCGCGAGCACCAGGAACACGTCGCACATCGGGGCCGACGTGAACCACTTGTGGCCCCGCAGTGAGTACGTGCCGTCGCCGTTCGGCGTGGCTTCGGTGGTGCCGGCGCGGACGTCGGAGCCGCCCTGCTTCTCCGTCATCGACATCCCCGCGGTGATGCCGGGCTTCGTGGTGGCGAGCCTCAGTTCGGGGTCGTACGTGCGGCTGGTCAGCAGCGGCTCGTAGATGGCCGACAGCTCGGCGTTGTGCCGCAGCGCCGGGACGACGGCGTAGGTCATCGAGATCGGGCAGACGTGACCCGCCTCCGGCGTCCACACCGATTCCTTGGCGGCGCGCACCACGTGGGCGCCGGGCCGGTCGTCGGCCCACGGCGCCGCATGCACCCCGTGGGCGATGGCCGTGCGCATGAGTTCGTGGTAGGCGGGGTCGTACTCGACTTCGTCGATGCGGTGGCCGTAGCGGTCGTGCGTGCGCAGGACGGGTTGGTTGCGGTCGGCGAGCTCACCCCAGCGCTGGGCGCGCGCACTGCCACCGAGTGCCCCCAACTCGAAGACCTCGTCGGCGCCCCACTCGCCACCTTCACGGATCAGCGCCTCGGCGAGCACCGGGGACGTCGCGGGGTTGTAGTCCTCCAGCGGGGGGACCTGATTGGTGACGACGTGCGTGTCTGACATGTCTCCACTGTTACATTTTCTCGACAACCGCACAAGACTCGTAATACGCCTTTTGGGGCCGGTCGCCTCACATACTGATCCCATGAAGCCCAACACCGTCGTGCATGCCGCGGCGATCCACCTCCCGCACGAGCCGGTGCCCGCCGAACAGTCCGTCCGCGGCGAGCCGACCACCGGTGCCGAGGCCATCGACGACTTCGGCGGGCTCGAGGTCGGGGTGTGGGAGATGACGCCGGCGTGATGAGCGATGTCGAGGCCGACGAGGTGTTCGTCGTGCTCTCGGGGGCGGCGACGGTCGAATTCGCCGACGGCAGTGACACTTTGCATCTGAGCCCCGGCGACGTGGTGCGCCTCGCTGCAGGCGCCGAGACCGTGTGGACGGTGACCGAGACCCTTCGGAAGGTCTACCTCACCGGCGGCTGACCGTCAGACGTTCTCGCGGAGGAACGCGATGTCGTCCTTGCGACCCTCGTCCGACGTCTCGCAGATCACCGGGGCGTCGGCGGCCTTGACCACGGCAACCAGCAGCTGCGGGTCGATCTGGCCGGTGCCGAAGTTGGCGTGCCGATCGGCGCCCGACCCCGCGGCGTCGCGCGAGTCGTTGCAGTGCACCAGGTCGATGCGGCCGGTGATCGACTTGATCCGCTCGACGGCGTCGATCAGCGCCTCGCCGGCCGCCCACGCGTGGCAGGTGTCGAGGCAGAAGCCAATTCCCTTGTCGCCGATGTGATCCCACAGTTTGGCGATGGTGTCGAAGTGGCGGGCCATCGCGTGCTCGCCGCCCGCGGTGTTCTCGAGGTAGACCGGCACGTCGGTCTTCAGGCTGTCCAGCGCCTTGACCCAGCGTTCGAAGCCGGCGTCCATGTCGTTGTCGTCGGCGTGGCCGCCGTGCACGATGACCGCGGTCGCGTTGATCTCGGCCGCGGCGTCGCAGGTGTCCTGCAGGATCTTGCGCGACGGGATGCGGACGCGGTTGTTCGCGGACGCCACGTTGATCAGATAGGGCGCATGCACGTAGAGCGGCACGCTCGACGCCCGCAGCACCTCGGCGTCCTCACGCGGCTTCGGCTTCTTCCAGCTCTGGGGATTGCCGAGGAAGAACTGCACCGCCTCGGCGCCTTCTGCCGAGGCGGCGGCCAGCGGGTCTTCGTCGTGGACGTGCGAACCGATCAGCATGACGCCAGTTTAGTGACGGGACCGACAGGTCAGGCCAGCGGCGCATCCGCCCAGGCCGCCCCGACGTCCACCGGCCGGAGCGGATCGGGGACGCCCAGCAGCGTGCCGTCGTGTTCGACCGCGGTGGCGCCGAACCGCAGGCCATTGGCCAGTGCCTCGGCCCCACCGGAGGGGGCGGCCAGGAAGCCCGCGAGGAACGCGTCGCCCGCCCCGACGGTGTTGACGACCCGGCGCACGGGGGCGATGCCGTGCAGCGGTTCCGGGAGGTCGGCGTCGACCAGGAGCGCGCCGTCGCCGCCGAGACTCACCAACACCGTGTGCACCCCCCGGGCGATCAAGGTGTGTGCTGCGGCGGTGACGTCGCGGACGGTCCGCAATGTGGCGCCGACCGCTTCGGCGAGTTCGTCGGCGTTGGGCTTGATGAGGTGCGGCTGCCCGTCACGGTCGTTGTCCAGCACCGCCGCGAGCGCGGGCCCTGAGGCGTCCACGGCCACCCATCGTCCGGCGGCGCGGGCCTCGGCCACCGCGGCCGCCAGCCGGCCGGGAGGAAAGCCCGCGGGCAGGCTGCCCGCCCACAGCAGGCGGTCGCCACCGGCCGACAACGCCGCGGCGCACAGCGCGTCGACCTCGTCACCGGAGAGCGTGGGTCCGGGCTCGTTGACCTTGGTGCTGCGGCCGTCGGCTTCGACGAGTGAGACGTTGCTGCGCACGGTGCCCGAGATCGGCACGCCGATGATGTCGAGGCCGAGCGCGCCGAGCGCCGCCTCGAGATCGCGTCCCGTACCGCCGCCGACGGGCAGCACGGCGCGCACGCCGACGCCGACGCCGTGCAACGCGAGCGCGACGTTGACGCCCTTGCCACTGGGCTCGGTCATCGTGGTGGTGGCGCGGTTGACGGCACCCGGCTGCAGCCGCGGCAGGTGCAGGGTGCGGTCCATGCTGGGGTTCGGGGTGACGGTGACGATCATCGGTCGGCCACCTCCACGGTCACGCCTTCGGCCCGTAATCTCTTGCGCTGCACTGCCGTTGCTCCAGAATCGGTGATCAGCACGTCGACGTCCGCCAGCGTGGCATGGCGCGCGAGGCTCTCGTGCCCGAACTTGCCCGAGTCCACCAGGAACACCCGCTGGTGCGCCGCGGCCAGCATCTGACGCTTCACGTCGGCCTCGTCGGCGTCGGGGGTGGTGAGCCCTCGGTCGAACGACAGGGCATTGGTGCCGAGGAACGCCACGTCGACGTTGATCGACGCCAGTGCCGAGGTGGTGAGCGCACCGACGCCCGCCATCGTCGCGGGCCGTATCCGGCCGCCGAGCATCACCACCGTGATGCCCCTGGCGTGCAGTGCAGAGCCGACGGGCCAGGAGTTGGTGTAGACGACGAGTTCGCCGTCGGTGGGCAGCATCTCGGCGAGCCGCAGCGTCGTCGTGCCCGCGTCGAGCAGGACCGAACCGCCCTCGGGCACGAACCGCAGGGCTCGCCGCGCGATGGCCGACTTCTCCGCGGCCCGTTCGCCACGGTCCGCGACGTGCGGTTCGGCGCGGCTGGGCTCGCAGGGGACGGCACCACCGTGCACCCGCCGCAGCAACCCCCGGGACTCCAGCAGCGCGAGGTCCTTCCGCACGCTCTCGGCACTGATGTCGAACAGTGCCGCCAACTGCGCGCTCTCGACCCGTCGCTCGGCGACGAGCAGACGCAGCACCTCGGCGTGGCGTTCGTCGGCGAACCAGGTGCGGCCGCCGGCGGTCACGGCTGCCCCAGGTGGTCACCCGCGCCGATGGCGCCGCACGCGCGGGCGGCGAGGGTCGCCGCGCCCAGCGTGCCTGCCTCCTCGACGGTGGAGACCTCGAGCGGACCGAAGCGAGTCCTCTTGGCGCGCATCACCTCTGAGCTGTGCCGCCAACCGCCGGTGACCACCACCCTGACCGCGGGTCCGACGACGTCGTCCATCGCACGGTGCAGCGCCAGGGCCTCGTCCGCGGCCATGGTGACCACGTCGCGCCACTGCGCGCCAGGTCCGGATCCGGGCGAGAGTTCGGCGGCGGCGTCCAACGTGGCGACGTCGGCGCCGAGCCGTTCCAGGGTGCGCAGCTGGGCCAACCCACCCTCCGTACCGCCCAGGAGACTCCAGTGGTCCGCCTCGATGCTCGGGTCGGTGGTGATGCCTGCGTCCGCGAGGCGCGCGATATCGGCACGCTGGGGCACCGGCGCCACGGTGCGCACCAGCGCCTCGGCGGTGCCGGACGAATCCAGTTCGTGCCCTTGGCCCGTCGCGCGGGCGCCGAGTGCGGAGGCCTGGTGGTCGTGGCCCGCCAACGTCAGCACGGCGCCACGCAGCAGCGGGCTCACCGACGCCGACGTGACGACACCGACCGGTGTCCCGGCCGCGACGAGCGGCGGCATCAACCCGCGGGTGGCACCCGACCACTCGAGCGCGTCGTCCCACCAGTCGCGGGCCGCGACGTCGAGCCAGCCGGTGCGCCCGGCAAGGGACAGTTCGAGGACCACGTCACCGCCGAGCCGTCGCACCACCCATCCCCCGACGTCGAACCGGGTGGTCGCGTGGTTCGCGTCCGGCTCGTGGCGCAGCAACCAGCGATGCTTGGTCAACGAAAACTGGCCGCGCAGAGGCTTTCCGGCGATGCCGCCGAAGGCGTCGGCCCCGATGGCCGCGTCGAGGTCGGCCACCTCGGCGCCGTCCCGGCCGTCGTGCCAGGCGACGACGGGCACCAGCGGGCGCTCGTGGGCGTCGGTGAGCACTCCGGATTCGCCCATGCTGGTGACACCGACGGCCTGCACCGCAACCCCGGCCGCGTCCGCCGCCTTGCTCAGCGCGTCGAAGGCGCCGGCGCACAGGGCTTCTGCGTCGATCTGGGTGCCTGACGGACCGACGTCCCACGTCGTGGCGGCTCGTCCCGATCCCAGCACGGCGCCATCGCTGCCGTAGATCACGGCCTTGCTCGAGGTCGTACCGACGTCGAGACCGGCGAATGCCGCCATCACGCTCCCGCCCATTGCTCTAATTGGGTTTACCTGGATATGGTTGCGTATTGTTGGATCTCTCGTCAAGCCATCAAGGAGTGCCATGCCGCTGGTCACCACGGCCGAACTCGTCCGCGCCGCCGCCCAGCGCTCGGGCGGTGTCGCCGCCTTCAACGTCATCACGCTGGAGCACGCCGAGGGCATCCTCGCGGGGGCGCAGCATGCCGCGACACCGGTGATCCTGCAGGTCAGTGAGAACACGGTCGCATTTCACGGCACGCTGCGACCGCTCAGCGCCGCACTGGTGGCACTGGCCGGCGAGTCCGGGGTGCCCGTCAGCCTCCACCTCGACCACGTCGAGGCGCCTCACCTCTGGCAGCAGGCCGCCGCCGCAAGATACTCGTCGGTGATGGTCGACGGCGGCGCCCTGCCGTATGACCGGAACGTCGCGGTGACCGCCGAGGCCACCAGTCGGCTGCACGACCAGGGCTTGGCGGTGGAGGCCGAGCTCGGCTACGTCGGCGGCAAGGACTCCCAGGTGTCCGACGCGCACGCGCCGGGGGTCCGTACCGACCCGGGGCAGGCAGCCGAATTCGTCGGTGCCACAGGTGTTGACGCCCTGGCCGTTGCCGTCGGCAGCTCACACGCCATGACGACGCGGACCGCCGAACTCGATCTCGACCTCATCGCCGCCCTGCGTGATGCCGTCCCGGTTCCGCTGGTGCTGCACGGTTCGTCGGGCGTGCCCGACACCGCACTGCGGGAGGCGGTACGGGCGGGCATCGTCAAGGTCAACATCGGGACGGCGCTGAACGTCGCCTACACCGGCGCGGTGCGGACCGTACTGGCCGAGCATCAGGACGCCGTCGACCCGCGCCGAGCATTGCGCTCGGCGCGGGCCGCGGTCGCCGACTCCGTCGCCCACCTACTCGACGTCGTCAACGGCTGAGCACTTCTCTACGGCCGAACGTGGATTACCCCCACGCGTCCCGCGAAAACGGCGTGGGGGTAATCCACGTTCGGCGTCTGGGCGAGGGTTAGCAGTTGGACTTGTAGGCCGCTGCGCCGCCTTCGCCGTCCAGATTGTCCTTGGTGATGATCGTGAAACCGGTCTGTACGTTCGCGGTGTTCTGCCCGCCGTCGAGCGCGGTCACGGCCTCGTCGACACCGAATTTGCCGATGTCGCCCGGGTTTTGGGCCACGAGCGCCTGCACGGTGCCCTCCCGCAGCGCCGCGATCTGGTTGGGTCCGGCGTCGAAACCGACCACCTGCACCTGACCGCTCTTGCCCGCCTGCTTGATGCCGGTGGCCGAGCCCTCGGCCGAGAACAGGTTGACCGCGAAGACACCCACGAGGTCGGGATCCTTCTGCAACTGCGCGCCGATCAGCTGGGCCGCCGTGGCCGGGTCGTTGTGGCTGTACTGCACGCCCACGTAGTTGAACTTGGGGTCCGCCTTGACGGCATCCTCGAAGCCCTTGGCACGCGCGTCGGTGGTCGAGACGCCGGGCTCCAACCCCATGACCATGACCTTGCCGCCGTCGGGGTGGAGTTGCTTGATGGCGTTGAACGCGGCTGCTCCGCCCCCCTGGTTGTCACTGGCGATCGCCGACGAGGCATAGGACGGGTCCGTGGTGGTGGTGTCCACCAGGATCACCTTGATGCCCGCGGCGGCCGCCTGCTGCAGTGGCTGCTGCATCGCCTGCACGTCGGTCGGAGCAACCAGCAGCGCGTCGGGCTTGCTGGCGACGATCGAGTCGAGGATCGGCTTCTGCAGCGTCGGGTCGAACTTCGCGGGCCCCTGCGTGTTCACCTTCACCCCGAGCTTGGCCGCCTCGTCCTGCGCTCCGCACTGCATGGTGATGTAGAACTGGTCGCCCACGACGCCCTGCAGGAGTGCGATGTTGTACTCCTTGCTCGCCTTCGCCGGTGCGGTGACCGTGGTCGCGGCAGCCTGCGAGGACGCCGACGACGTGCTTGCGCCCGCCGCCGAGGTGCCGCTCGGTTCGGACTGCGGTTTCGACGACGTACAGGCCGCCATCGGCAACGCGAGCGTCATGACGCTCGCGATGAACACGAGACTCCTACGGCTCATGGGCTTTCCTTTCGTTTGAACCTCGCTTGGACCCTCTGCGATTGAAGAGGTTTCGAGACCGTGCGCTGCGCATGGCCGCAGCCCGCCGGGACTGGTCGACGTAGACGGCGGCGATCAATACCGAGCCGACCGCGACCCCCTGCCAGTACGGCTGCACGCCGATGATGACGAAACCCGACTGGAGCACCGCCGGGATGAAGAGGCCGATGAGGGTGCCGAACACCGAGCCCTCGCCACCGAAGATCGAGGTGCCGCCGATCACGACCGCGGCGATGACGTTGAGGTTGGTCAGTGACTGGCCCGCGATGGTCGTCGTGCCGTACTGGGCCAGTGACAGCAGCGCCCCGAATCCGGCGAGCATGCCCGCCAGCGCGTAGACCGCGATCAGGTGTCGGGTCACCTTGATCCCGGTGCGCCGCGCCGCCTCCTGGTTGGAGCCGATGGCGTAGGTGTAACGGCCGAACCTCGTCTTGTGGAGCAGGATCGCACCGAGGACGACGACGATCAGGGCGACGAAGGGCAGACCGGGTATGCCGAGCACCTTGATGTACGCACTGAAGTCGGTCAATTCGTTTGGTACCGAGCGGATGTCGATGCCACCGGTGAGCACTTGCGCCAAACCCAGTGCCACCGAGAGCGTTCCGAGGGTGACGATCAGCGCAGGCACCCTGGCCTTGGCGACCAGCACGCCGTTGATGGCGCCCCAGGCCGTGCCGCTGAGCACCGCTGCCACCAGACCGGCCGCGGCCACCCCCGGTCCGTCGCCACCCATCGCCGCCATGACCTTCGCCGCCACCACCGACGAGAACACGAGCACGGATCCGACGGACAGGTCGATACCCGAGGTGATGATCACGAACGTCATGCCGACGCCGAGAACCGCCCACACCGCGACGTTCTGGGAGATCAGCGAGAAGTTGCCGGTCGATAGGAAGCGATCACCGGCGACGATGGAGAACAGCACGCAGATGACGATCAGCACGCCGAGAATCCAGAACGCCTGCAGTCCGAGCACCCGCTTCAGCAGCGTGTCGTCACCGTCGTCGGATCCGGAGCCGACGGCCGCCGAGGATGGTCTCGCGGTGCGCTCCTCGCTCGACGTGCTCATGCGGCGCTGTCCCGTCCGTCAAGGGCGCCCGTCATGGCGCCGACGAGTGTCTCGACGCTGGTCTCGCTGCCGCGGTAGGTAGCGACCCGGCGGCCGAGGCGCAGCACCTGGATCCGGTCGCAGATCTCCAGCACGTGCGGCATCGAGTGACTGATGAAGACCACCGCAATACCCTTGTCGCGCACCTTCTTCACCGATTCCAGGACGTTCTTGGTCTGGACGACGCCGAGCGCCGCGGTCGGCTCGTCGAGGATGACCACCTTGTCGGCCCACGCGATGGCACGCGCGATGGCGATGCCCTGGCGCTGGCCACCGGACATCGACCCGACGGGCGTGTTCAGCGACCGCACCGTCGCCCCGAGGTCGGAGAACGACGCGGCGGCCTGCCTGCGCATCTCCTTCTCGTCCATGAATCCGAGGCGTCCCAGCGCGCCCTTGCGGCTGAGTTCCCTTCCGAGGAAGACGTTCTGGACCGGGTTGAGATGGGGCGCGAGGGCCAGATCCTGGTACACGACCTCGATGCCGAGATCGTTGGCTTCACGCGGACTGGACAGCCGGATCGGGGAGCCGTCGAAGTAGACCTCGCCGTCGTCGAGCTCAAGACTGCCCGAGAGCGCCTTGATGAGCGTCGACTTGCCTGCGCCGTTGTCGCCGATCAACCCGACGACCTCCCCAGCCTCGATGTCGAAGTCAGCCCCGTCGAGCGCACGGACGTGGCCAAAGCTCCGCGAGATGCCCCGCGCCTCGAGTATTGCCGTCATGAGATGCCTTCCGTGCGGGGTGGCCAAGTGGTGCCGGGCCTGCAGACGAGCAGTCGGGCGTTACCGTCGACGTGCCAGCTGCCGCAGGCGGCGGGGACGACGAGCGTCTGCCCGGCGACGACGTCGAGGGCGGTGCCGTGGGTGGAGATGAGCCCGCCGCGCCCCGCCACCACGACCGCCACGGCGAAGCCCGCGGGTACGTCGGCGCCCGCAGCGAGCAACTCCATGCGGAAGTAGGGGGCAGCCTCGGCGGGCAGCACCGCGGCCAGTCCCGACGGGACGTCGCGAGTGTGTCTGACCAGTCGACCTGGGTCGGCCAGAGCGGTGGTGTCGACGACCGACAGCGCGACGTTGCGCGTCAGCCCGAGGAAGACCTCCGCATCCGTCGCCTCGGTGTTGTTGCGTTCCAACAGAATCGACTGATCGGTGGGCTCCTGGGCTTCGATCAGGAGGATGCCTGCACCGATCGCGTGAGGGGTACCGCCGGGAATGAGCACCCCGTCACCGGGTCGCACCGGAATGCGATGCATCAGCTTGAGCATGGTCTCGGCGTCCTGGCTGTCGACGAGCTCGTGCACGCGGTCCTCGTCGACCTCCTCCTGCCACCCGACCCACACCGCGGCGTCGGCGCTCGCCTCGAGCACGTACCAGGCCTCGGTCTTGCCGTAGACGCAGCCGAGATGGGTGTGGGCGTAGTCGCGCGTGGGATGGACGTGAACCGGAAGGCGTTGTCCCGCATCGAGCAGTTTCACCAGCACGCCGGTGTCCCCCGGGATGCCGTCGGCGCGGCCGAGCCACCCGATCGGGTCGGCCCGGACGACGTCGAGAAGCCGCGTGCCGTCGGCGAGGCGGGCGGGTCCGTGGTCGGGGTCGCCGAACCGCGCGACCGTCGCGCCGATCCATTCCTCGGGCGACCGCTCGCCCACCGGCGGCAGGCCACGCCAGGCGGCCAGCGCGGGACCGCCCGCGTACCAGTGTTCGATGACGTTGGGCGGCAACAGTTGTGGCTGCGGCGTCACGGCACCATCACCACCTTGTGGACGGTCGGATCGTGGCGCAACGCCTCCAGAGCCTGCCCGTAGTCGTCGAGCGGGAACCGATGGGTGACGATGCCGTCGGTGCGCACCCGTCCGCCGCGCAGGGCGTCGATGGCAGCGCCGAACGACGTCATCTCGGCGAACGACCCCTTGATGGTGATCTCCCTGCGGAACACGTCGAACGGGCGGAACCGCACGACGTCGTCGTCGCGGGTGACGCCGTAGATCAGCACGGTGCCTCCGCGGCGGGTGAGCGGGACGCAGATGTCGCCTACCGCGGGAGAACCGGTCGCCTCGACGACGGCGTCGTACCCGTCCCCGTGCGGTGAGGCGGCCAGCAGTGCCGCGATGTTGGCATCGGGATCGTCGCGGACGATCCGCACCGTGCGGTCCACGCCGAGCGCGGTCGCGGTGTCGAGCTTGAACTGGCTGGGGGCCGCCACCGTCACCGACGACGCGCCGCCGGAGGCGATCAGCTGAGCCAGCAGCAGACCGGTGGGGCCTGCGCCGAGGACCAGCGCGCTGCCACCGGGGCGCATCTGCAGCGACTCGAGCCCGTGCATCGCGCACGACGTCGGTTCGCTGAACACGGCGGTGCCGATGGGCAGCCCCTCCGTCGAGAACACCAGGGTGTGGTCGGCGATCGCGTATTCGGCGAAGAACCCGGGGAAGTTGCTGCCAAAACCCTTCATGGCGTCGCACTGGCCCAGCCGTCCGGCCAGGCAGTAGGGGCACTGGCCGCAGTACACATTGGGGTTGACGGTCACCTGCTCGCCGAGGCGGAAGCGGGTCACGCCGTCGCCGAGCTGGTCGACGACGCCCACCAGTTCGTGCCCTGGGACCAGCGGGAAGACCGCGCCGAATTCGCCTTCGTGAATGTGGAGGTCGGTGCCGCAGACGCCGACCTGGCCCACCTTGATGCGCACCTGCCCCGGCTCCGCCTCCGGGGTCGGGATATCGGTCACCGACCATGTCTTGGGGGCCTCGTAGTACACGGCCTTCATCCGTCTGCGCCGTCCTCTTCCTTGAGTCCGTAGCTGTTACCTGCGTCACCTGCTTCGAAGCCAGACGGTACGCCACTTAGGCGGGCATGTCACCGGTGTCAGAGGAATTCCATCCACGTTCTGACATCGGTGACATACTGGCGACCCGGAGAGGGAGGACCGACGATGGCGACGATGCGCGACGTAGCCCTGCGGGCCGGCGTCAGCGCGAAAACCGTTTCCCGCGTGGTCAACAACGACCGCTACGTCTCCTCCGACGTCAAGTTGCGCGTGCAGCAGGCGATCGACGAACTCGAGTACGTGCCCAACATGCTGGCGGTCACCTTTCGTACCGGTCGGGACGCGGCGATCGGGGTGGCGGTGCCCGGTGTGGCCGACCCGTTCTTCGCGGGCATCATCAGCGCGGTCGAGCGTGAGGCCAGCCGCCGTGGGGTGGCGGTCATCGTCACCAGCGTCGGATGGGAGGACTCCCACGAGCGGCAGTCCATCGAGGCGGTGCTGCACCGCAGGGTGGCGGGGATGATCATCTGCCCCGTGGGCCCGGACATGTCCTTCCTGCAGCCATGGCAGACGCGCGCACCGCTGGTGTTCGTCGACCGGATCCCCGGCAAGCTGACCGCCGACGCCGTCGTGCAGGACGACGTCGGCGGCGGCCGCGAGGCCACCGCACACCTGATCGGCCACGGCCACCGCCGCATCGCGTTCCTCGGCGACGACGTCATCACCGGGATCCTGCGGCTGAAGGGCTGCAGGCAGGCGCTGGCAGACGCAGCTCTGGACCACACCGACGCGCTGGTGCACCTCGGCGACGTCGACATCGCCACGGTGACGGCGGCGCTGCGGCGCATCCTTTCCGAACCCGACCCGCCGACCGCGGTGTTCTCGTCCAACGCGCGGTGCACGGTGTCGGTCGTCTCGGCGCTACAGACGTTGCGGCGCAGCGACATTGCCGTCGTCGGCTTCGGCGACTTTCCCACCGCCGCCGCGCTGCAGCCCGCGATCACGGTCATCAACCAGGACGGCGAGGAGATGGGCCGGTTCGCCGCCGAGCGCCTCTTCAGTCGACTCGATCAACCGGGTCGACGGCTGCGTCGGCACACGGTGCTCCCCGTCTCGCTGGTGACACGGACGTCGTGCGCCATGCCCGGCGAGAAGGTCCGCTCCGGCCACGACTAGGCAGGTCCCCCGCCCTCCCCGCGATCCCCCGCGAGCAGACGCAAATGTGCGGAAAAGCACCGCGTGTCGGGCACATTTGCGTCTACTCGACATAGACCACGGCTAGCCCAAGTGGCGGAAGATCCGCCCGACCAGATCCCACTGCCGGTAGCGCACATCGTCCACCACGATCGGCACCACGGTGTATCCGCACTCTTGCAGCCGCGCCATCTTCACCCGATCGTGTTTGAGCGCTGCGGGCGTCGCGTGCCATTCCATGCTGTCGTATTCGGCGACGAGTTTGGCGTCGGGCCAGGCGAAGTCAGTCCGCCACAGATCGCCGCGCAAGTCGATGATCTCGTACTGCAACTGTGGCAGCGGCAGCCCGCCGTCGATGAATACCAGCCGCGCCTCACTTTCCATCGGGGACTCGGCCCGACCGTCCGCATGCTCCAAAAGTTCTCGCACACGTACGATTCCGCGGCGTCCCTTCTGCTCGCTGACAGCGTCGCGAAGGTCTTCGACGGTACAGGCCTTCGCGCGCAGGGCGGCGTCGAGCACCGCCAAGGCGCGCGGGCGCCGAAGTGTCCGCGCCACCTCGACCGCCGTCCACGCTGGCGCGGTGGCCAGACGCCCCTGCACATTGATCAAAGGAGCACCCACTCGCTGATGGACCATGACGTTGGCCGTCGGCCGCATCCGGATGGCCGGATCCAAGACATGCATCCGGGGATCGGCTTCGGTGTCGAATCCGAAGAGTGCCGCGGCGGTGTTCATGCACGCCACCATCGGAAGCCCCGTCATCAGATCAAGTGCCATCAAACGCCCGGCGGTATCGGGCTCAGACAACGCGTAGACGCCATGGCACACCCGGACTATTGCGCCTGCTTCGATGTGGCGGGCCAGCATCCGTCGAGACAGCATCGTCGATAGATCGGCCGCGGTCGCCAGCCCGTAGGGACCGCCGAATACGGCCTCGCTGAACACCTTTCGATGATGTCGTCATCGACCCGCGGCGCGACAGGCCCAGCAGGCCATCTGTGGATGAGATCGCAACTGTGGACAACCGACGCCGCGCAAGCATGTCGCGAGCAGACGCAAGTGTGCTCGACACGCCGTAGGCGTCGGCACATTTGCGTCTGCTCGCGCAGAGGGATACCCGACGCAGAAGGGCCCCGCCACGCGATGCGTGACGGGGCCCTTCCACAGTGAACTACTACCGGTAGTCGCTGAATCCGTAGTCGTCCAGCGGCACGGCCTGGCCGGAGCCCTGACCGAAGTCCGGGCTGTAGTACTGATCCTCGTAGGACGGGATCGTGTACGCGGCGGCCCGAGCTTCCTCGGTCGGCTGCACCGTGATGTTGCGGTAGCGGCTGATGCCGGTACCGGCCGGGATCAGCTTGCCGATGATCACGTTCTCCTTCAGACCGTTGAGCCTGTCGCTGCGGCAGTTGATCGCCGCATCGGTCAGCACTCGCGTGGTCTCCTGGAACGACGCCGCCGACAGCCACGAATCCGTGGCCAGCGATGCCTTCGTGATACCCATCAGCACCGGACGTCCGGCCGCAGGCTCGCCACCCTCGGCCACGACACGACGGTTCTCCGACTCGAACTCGGCACGCTCGGTGAGCGAACCGGGCAGGAACTCCGTCGAACCCGAATCGATGATCGTCACGCGACGCAGCATCTGCCGCACGATGACCTCGATGTGCTTGTCGTGGATCGACACACCCTGAGCGCGGTACACCTCCTGGACCTCCTTGACGAGGTGGATCTGCACCTCGCGGGGACCCTGGACGCGCAGCACCTCGTGCGGGTTGGCCGAGCCTTCCATCAGCTGCTGACCGACCTCGACGTGGTCGCCGTCGGCGAGCAGACGCTCGGAGCCGTCCTCGTGCTTGAACACCTTCAGGCGCTGACGACGGGTGAGCTTGTCGTAGACGACTTCCTCGCCACCGTCATCCGGCACGATCGTCATCTTGTAGAACTTCTCGCCCACCTCGATGTGCACGCGACCCGTGACGTCCGCGATCGGAGCGGTGTTGCGGGGCACGCGGGCCTCGAACAGCTCCTGCACGCGAGGAAGACCACCGG
>JAOPUT010000173.1 GCA_025963385.1 Mycobacterium sp.
CTTCGTCGCCGTCGCCGAGGAACGCAGCATCACCCGCGCCGCCGCGCGGCTGCACCTCACGCAGCAGTCGCTGTCGGCGCAGATGCGCGTGCTCGAATCCCGGCTCGGAGCCGCGTTGTTGGTCCGCTCCAGCCGCGGTGTCACCCTCACCGCCGTTGGTGAGGTCCTCCTGCGCGAGGCGGTGCCGCTCCTCGGGTCCGCCGAACGAGCGATGGACTCCGTCATGCGCAGTGCGCGAGGGCAGGAACTCGACCTGCGGGTGGGTTTCCTGTCCACGTTGGCGAACGAGCTCATGCCGCCGGTGGTCAGCCGGTTCGCGACGGAGAATCCCAGCATCGAGTTGCACACCTCTGACCTCTCCATCGCCGACCTTGTTACCGGTGTGCGTGGCGGCACCCTGGACGCCGCGGTCTCCCGGCCGCCACTCGTCGACGACCTGCACAGCGACCTGCTCGGATCCGAACCGGTGGTGATCGCCTTACCGAGTGGACACGTGTTGGCCCGCAAGAGAAGTCTGCGATTGGCCGATCTCGCCGACCAGCAGTGGGTGATGACGCCGCGCGCCTCCTGGCCGCCCTGGCACCGCCAATACGACCGGGACTTCGCGGCCGCGGGCTACCGCCCACGCATTCACCGCCGCAGCACGACACCGCAGGGCCTGCTCGCGCTCGTGGCCGCGGGAGTCGGCATCACCCGCCTCGCGGCCTCGTCGCGCAGTCTGCGCAGTGGCGGCGTGCGCTTCGTACCCCTGGCGGGGGAACGCGCAGGCATCGTGCTGCTGACCCGGCCTGCGCCGCTGAACCCAGCTGTCGCGCACTTCCGTGCCGCCCTGCTGATCGCCCTCACCGAATCACTCGAAGGGTTCGAACGAGAGTAGTTGCACGCCAACAGTTCTACGCCCGTGCGCGGCTCAGCGGGTGTCCACCATCCGCAGCCACACCGCCTGGCAGGTCTGCTTGGCTGCGTCCAAACCGTCGACCGAGATCCTGCAGGCCTGGTAGACGGCGAACTTGCTCGCGCAGTACGCCGACATCCCTGGCACCGCCATCAGATGATCGACGCCCCGTGCCGCATGTAGGGCAGCACGTCGAAACGGCAGTTTGACACTCGTCGCCACGGGGCACCCCACCACCGCTGATGACGGTGGTGGTCGGTCAATGGGGACAGGGGACATCATGTGCGGTGGGAACCAGTGCATTCGGCGGGTCGGGGGGTCACGATGACGCTCCGCTCCGCCGCCGACGACGTCCTCGGCTGGGCGCAGGACAAGGTCTCCTCGAAGGTGCCCCGCGCCGACCTGGACCATCGCGATCCCGACTACATCAGAGATCGCCTGCCCGGCACCTGGCTACTGGCCTCGCTGTACTTTCGAGCCGACGTCCGGGGCCTGGACCGCATCCCCGCTGACAAGCCAGTTCTGTTGGTGGGCAACCACAGTGGAGGCAATGTCCCACCTGACACCGCCGTCTTCACCCTGGCCTTCTGCTCGTACTTCGGCGTGGAGCGACCCTTCTTCCAACTCGCCCACAACCTGGTCGTGACCGCACCCGGTCTCGGCTGGCTTCGCAAGTTCGGCACCGTCGCCGCGACGCCCGAGAATGCCCGGCTGGCATTGCAGGCAGGACGGGCAAGCGCGTTGCTCGTCTACCCCGGTGGCGACTACGAGGTGTTCCGTCCGTCGTGGGAACGCAACGTCGTCGACTTCGGTGGCCGCAAGGGATACGTGCAACTCGCACGGGAGGCCGGCGTTCCCATAGTGCCGGTCGCCAGTGTCGGCGGCCAGGAAACCGCACTGTTCCTGAACCGTGGTCAGTGGCTGGCCAAGCTCTTGCGCGTGGACAAGATGCTGCGGCTCAAGAGCGTGCCCATCTCCCTGGCCCTGCCGTGGGGCCTCAACGTCAGTGACCTGGCCGGCCACCTCCCGCTGCCGGCGAAGATCACCATTGAGGTTCAGGAACCGATCAACGTGGATGCCGACGACGACACGGTCAACGATGCGGTGCTGGCCAGCCTGCAGGGCGCGGTCGACCGCCTGGCCGCTGAGCGCAGATTCCCGGTGATCGGCTGATGCGGGTAGAACGCGAACTCGTCGTCACGGCCGATCGTCGCGACGTCTGGGCCCTCGTCAGCGATCCCGCGCGCTACCCGGACTTCATGCCCAATCTCGAACGGTGGGAGAACGTCACCGACGGGCTGGTGGATACCGGGTCCCGCTTCACCGTGCACTGGAAGATCGGCGCCGCACCAGTGGGCGGAGTGATCGAGCTCGTCGAATTCGACGAGGCCCGCGATCTGGCCTGGATCAGCATCACCGGCGTCAGTCAGCGAGGCCGCTTCCGCCTGCGCGACGCCGGTGCCGGCCGAACCAAGGTGACGTTCCGGCTCTCCTATCAATCTCCCGGCGGCCTGCTCGGCCTGGTCGCCGACCGGATCGCGGCGAGACAGGTGGGCCGCACGCTGACCGCCAGCCTCAAGAATCTACGAAGCATCGTCGAATCCTAAGCAGCGCAATGGGTTCACCCGCTGCGATTACCGGCCGACCGGTCTGGCACCGGCGAGCATGCTCGCCGCTCGCAGGCCGCTGCGATACGCCCCATCGGCATAGCCGGTGCGTACGCCATCGGTGTGCTCTCCCGCCAGCAGCAGCCGGCCTTTCACCGGTTGACCGAGCAGGTCGAACGTCGAAGGGTCCACTCCCGGTGGGCAATGCGTGTAAGCACCGCCGGTAAAGGGATCGTGCGCCCACGACGTCACTACCGTGGCGATGGGTTCCGGCACCGAATGGGCCAACACCTCGGACAACACGTCACGCAGCCAGTTCGTCGCCTCGGATGCCGACCGCTCCAGCGCGTAGGGGGTCAGGCTGTGGAACAGGTGCGCACACAGAACGGGACCGGCACCGAAGGCGTCGAGGTCGAACACCCACATCGCGGGTTCGTCGTCGTCGGACGGAAAGACCACCAGGTGTGAGATGCCCTCACGGCGCCAGAACGCCGTGTCGAACCGGAGCGCGATCTTCTCGTAGCGCCCGAACCCGAGGGCCTCGACTGCTGCCTGTACCGGTGGGGGTAGCGCCGGTTCGAACAGCGGTAGACCACGTTTGAGGACACCGAGGGGGACGCTGACGATCGCATGGGAACCGGTCTCAACCGAACCGTCCTCACAGGTCACGACGACACCGTCGCCCGCGATCTTCACCAGGACCACCTCGGCGCCGAATCTGACCTTGAGTGGCGCCGCCATTGCCTCGACGACCGATCGGTAACCGTCGCGCGGCAGGTCGCCGAACAGGTCGCCTTCGTATTCCTCCTCGTCGCCCAACCAACGAATCGACTGATTGACGGCACGGTCCCCGGCATCTGCCTCGATCGCGGCGAGTAGCCCTTGGCGTGCGCGCCGCGCCGCCGCCCCGGCGAACCCACGCTCCCCGATGAACGCCTCGATTGCGGCGGGCGCCGTCGCCTCAGGCGTCAAGCGGTCCCGCAGCGACTCGCCTGCTTCCTCGAAGGCGTCCACGACCAGATCGAAGAACTCCCCCATCTCGGAACGATCGAGGTGTCGGTGCTCGCGCCGGTCGAAACCCGTCAGAGTCGGAAGGGGATCACCGGGGTCGCGCGCGAGGCCGTACTCGGCACAGAGCGACGACAGCGGGTTGCCGATCGGATGATGGATCCACGAGCCACCGAGGTCGACCGGCACACCTGCGAGGTCGACTGTGCACAGCCGACCGCCGAGGCGATCCCGCGCTTCGAGCACCACGTTCGGAATGCCGTCGAGTTGTAGCCGCGACGCGGCAGCTAGCCCCGCGATACCGGCGCCGACGACGATCACCCGAGACACCGGCTCGGCCACGTCGCTCATCAGATCACCTCGTGCCTCACCGACCACCAAACTATTCATGCTGGCCGCGGCCGCACAACTGGTTCGCAGCAACTCACCGGTCGTCGACGGCGCGGCACGCACACGACTGCCAAGGCGACCGGCACTGCGGTCGCGCCTCCGGTTGCCCGGCACTGTCGAGTACCGCACGATGAGGACCTGAACAACACATGGACAAGAGCATCGATTTGCCTGGGAGCGGTGGATGGGACCGGTTGGCGAAACACGTCGCACTCCCACCGAGGCCAACGATCACGGGAAAGTGGAGCGACACCGAGTTGAACACCCGAACATGTCTGGTTCTCGCAGTAAGTCCGCTAGCCGCAGCGCTCCTGATCGCACCGGGCGCGCCAGCCGAGCCGGCGCAGACGATTCCCGGAGCGGACGCCGCCATCGCCAGGGCTGAAAGCGCACTTGGGTCAGACCGGTTCGGCCCGTACGGATGTGAGGCTCTGGTCGCCTATGCATTTGGCGTGCCGCAAGCGAAGTACGGCTGGGACGGCGCGTCCGAAACCGTGTACCAAACCCTCTTGGCGCAAGGTCAGATCCACACTGACATGAATTCGCCGCGGGGCGCACTCGTCTTCAGCAAGGGGTCCGACGGGCCGCACATCGACATCTCCCGGGGAGACGGGACCTATGTCTCTGGTGGCGTCCAAGGACTCGCGCCGGGGTACGGCGACCAGCACAACATCCAGATCCTCCCCACCCCCAATGTGGGCCGCAAGTGGGTCTATCGCGGCTGGAGTCTGGGCTATCCGCGATAGTTCGCGGACCCACGATTGGATCGCTACACCGTTGACGCCGAACGGCATTCACGACACAGTCTTGCGACGACGGACCCGGACACCTACGGCAATTCGCTCAGACCGCCATCGCCTTGATGTTCGACCCCATAGTCGAGGCCTTCCACTCCGTCGGGTTCACGCCCGGGGAATCGCGGCCTTGGCGACCCTTTTCTAGAGAAGCGACGCGGAGGAGGTGCGTGTTCGTCGGGTCCGCGAATCGTGGGGGTGTCGAACACGTGAAGCCGGTACGGTCAGGAGATGGCCGCCCGGGACGCTCTCATGGCCGGTATCGCCAAGCAGCTCGGCCATCCACGCGGCGTGGGTGGCCGGATCGTCGGGCGCGCGCTCAATCGAGGCAACCGCGGCTTCGTGCGCGCCGCCGTGCAGGCATTGCAAGCCGAAGACGACGCCGTGGTGGCCGACGTCGGATTTGGCGGCGGTGTCGGGCTGCAACTGTTGCTCGACGGCGTTGACCGGTCGGGGCGCGTCCATGGGGTGGAAGTGTCAAACACGATGCTCGAGCAGGCCGCAAGGCGATATCGGCGCGACGTCGCGGCCGGGCGGTTGGCGCTGCACAGCGGGTCGTTGACCCGACTGCCGTTCGCCGATGGGACCTTCAACGGTGTCGTGACCGTCAACACCATCTACTTCGTCGCCGAACTGCAAGAGGCGTTCGCCGAGTTGGCCAGGGTGACAGCACACTCGGGGCGTATCGTCGTCGGCATCGCCGACCCCGAGACGATGGCGAAGCTACCGTTCACCGGCCACGGCTTCCACCTCCGCCCCATCCCCGAAATCATCAACGCGCTGCGAGGCGCGGGTTTCACGGTGCAACACCGTCGGGTCAGTGCCGCAGACGGGGCGCCCCACCTGTTGATCGGCACGCCGGCACCGACCCAGGCTTGAGATTAGAGCGGCTCGTTCTTCCGGAAACGAGGCGCCGTAGCGAAAGGGATGGCCGATCACCATCCGCGCTGGGCTGCCAACGACTCCAAACGAGGCGACTGTCAGTCACCGTGGTTCGATCTACGAATCACCGCAGTCATCGCCGAATCCCGCATCGGCACCACGACGTATCTGCAATGGCGGGCTACGCCTTCGACGGGGTGGACATCCGCGGGGTGCCCGTGCTCGAACACACGACGGCGGCACCGATACCCCGTCAACACTTTCTGGCTAGCGTGTCAGCTCCGGATCGATCCCGGGGCCCGCACCTTAGCGGCGTCGGTTGACCCAGGCGGCCGACGCCGATCGCCCCCAGCGCGTCGGTGGCCGCGCGGCGCTCTCGTACATGCGAGGAGCTCGCGGCGATCGCACGTTCAGCTGTCGAGCTACGGCGGCCAAGGCGCCTTCCCCGGCAACTCGATGTACCACGCCACCAAGTTCGACATCGATCGAAACCGATGGTGCTCGCACCGACCCCAATGGAGCAGGATCTGGGGAGTTCAGTCGTCGTCCTCTTCGAGGACTGCGCCGAGCCGCAGCCCTACGTCGGGATAACCGGACAGAGCCGGCAGAACGTCGCGACATCGCCGCATCCCTCGACGAATGCCGAGCGCTCGCCGACATTCGAGTCTCACTCGGAAAACAGGCCGGTTGACTCCCTAGGGGATGACCGAGAAATTGGTTGTTCGCCGTCATCAAGGGCCGAGGTTGCCATCACGCTGTCCCAGCGACTGGTGAGCCATTCAATGTTTTGGGCGCCTGCAGCGGGGAAACCGACTACCACGAACACCTCTTCGACCTGCGGGAAGCGAGTGTCATGGGTACCGGCACCGGCACGACACCGACCGAGAGCGCCTCGACTGGCGAACTCATCACGCAATTGACGGCGCAAACGTCCCGTCTGGTGCGCGACGAGCTTCGGTTGGCGCAGAAAGAAATGCAAGAGTCGATCAAGCATGCCGGAATGGGAGCGGGCCTCTTCAGCGTGGCAGGGTTACTCGCCGCCCTCGGTGTAAGCACGCTAGTCGCTGCCGCCGTCGCCGCTCTCGCGATCGTTCTCCCGGTTTGGGCCGCCGCCGTGATCGTGGCGGCGGTTCTGCTCGCGGCAGCGGGTGCCGCCGCGCTGGTCGGCAAGCGTCAGGTTGAGGACGCCTCGCCGGTGCCCGAACAGACTGTTGCCAATGTGAAGGAAGACATCGAGGAAGTGAAGGACGCACGCCATGGCCGGACCTGATCACGCGCTCCCCGAACCGGGCCCCGAGGCGAGCGCCGACGACCTGCAGCACGACATCGAGCAGACACGCGCGGATCTCGTCGAGACTACGCAGGCCTTGACGGCGAAACTCGACGTGAAGGCGCGAGCAACCGAGGCAGCTTCCCATGCGAAGGACCGCATCCTCGAAACGAGCCACGACGTGAAAGACACGGTCATCACCCGCGCGACCACGACCGAGGGGTCCGTCAAACCAGCGTTTCCGTTGGCCGCGGCAGCCATCGTGGTCGCGGTGCTCGGCATCGTCATCTGGCGGCGCCGTTCGTGACATCAGTCCTCGCCGTCGGACTCTTAAAGGAGAAGTATGTCAAGCAGACCGCCGTCTACCACGGCGAAGATTCTCTACCGCCCGATCGGTCTACTCAGTTCGGTGCTTGGCGGCCTGCTAGCTGGGGTCATCTTCAAACAGATCTGGCGGCGCGCCGCAGCAGGTGACAAGGCCGATCCGCCGACCGCTCTGCAGACGGAATACCCCTTCAAGGAAATCCTCTTGGCCGCTGCTCTGCAGGGCGTGATCTTCTCTGTGGTGAAGACGCTGATCGACCGGCAAGGTGCCCGACTGTTCGAAAAGTGGACCGGAGAGTGGCCCGGCAGCTGACGACGCCACCGCAATGGCGAATCGTGTTGAGCCTGAACGGCTTGCTTGGCGGATGACCGTGGACAGCACCCCCTGGCACTTGACCAGTCGGGCGCCGTGCTGAACGTAGGCGTCTCCACTCGTTTGACCTCTGCGCGAATGGGCATCATCGCTGCATGGTGATCGAGGCCCCCGCGCCACAACCACGGCGCCGATGGGCGTGGCTTGGCGTATTCATTGCAGGGTCGCTTGCTGGTGCGGCGGCGGTGGGTATACGCCCCGCACGGTCCGCCCCGGACCATCGCGGGCCCGTGGACGTGCCCGAGCGTCGCGGGGACGGCGCGAATGACCCCACGGCAGGCAGTGATTACGCTGCGGACACCGATGCGCCGCCATCGGCGTCCGAGACGCCGACTCCTGATCCCGACGACAGCCGCAAACCCGATTCACCGGCCGACCTCACCCGTCCATCCTTGATCTACATACTGCGCCA
>JAOPUT010000193.1 GCA_025963385.1 Mycobacterium sp.
AAACGGGCATTAGCGTGGGACATGAGGACCTCCTGGTCGGTAGAGACGTCAGACATCTCCACTAAGCCCGGAGGTCCTCCCCCTTTACAGCGAAACCGTCAACAACGTCCCTGCCGAGTACAGCTAGGGGCAGGTGAAGTCGAGTTCGAACGGCTTCTTGGTCGGCTGCATCGGGTTGGCCATGTCGACGCCAACGGCATTGCCGGTGATCTTGTAGACATTGCCGTCCTTCGTTACCGTGGCGTCGCCCTGACCGGCGCCCACCGCAAGGGTGACGCCGTTGACGTTGCCGAGCGCGACCGACGTGACCGTCGGCGAATCGCCGTCGCTGAGGACGGCGGCGACACCTGTGCCCGCCTCACCGATGGCGACGTTGACGGTCCCGCCCACGACGGTGCACACGACCGAGCCGCCGAGGTCCTTCGCCTGGCCGTCGATGGTGACCGAGTTGGCGCCCGTAGCGGCCGCGGCGGTCGACGAGGCAGCACTCGAGCTGCTCGACGACGATTCGGACGAACTCGAGCTGGACGACGATCCCGACGAAGATTTGTCCCCCGACGAACAGCCCGCCAGACCGGCGACGACGATCGCGGCGCCACCCACGGCAACCAGCAAACTCTGCTTCACCACTGTTCTCCTTATTGTCCGTGCGACCCGTCAAGATCAGCGGATCGTCCAACGCAGTATGGAGGCCCGTTCACCAGCTGACGCTGGATTGCTCGAAAAACCCTTTCAAGATCGACTGGCAATTGCGTGGCGATCACCCGCAGGTGTCGGGAAGTGCACCGCCGGGCGATCGACGCAATCGGCCGACGGTAGGTTCACGCCCATGGAGACGTTGCGCACGCCCGAGGATCGATTCGCCGCTCTCTCGGACTTTCCGTACCCACCCCACTACCGCGACATCAACGACGGTGACGGCGGACGGCTCCGGGTCGCGTGGGTGGAGGACGGCCCGGCCCACGCCGATCCGGTTGTGCTGCTGCACGGGGAGCCGTCCTGGTCGTACCTCTATCGGCGGATGATCCCGATCTTGGCCGCGGCCGGTCACCGGGTGATCTGCCCCGATCTGGTGGGCTTCGGTCGCTCGGACAAGCCGACGGACATCGACGACCACAGTTATGCGCGACACGTCGAGTGGATGCGTGCCCTCCTCTTCGATGAGCTCGACCTGCGTCGCGTCACCGTCGTCGGGCAGGACTGGGGCGGTCTGATCGGGCTTCGCCTCGCGGCCGAGCATCCCGATCGGGCGGCACGGATCGTGGTGGCGAACACGGGGCTGCCGACGGGTGACCTGCCGATGCCCGACATCTGGTGGCAGTTCCGCAAGGCGATCCAGGGGATGCCCAAGATCGAGATCGGTCGATTCGTCCAGTCGGGTTGTCAGCGACCGATGAGCGACGAGGTTCGCGCTGGCTACGACGCTCCGTTCCCCGACGATTCCTACTGCGCGGGCCCTCGCGCGATGCCGGGCCTGGTGCCGACGGCGCCCGACGATCCCGCCAGCGCCGCCAACCGGGCCGCGTGGCAGACGTTGTGCGAGAGCCAGACTCCGATGCTGGTGGCCTTCAGCGACGGCGATCCGATCACCGGCGCGATGGGCCCGATCTTCATCAGCCAGATGCGCGGCGCACAGGGAATCGAGCACCCGGTGATCCAGGGCGCCGGGCACTTCCTGCAGGAGGACGCGGGCGAGGAACTCGCGGAGGCGATCGTGCGGTTCCTGATGTGAGAACCTACTGCGGTGAGTACCCCGCCCCAGCAATTCTTCGAGGTCGAGGCTGAACTGCCGGGAACGTCCGGACGGGTCGGTGTCATCCACACCCCGCACGGGGACATTCACACCCCGGCGTTCATCGCCGTCGGCACGGCGGCCTCCGTCAAGGCCGTGCTCCCCGAGTCGATGAAGGACGTTGGCGCACAAGCGGTTCTGGCCAACGCCTATCACCTGTACCTGCAGCCGGGGCCCGACGTCGTCGACGAGGCGGGTGGCCTCGGCTCCTTCATGAACTGGCCGGGTCCCACGTTCACGGACAGTGGTGGCTTCCAGGTGCTCTCGCTCGGCGTCGGTTTCAAGAAGGTGCTGTCGATGGACGCCGGCCGCGTCCAGGCCGACGACGTGATCGCCGAGGGCAAGGAGCGCTTGGCGCACGTCGACGACGACGGCGTGACCTTCCGTTCGCACATCGACGGATCGACGCACCGTTTCACGCCCGAGGTTTCGATCGGCATCCAGCACCAGCTCGGGGCGGACATCATCTTCGCCTTCGACGAGCTGACCACTCTGATGAACACCCGTGGGTACCAGGAGGGTTCGGTACAGCGCACCCATGACTGGGCGGTGCGTTGTCTTGCCGAGCACCGGCGTCTGTCGACCGTGCGCGCCGAGAAGCCGTCCCAGGCGCTGTTCGGCGTCGTGCAGGGTGCGCAGTACGAGGATCTCCGACGACAAGCCGCCAAGGGGTTGACCGAGATCCGCGACGAGGACGGAAATGGTTTCGCCGGCTACGGCATCGGCGGTGCGCTGGAGAAGCAGAATCTCGCGACCATCGTCGGGTGGGTGACCGACGAGTTGCCCGACGACAAGCCGCGTCATCTGCTCGGCATCAGCGAGCCAGACGATCTGTTCGCCGCCGTCGAGGCCGGTGCGGACACGTTCGACTGCGTGTCGCCGTCCCGAGTCGCGCGTAATGCGGCGGTGTACTCGGCGACGGGCCGCTACAACATCACCGGATCGCGCTACAAGCGCGACTTCACGCCGATCGACGCGGAGTGCGACTGCTACACCTGCGCCAATTACACGCGGGCCTACATCCATCACCTGTTCAAGGCCAAGGAGATGCTGTCCTCGACGCTGTGCACGATCCACAACGAACGATTCGTGATTCGTCTGGTCGACCGAATCCGGGCCGCCATCGCCGCGGGTGAATTCAAGGAGCTTCGCGAGGACGTCCTGGGGCGCTACTACTCGTCCTAGCGGTCCTTCTTGCACGCGTGCACAATAAGAGGATGGCGACCACAGCGGAATCGCAAGGGTTGTTGGTGCAACTGCTCGATCAAGAGAACCGCGCGCACCCCTACCCCGCCTACCGGCAGATCCTGGAAGCCGGGCCGCTGGTGGTGCCCGAGGGCAACCTCGTCGTGTTCTCCTCCTTCCAGGACTGCGGCGACGTGCTGCGACATCCCTCGTCGGCGAGTGACCGCCTGAAGTCGAGCGTCGTACAGCGTGAGATCGCGCAGGGCGCCGAGCCGCGTCCGATGGGTCAGCCGGGCTTCCTCTTCCTGGACCCGCCAGATCACACCCGACTGCGCAAGCTCGCCCAGCAGGCATTCGCGCCGAAGCGGGTCAAGGCGCTCGAGGCCGACGTCACGGCGATGGTGCACGAACTGCTCGACGAGGTGGCGGGTGCCGACGGATTCGATGCCGTCACCGACCTGGCCTATCCACTACCGGTCGCCGTGATCTGCCGGATGCTGGGCGTGCCGATCGAGGACGAGCCGGAGTTCAGTCGCGCCTCGGCCTTGCTCGCCCAGGGGCTCGATCCCTTTCTGACGTTCACCGGTGAGGTCTCCGGCGGCTTCGACGAACGCATGAGGGCCGGACAGTGGCTGCGTGGATACATCGGCGGTCTCATCGAGGAGAGGCGATCCGTCCCTCGCGAGGACCTCATCTCGGCGCTGATCGCGGCCGAGGAGGACGGCGACCAGCTGACGACCGAGGAGATCATCGCGACCTGCAACCTGCTGTTGATCGCAGGGCACGAGACGACGGTGAACCTGATTGCCAACGCGATACTGGCGATGCTGCGCGAGCCAAGGCACTGGGCCGAACTCGCCGCCGACGCGGACCGCGCGCCGACGCTCATCGAGGAGACGTTGCGGTACGACCCGCCCGTGCAGCTGGTGGGGCGGATGGCGGCCGAGGAGATGACGATCGGAGGTGTGACCGTGCCCAAGGGGGACACCATGATGCTGTTGCTGGCCGCCGCGCATCGCGATCCGGCAGCCTTCGACCACCCCGACACCTTCGATCCGAGCCGAGAAGGTATCCGCCACTTGGCATTTGGTCACGGCGTGCACTTCTGCCTCGGGGCGCCGTTGGCCCGGCTGGAGGCCAGGATCGCGCTCACCGCGGTGACCGCGCGCTTCCCGCACGCGAAGCTCGCAGGCGACCCGGTCTACAAACCGAACGTCACGCTGCGGGGGATGGCGTCGCTACCGGTCGCCTAGATCGCCCAGCGAGATAGGGTCGCGCCATGCCATCCGAGCTCAGTGCCGAGCAGGCCGCCGCGCGACTCACCACAGATGACACGCTGGGCATCCCGCTCGGGCCCGGCCAGCCGCCGGCGTTCCTGCGAGCGCTCGGCGAACGCGAGGACTGGACCGACCTACGCGTCTACGGTGCGCTTCTCGCAGTCGGCACCGAACTCTTCTCGCGCAGCGGAGTGCACTACCTGTCCGGCTTCTTCGGGCCGCTCGAGCGCGCGCTGCTCGCCGACGGCGCCGACATCCAGTTCACGCCTGCGGACTTCCGGCGCTTCGGCCCGCTCCTCGAGCGGCAGCGCCCGCGCGTGATGACGACCGTCGTGGCCCCGCCCGATGAGGATGGCTGGTGCTCGCTGTCGTTGCACGCCGGTGGCACGATCGACGAATTACGCCGTGCCGCAGCCGATCCCGCCCGGATGCTCGTCGTCGAGGCGTCGGAGGCGTATCCGAGGACATTCGGGCTCGGCGAGTATCGCCACGCGTTGCACGTCGACGAGATCGACGTCCTGGTGCGGTCGACCGACGCGCCGCTCGCCCTGCCGGGTGGCGACGCGCAACCCACCGACGTCGACCAGGCGATCGCGCGGCACGCCGTCGACTTCATCGCGTCGGGCGCCACCCTGCAGGTGGGCATCGGTTCCATCCCGAATCAGATTGCGGCACTGCTGGCGGAGGGCGACGGCGGTGACTACGGGTTGCACACCGAGATGTTCACCGACGGCTGCATGAAGCTGCACCGCGCGGGCAAGATCGGCAATGCGCGCAAGGGGCAGTACGACGGCGTCAGCGTGACGACGTTCGCGTTCGGGTCCCCAGAGCTCTACGCGTGGCTGGATGGCAATACCGACGTCGCGTTCCTGCCGGTCGAGATCGTCAACTCACCCGAGGTGATCGCCGCGAACGACGACATGATCTCGATCAACGGTGCGTTGGCGATCGACGTCCACGGCCAGGTCGTCGCCGACACCATCGCCGGCGAGCAGTTCAGCGGCATCGGCGGCGCCGAGGACTTCGTGGCGGGCGCAGGCCTCGAGGTGTCGGACCGCTCCCTGATCTGCCTGCCGTCGACGTTCGTCAAAGACGGTGAGCTGCAGTCACGGATCGTGTCCGAGTTCGGGCCCGGCGCCGTGATCACGACGCCGCGGCACCAGGTGGACGTGATCGTCACCGAGTACGGCGTCGCCGAGCTCGAGGGCAAGACCGTCCGCGAGCGCGGTGAGGCACTGGCGGCGATCGCGCACCCGCGGTTCCGCGACGAGCTCCTCCGGTGATTCGTGCACCCGCAGCACGCCGAGTTGCTGCGACGAGCGTGCGCCGACTGGGATCAGAGGTCGGCGTGTCGCCTACAGACACGCACGCTCGCGGCAAGGAGGGGCTAGGGGCAAGGAGGGGCTAAGGGGGAGAGCTACAGGGGGTTGAGGATGCGCTGCAGGAACTGGCGCGTCCGCTCCTCCTTCGGGTCGCCGATGACCTCGGCGGGCGAGCCCTTCTCCAGGATGATGCCCTGATCGGTGAACAGCACCTGGTTGGAAACCTGTCGGGCGAACTGGATTTCGTGGGTGACGATGACCAGCGTCCAGCCCTCGACCGCGAGATCCTTGATCACCGAGAGCACTTCACCCACGAGCTCGGGGTCCAGCGCCGAGGTCGGCTCGTCGAACAGCACCAGCTTGGGCTTGAGCGCCAGCGCCCTGGCGATGCCGACGCGCTGCTGCTGACCGCCGGACAACTGATACGGGTACTGGTCCTGCTTCTCGGCCAGCCCGACCTGGTCCAGCAGGGCCACCGCGTCGGCGACCGCCTCGTCCTTCGGCCGCTTCTGCACGACGACCGGTCCCTCGATGATGTTCTGCAGCACCGTCTTGTGCGGAAAGAGGTTGTGCCCCTGGAACACGAAGCCGCTGCGCGACTGGAACCTGCGGATCTCGGGCTTCGGCGTCGGCGTGGAGAAGTCGATCTCGACGTCGTCCACCCGGATGACGCCGGCGTCGGCCCTGTCGAGCGCGTTCAGCGTGCGCAGCAGCGTCGTCTTGCCCGACCCCGAGGGGCCGATGATGGCGGTCGCCGTGCCACGCTCGACGGTGAACGAGACGCCCTTGAGGACCTTGTTGTCGCCAAACGCCTTCTCGACGCCCTCGGCGACCACACGATATTCAGCCGCGGTTCCGTCATCCGTTCCGTTGTCCGTTTCACTCATCGCGCCACGTACCTTTCCAGTCGGCGTTCAAGGCGGCCCTGGCCGAACGACAACACCAGGCAGATCACCCAGTAGTACGCCGCCGCCGTGCCGTACAGGGCGAAGAACTCGAACGTCGGCGCCGCGACGATCTGCGCCTGCCGCAGCAGCTCGGTGACCAGGATCGTCGACGCCAGGGAGGTGTCCTTGACCAGCGAGATCAAGGTGTTCGACAGCGGTGGCACCGCCACTCGGGCCGCCTGCGGCAGGATGATCCGCCTCAGTGCGCCAACGTAGTTGAAGCCGATCGTCTCGGCGGCCTCCCACTGCCCCTTCGGGATGCTCTGGATCGCCGAGCGAATGATCTCCGCCGCGTAACCGCCGACATTGAGGCTGAAGGCGATGACCGCCGCGGGGAACGGGTCGATCTTCACCCCGAGCTGCGGTAGCGCGTAGAACACGATGAACAACTGCACCAGCAGCGGAGTGCCGCGGATGACCGAGATGTAGAACCGGGCGACATTGGTCAGGATGACGTTCGGCGAGAGCCGGGCCAGTGCCACCGCCAGGGCGATGACCAGGCCGATGACGAAGCTGATGATCGTCAGCGGGATCGTCGCGGTGAGCGCGGCCTTGGCCAGCGGCCACAGGTTGTCGAGGATCAGCTGCCAGGCCGATCGGACCGGCGGTGCATTCTGGCCGCCGCCACTCGCCTGCGGAGTCTGCCCGCTCTGCGGGGCTCCGGTGGCGTCCGCCTTGAGATACTTCTGCGAGATCTCGGCGAGCTTGCCCGACGAACGGAGAGCGTCGATGGCACCGTTGAGTTCTGGCAGGTAGCCGCTGTCCTTGCGGGCAGCGAGCGCCTGCTCGCTCTTCTCGTCGGTCTTCGCCGCGATCTTGATCGTCTTGTCGCCGGTCTCGGCGAGGTAGGCGTAGACCGCGATGCTGTCGTTGACGGTCGCATCGATGCGGCCCTGGTTCAGCAGGGTGATCGCCTGCGTGAAGCCCTCCACCGATTCCACGTTGGCGCCGGCGTCGCGGGCCACCTGTGCCCAGTTGCTGGTGATGGACTGGGCGGTCGTCTTGCCCTTGAGGTCGGCCAGCGACTTGATCGAGTCATTGTTCGCCTTGGTGACGATCACTCCCTCGCCCACCGAGTACGGCTCGGACAGGTCGTACTTGGCCTGGCGTTCCGGGGTGATCGTGACCTCGTTGGCGACGATGTCGAACCGGTTGGCCTCCAGCGCGGCGAAGATGGAATCCCATGGGGTCTCTACGAATTCGACCTTCACGCCGAGGTTCTCGCCGACGGCCTTGGCCACGTCGACGTCGTATCCGGCGAGTTGGCCGGTCGCCGGGTCGTGGTAGCTGAACGGCGAGTACGTGCCCTCGGTCCCGACACGCAGGACGCCCGAGGACCTGATCGGCGTCGACGGCGGCGTTCCCGTCGCGTCGGCCTTGAGGTACTTCTGCGAGATCGCGGCGAGTGTCCCGTCGGCGCGCAGTTCGCCGAGCGCCTTGTCGAGCTCCGGCAGCGTGCCGCTGTTCTTGCGCGCGGCGAAGGCCTGCTCGCTCTTCTCGCCGACGGTGCCTGCGATCTTGACCGACTTGTCACCCGTCTCGGCGAGGTAGGCGTACACGGCGATGCTGTCGTTGATGACGACGTCGACACGACCCTGGTTGAGCAGCGTGATCGCCTGACTGAAGCCCTCGACCGACTCGACGTTGGCACCGGCCTTGCGGGCGACCTCCGACCAGTTGCTGGTGGCGTTCTCCGCTGCCGTCTTGCCCTTGATGTCGGCCAGCGACTTGATCGAGTCGTCGTTCGCCCGCGTGACGATGACACCCTCACCGACGGTGTAGGGCTGGGACAGGTCGTACTTGCCCTGCCGTTCCGGGTTGATGGTCACCTGGTTGGCGACGATGTCGAAGCGGTCGGCCTCCAGCGCGGCGAACATCGAGTCCCACGGCGTCTCGACGAATTCGACCTTCACACCGAGTTTCTGGCCGACGGCCTTGGCGACGTCGACGTCGTAGCCGACGAGTTCACCGGTGGCCGGGTCGTGAAAACTGAACGGCGAGTACACGCCCTCGGTCCCGACGCGCAGCACGCCCGCCGACTTGATCGGGTCCTCGGTCTTGTCCGACGACCCGCAGGCGGCCGAGCCGAGAATCACCGCAGCGAGGATGAGGACGGCGAGCATTGCCCGCCGGAAGTATCCGAACACCGGCGGACGGTACCAATCCCGTGCCGACGCTCAAAGGGTTTTCCTCAGGAGGGCTGGTAAGTCCAAGGTTCTCGTGGCAGGCGCGCGGGCTCGAACTCGGCAAGCATCCCGTCCAACGAGGTCGCGGTGAAGCCGAGCGATTCTGCGATCTGCTCGAGTGCCCGCGACGCGCCGATCTCCTCGAGGGTGACCGCACCGTCGCGCTTGGCCAGTCGCTTGCCCTGTGCGTTCAGCACCAGGGGCACGTGCGCGTACACCGGCTGGGCATACCCCAGCAGCGACCCCAGGTAGGCCTGCCGGGGCGACGACGACAGGAGGTCGTCGCCCCGCACCACCTGATCGACACCGTGGGCCGCATCGTCGACGACCACCGCAAGGTTGTACGCGGGCACGCCGTCGCCGCGGCGCAGCACGAGATCATCGACGACGCCGGTGTAGCTGCCGTGCAGTACGTCGGTGACGGTGAACCGGTCGGTGTCCGAACGGAGTCGCAGCGCAGGCGGTCGGCCCGAGGCCCGCCGGTCGGCCCTCTCCTCGGCGGTGAGGTCGCGGCAGGTGCCCGGGTAGGCGCCTTCTGGAGCGTGTGGTGCGCGCGGCGCCTGCTGGATGTCCTTTCTGCTGCAATAACATTCGTAGGTCAACCCGCGGCTGACGAGCTCGGCGATCACCGCGTCGTAACGAGCTTCGTGTGCGGTCTGGTACTCCGGCGGCTCGTCCCAGTCCAACCCGGCCGCCGCGAGGTCGCGCAGTTGGCGTCGCGCGACGTCGGCGAACGTGCGGTCGTCGAGATCCTCGACACGGATCAGGAAGCGGCGACCCGTCGACCTGGCGAACAGCCATGTCAGGATCGCCGTTCGGACGTTGCCGATGTGCAGGTCGGCCGACGGACTCGGCGCGAACCGGCCGGCAGGGCTCATGGCTGTAATCTAGGCGACCTCGGCCAATCGCGAGCGAGCCTGCGCCACACAGTCCACCCACTGGGCACCGCCGGGGACGTGCACGGCGGCCTCGCTGGGGAAGGCACTGGAGATCACCAGGTCGGGGCGCAGCGTGCCGAGCAGTCGGAGGCTCTCCGCCAGCGGTCCTGCCTCGCTGATCGGCGGAATGTGGCCCGCGACCCAATCACCGTCGGCGCCAAGCATTATCGTGTCGCCGGTGAACAGGTAGCTCTGCCCGTTGACGCCTGGGACGAGGTAGCAGGTACTGCCGGGCGAGTGACCGGGCGTCGGGATCACCTCGATGCCGTTGGCGTCGACGTGCCTGCTCGCGACCGGGACGTCGACGTGCGCGTGCTGGCCGATCTCGAGCAGTTCGACGGCGGGCGCGTGCAGTTGCGCGCCGAAGCGCTGCTTGATGGCGGCGAGCATCGGTCCCGCCTCGTCGCGGTGCGAAAGGTATTGATGCGCAACGCCACCCAGCTCCTCGATGGCATCGAAATCGGCGTCGGTCTGCGTGCCGTAGAACAGCACGTTGCCTTCCTTGCCACCCGTCCACAGGTAGGCGTGGGTGGTCAGTCCGGGGTAGGGGCTGTCGACGCGCGCTTCCCACAGGTCGGCGCGAATGGGTCGCATGGGAGTCCTCCTAGGTTCGTGATGACACCATGGTTGGACATCAACCCCACTTGAGGTCAAGCGATTTTCAGCTGGCCTTGGTCTCCTGGCTCTGGAGGGCCACCGTGGCGGCGGCAGCGGCGGATTGCACCCCGATGCCGCGGCCCTGAACCGTCACGGCCAACCGCGTGCGGTCACCGCGGAACAGGTCGCGGGAGAATTCGCACGGCGCATCGTGCTGGTCGTAGGTGATCCGGGTGATGAGCAGGAGCGCCGACCGGGGCTTGATGGCCAGCAGCGAGGCCTCGTCGGGGGTGGCGTTGACGGCTTCGATCCGCTCGTCCGCCCGCGAGGTGACGAGACCGTACTCGTTCTCGAGGATTTCGTAGATCGAGCCGCCGAGCTTCTTCTCGAGCAGTCCCGGGAAGGACTCGGCGGGAAACTGCGCCAGCTCCAACGAGATCGGCGAACCGTCGGCCAGCCGGACACGCTGGATCTCCACGACGAAGTCACGCGCGTCGAGCTGCAGCGCCTGCTGCGTGATGCGGTCCGGTGCGGTGATCTTCGTCGACAGCACGCGGGTGCCCGCGACGTAGCCCTGATTGGCTAGGAAGGCGGGCACCCCGACGACGTCGGACAGGCTGCGCTGGACCTGGGCGTGGCTGATGAAGATGCCGCCGGAACGGCCGATCGCCCGGTGGACGAGGCCTGCCTCCTCCAGCGCGGCGAGCATCTGGCGCAGGCTGGACCGGCTGGTCGAGTAGCGCTCGGCGAGGTCGCGTTCGCTGCCGAGCTTCGCGCCGGGAACGCCCGCGTTGATGTCGGCCACGATCCGACGCCGCAGCTCCTCGGTCGCCTTCGGCACCGTGTCGCCCCTCTCACGCGAATTGGTTCACCAATTCTATTGTTCGGCGATGGCCTCTTGGGACTCGGGCAGGATCTGGCCGCCATCCACCACGAGGGACTGACCAGTGATGTACCCGGCCTCGTCGGTGGCGAAGAAGAGTGCCGCGTTGCCGATGTCCGCGACGCTGCCGAGCCGGCCCGCCGGGACCGACGCCGCCATTTGGTTCATGTAATCCTGGCCCATTGCGATCAGGCCCTCGGTGATGATGTTGCCGGGCAGCACCGCGTTGATGGTGATGTTCTTGGGAGCCAACTCCATTGCTGCGGTCCTGATGAAGCCGAGCTGCGCGGCCTTGCTGGCTCCGTAGTGGGACCAGCCGGGGTACCCGGTGATCGGGCCGGTGATCGACGACGTCACGATCACGCGGCCATGACCGCTGTCGGTCAGCGCGGAGAGTGCGGCCTGGACGATGTACACGGTCCCCTTGAAGTTGACGCCGATCACCTCCTCGATGTCCTCGGGGGTGAGGTCCTCGAGCCGGCCCGACGGGAAGATGCCCGCGTTGGCGCACACGATGTCCAGGGCGCCATGCCGCTCCACTGCCGTGGCGACCACGCGACGGCAGTCCTCGGGGCTCGACACGTCGGCGGCCACGCCGGTCACGGTGCCCGGCTTGCCTGCCAATTCGGTGACGGCGGTGTCGATGTCGGCCTGGCTGCGGCCGGTGACGACGACGTCGACGCCCGCGTCGGCGAACGTCTCGGCGATGCCCCTGCCGATACCCTTGCTACCACCGGTGACGATGGCCGAGCGGCCCTGCAGTGAGGTGAACATGTGATGTCGCCTTTCGTTGAAAAGAGGTCAGGCCAGCCGTCGTCCGTCGAAGCTCAGATATCGTTCGGCGAGTTCGCAACTGCCCTTGGCGTACGTGATCGACATCGCCTGGGACTCCTTGGAATGGCTGTGAGAGCCCATCCACGCGAGCAGTAACAACCTGCGCAGCAGCACGAACGACGGCAGCATCGCTTCGTCGGCGGCAGGCAGTGGCCGGCGCGACCGGTAGCCGGTGGCCCACGCGTCCTGCCATTCGGGCACGGCCGGATCATCCTCGAAGAACGACACCGCCGTGCCGAAATCATAGAAGTACCAGCCCAACCCGCAGTCGTCGAAGTCGATGACCGTGATATCGGTTCCGTCGACGAGCAGGTTGGCCAGACGCAAATCGGCGTGTATCAGACCGAACACGTCCGGCCCTGCGCCGTACTGCTCGAGCCTGCGCTGCAGGAGCCGGCGCGCCGGATCCAGGACCGCGGACTCCGCGTCGCCGACACCGACGGCGTCCTGACAACGGCCCCAGCGCGGCCGGTCGCCGAGACTGTGCTGCCAGTCCCAGGCGAACCGCTCGAAGCCGGCGGGACGGACCCAGCTCATCGAATGGTCGTGCAGGGCTGCGGTGATCTGGCCCAGCGTGTGGAAATC
>JAOPUT010000201.1 GCA_025963385.1 Mycobacterium sp.
ACGACTTCTTCAAGATGTGTTTCGACGTCATGCCCGACGACGGTCGGATGACGATCCAGAGCAGCGTCGGGTACCACCCGTACGACTTGGCCGAGCGCGGCAAGAAGCTGACGTTCGACTTGGCGCGCTTCATCAAGTTCATGATCACCGAGATCTTCCCCGGCGGCCGGATCCCGAGCACGTCGATGATGGTCGAGCACGGCGAGAAGGCCGGCTTCGTCGTCCCGGAGGCTTTCTCGCTGCGCAATCACTACATCAAGACCCTGGGTATCTGGGCCGACCGACTCGAGGCCCACAAGGACGAGGCGATCGCGGCCACCGACGAGGAGAACTACTTCCGCTACATGAAGTACCTCAGGGGCTGCCAGTACTACTTCATCGACGAGACGATCGACGTCAGTTTGGTCACCTACCTGAAGCCTGGCGCCGTGGCCTGACGATCAGAGACAGGAGAACGCCCCCGCACTCGCGGGGGCGTTCTGCTGTGTCAGGCTGCCTTCTTCTCCGAGTCTCCGGTGTCGCTGGTTCCGGTGGAGGTGTCGGTCGTCTTGGTCGTGTCGGCGGCGGTCTTGTTACTGCCGGTGCTGGCGGCACCGTTGGCGGCGGCGGACTGCTTGGCCTTCTCGGTCGCGGCCTTCGCGGCGTTGTCGGCTGCACTGGTCGCAGCGGCGGCCTTGTCCGCGCCATCCTTGGCTGCCTTGTCGGCCGCGTCCTTGGCCTGCGCTGCCGCGTCCTTGGCCTGCGCTGCCGCGTCCTTCGCAGCGGCCGCCGCCGCGTCGGCGGCATCCTGGTCCTTGGTGGCGTTCTCCTCGACGGCCGCGACGGGCGTGGTGCCGGCGGAGGACCGAGCGGTGGTCGCGGTCTTGGTTGCCGGAACCTGTTCGGTCACAACCTTTTCCGGAGCGGACTGAGTCGTGGTCGTCTGCTCCTCGGTTCCCCGCTTGGATTCCTCGGTGGCGGCGACGGCCGTGGTCGTCACGACGGACTGCTTCTTCTCGACAGAGGTCTTGGCCACCAGCGTCGTCACCGGCGTCTGCGCGGCGCTCGGCGGGGTGACCGTCGTCGGCGGGGTCAGCGAAGCGCCGCCGGCGAGTGCGTCCTGCACGCCCTGGACGATGGCCTGAACGACCTGGCCGGCGAACTGAATGGGGTTGATCGCGAAGGGATTGAACGGCAGCAGCGACAGAGTGCGGGCGATGCCGGGGTTGGTCGCGCGGTCGTAGCCCAGGTCGACGAGCAACTTGGTCAACGGATTGACCAGGGCCACCAGGGGATTCACCAGCGCACTGATGCCGAACTGCTTGCCGAGGTCGACGATCGGCTGGTACAGCGGCAGCGCGCCCTGCTGCGGGATCAGCACGAAGCTCGCATCACCGTAGGTGCGCTTCGTGGTGTTGGAGATGGCGTTGGCCAACGTGGCGTCGGAGTACCCGTAGGGCAGGGAGGCCGTCGGCGCGTTGCTCGTCGGGTCGAGGTAGTACCCGTGCACGTATACGAACGCGGCCAGCGCGTTCAGCACGGCGAAGGCGTTGCCCCAGTACTGGGGTGCATCACCGACGGGGTCGTACTGGAAGCTGTAGTTGGTGCTCGTGACGCCATTGTTGGTGGGCAGTTGCGGGCCGAAGGAGATGTCCAGGCCCGGGATGGTCGGCAGGAAGCTCAGGCGCGACCACAGGCCCAGCGGGTTGTTGATGTTGCCGATGGTGACCACCGAGACCCGGCTCTTAGCGGAGTCGGGGATGTCGTACATCTCGCGTGAGACCACGGCCCCGCCCTGGGAGTAACCGAAGATGATGATCGGGTCGGTGCCCGTGCCCAGCGCGGTCGTCAACGCGGTGTTCAGATTCGTGACGCCAGTGCCAACGGACTGGTTCCAGGTGTCGCAGGAGTAGCCGGGGCACCAGCCGGGGATGAACCCGACCGGGAAGAAGCTGGCGGGATAGTCGACGCCCTGCAGGTTGCATCCGTCGGTCGAACTGCAGGGCACGCCCGATTCGTTGATGTACCGGTTGGCGGCGTTCTCCTTGTACCCGGTCACCGCGTTCGGGGGGAGGATGTTGTGCGTGCCGGTGCCGGGCACGATCAGCGCGGTGACCGCTCCGAAGGCCAGCGCGGCCGAGAAGGCCGACCCGACGACCAGGCCGAGGGCGGCCACGATCGAGATGAGTACGACGCCGATCGAGCGGGTTGTACGACGCATGTGCCGACCTCCAGTTACACACCTTCGAGTCACGCGAGCGCTGACTCCTTGGGCATGCTCGCACAGCGGCGTGTGTCACAGAGGGCAATTGACTCCCGTGTCAGGAAGATTGCTGCCCCGAACGTGTCGGATCGCGGACGCGCCGTTCGTCGGACGGGTAGAGAGTGGAACAAAGGGTTCTGCTCGCTATCCCGGAGGTACTCCGATGCACTACTTCGCACTGCTCCTCAGCCCCGAGAACACCCGCCCCGCCGACCCCGACGAGCAGGCTGCCGAGATGGGGGCCTATCAAAACTTCCACGCGACCGCCGGGCGGTTCATCCGGGGCGGCGACGCGCTGCTGCCGTCGGCGACCGGTGTCCGCATCACCGGCGGGCCGGACAAGCCGAGCGTCACCGACGGCCCGTTCGCCGAGGGCGCCGAGGTGGCCGGTGGCTACTACGTCTTCGAGGCGGACAACCTCGACGAGGCTCTCGGGCTCGCCGGCCAGATCCCGGCCGCGAAGTACGGCGCCGTGGAGATCTGGCCGATGGCCGGCGACGGCACGACGGCACCGCTGGAGGGAACGAACTGGCTGGCGCTGCTCCTCGAGCCGCCGGAGGCGCCGGTGACGCCGGGCTCCCCGAAGTGGCAGGAGGGTGTCGCACGGCATGGCGAGTTTGGGGCCGCCGCCGGTGAGCACGTCAAGGGCGGCGCAGGGTTGCATCCGCCGAGCACCGCGACGACGGTGACGGTGCGCGACGGGAAGGTGGC
>JAOPUT010000203.1 GCA_025963385.1 Mycobacterium sp.
CACCCGTTCGCCACTCGAGTACCCCGAAGGGCCTTTCCGTTCGACTTGCATGTGTTAAGCACGCCGCCAGCGTTCGTCCTGAGCCAGGATCAAACTCTCCAAACAAAAACAACCCACACCCACGAAGGGCACAGGTGGAATTCGAATCAGAAAAAATTCGACCTAACAAAAGACACCAAAAACTGGCATCAAAAAACAACCACCCACAATAGACAGGAAGACGGGGAGTCCCCCACATGGATGGCCAAAAACAACAAACAAAAACCACCAAACACACTATTGAGTTCTCAAACAACACACCCGGATTTCAGGCAACCCTGCCACTGTACTTCATAGTGGCGGCTTCGTCAATCCTCGTCCTTCCGGTCTAGGACCGGGGCCGTAGGCACTGGGTAAACACTAGCCGACGATCGCGCATACTCCAAAACCGCACGCCAAAGGCCAGATTTGGCCGAAAAGCTATGTCACGCGCTCGATTTCGGCACCAAGGCTGACGAGGTTCTCCACGAACAACGGGTAGCCGCGATCGATGTGAAACACGTCATGAACCTCGGTGTCGCCGTCGGCGACCAGTCCCGCCAGCACCAGGCCGGCGCCCGCGCGGATGTCGGACGCCCACACGGGCGCACTCGACAGCTGCGGAATTCCACGGACGACCGCGTGATGACCGTCCGTCCTGGCGTCGGCGCCGAGTCGGATCATCTCCTCCACGAACCGGAAGCGTGCCTCGAACACGTTCTCGGTGATCATCGACGTGCCGTCGGCAATACAGGCCAGCCCGATCGCCATGGGCTGCAGGTCCGTCGGGAATCCCGGGAACGGCAGCGTCGCCATGTTCACGGCCTTGGGGCGTTCGTACTGGACGATGCGGAACCCGTTGTCGTCCTGGGTGACGGTCGCTCCGGCGTCGTGCAGTTTGTGCAGGACCAATTGCAGGTGTTCCGGGTCGACACCGGTCACCGAGATATCCCCCCGCGTCATCGCGGCGGCGATACCCCAGGTGGCAGCCACGATGCGGTCACCGATGACGCGGTGCTCGGTCGGATGGAGTCGGTCGACCCCGGTGACGGTCATCGTCGACGAACCCGCACCGGAGATCTGCGCGCCCATCTGGTTGAGCATCGTGCACAGGTCCACGACATCCGGTTCACGCGCCACGTTGTGGATCGTCGTGACGCCCTCTGCCAGAACCGCGGCCATCAGGATGTTCTCGGTGGCGCCCACCGACGGGAACTCCAGCTGAATCTCGGCGCCGCGCAGGTGATCCGCTTCGGCGACCACGCAACCGTGCTCGATGTTGCACCGTGCGCCGAGCTGGCGCAGGCCTGCCTGATGCATGTCGAGTGGCCGCGATCCGATCGCATCACCACCGGGCAGTGCCACCCTGGCCTTCTTGCACCGTCCGACGAGCGGGCCCAGAACACACACCGATGCGCGGAACTGCCGCACCGCCGCGAAGTCCGCGTCGTACTTCAGCTCGTCGGGTGAGGTGATCCGGACGATGTCGCCCTCGATCTCGACGGTGGCCCCCAGGCCGCGGAGCACCTCCGCCATCAGCGGCACGTCGAGGATGTCGGGACTGTTGGTGATGGTGCTGGTGCCCTCTGCCAGGAGCGACGCGGCCATCAGCTTCAACACGCTGTTCTTGGCTCCCCCGACGGCAACTTCGCCCGATAACCGGGTACCACCGGTCACCACGAATCGCTCGCTCACGCGGCTCAGTGTAAACAGCGGCGGCGGCGGAAGTCTGTTTCGGCCGGTCCGCGCGGGTACGGTCGTACCCATGGCAGTCCACCTGACCCGGATCTACACCCGCACCGGCGACGATGGATCGACCGGGCTCAGCGACTTCAGCAGGGTCTCGAAGAACGACCCCCGCCTCGAGGCCTACGCCGACTGCGACGAGGCCAACGCGGCGATCGGCGTCGCGGTGGCGCTCGGCTCCCCCGACCAGCGCATCCTGGGCGTGCTGCGACAGATCCAGAACGACCTCTTCGATGCGGGGGCCGACCTGTCGACGCCGGTGGTCGAGAATCCCGAACATCCCCCGCTGCGGATCACCCAGGACTACATCGACCGCCTCGAGACGTGGTGCGACGAGTTCAACGAACCACTGCCGGCACTGAATTCGTTCGTGTTGCCCGGCGGTACCGCGTTGTCGGCGCTGCTGCACGTCGCCAGGACGATTGCGCGCCGGGCCGAGCGCTCGGCGTGGCGGGCCATCGACGCCCACGGTGACTCGGTGAGCGTGCTGCCCGCCAAGTACCTCAACCGGCTGTCGGACCTGTTGTTCATCCTGTCGCGGGTCGCGAACCCCGACGGCGACGTGCTCTGGCAGCCCGGCGGCCCGGCGCGCTAACCCAGTCGCCTGCGTGCGCGAGGCGATGGTCGCGACTCGAGCCACGACGTGAATGCGGTCAAAGCGCCACGGTCAAGGGCGATCTCGTATCCCCGGCGACTCTCGGGGTCGGTGTCGCGGAGCTCGAGGACGACGATCTCTTCACTCATGATGTCGAATTCGTCGCCTCGAGGCGCACGGCGCGACACCACCTCGATGCCACGGCGGGAGAGCCGGCGGTCCGGCCACCAACGCAGGCTGGAGAGTCGGTAGAAACCCGCCTCACCGCCGCGATAGCGCACCACTCCGTGGCGCCAGCCGTGCCCACCGATCGCGGGGATGTCGCGCAGGATCGCGGCGGAACCGCCGACCTGCCGCAACTTCCACAGCCGATACGTGAGCGCGACGACGACCAGCAACAACACACCGACCAGCGCGACCATGATCATCATGGACCCGCTCATCGCCGGCTCAGTCGAGTTCGCCGAGGGCGCGCAACCGCGCCCTTCCCCACGCTGCGGTGCGCTCGTCTTCGGATTCGGCGTCCTGCCTGGCCTGATCGGCGTTGATCTCGGACTCCAGCTCGGCGTTCTCCACCAGGATGCGCACGGCTTCCTCCGTTACCGAGAGGAAGCCGCCGTCGACGGCGATCCGCAGATCGTCCTCACCTTCCCGTTCGACGCGCACCATGGCGTCGTCGACCAGTTGGGCGACCAGCGGGATGTGCCGGGGCAGGATGCCGATCTCGCCGGCCGTGGTGCGGGTGAACACGAATGTCGCGTCACCCGACCAGAGTTCGCGCTCGACGGCAACGATCTCAACGTGAATCTCAGCCATCGGTCACCACCTCTCGGCTTGAAGGACGATCACAGCTTGGCGCCGAAGCTCTCGGCCTTCTTGGCCAGATCATCCAGGCCGCCGATGAGGAAGAACGCCTGCTCGGGCAGGTGGTCGAAGTCGCCCTTCGTCAGCTTGTCGAACGCCTCGATGGTCTCCTTCAGCGGAACCGTCGAGCCGGGCTGACCGGTGAACTGCTCGGCCGCCATCATGTTCTGGCTCAGGAAGCGCTCGATGCGACGGGCGCGGTTGACCAACTGCTTGTCCTCTTCGGACAGTTCGTCGACACCGAGGATCGCGATGATGTCCTGAAGGTCCTTGTAGCGCTGCAGGACTCGGATGACTTCCTGCGCGACGCGGTAGTGCTCGTCGCCGACCACGGCGGGGTCCAGGATCGTCGAGCTCGACGCCAGCGGATCGACCGCCGGGAAGATGCCCTTCGAGAACACCGCGCGGGAAAGTTCCGTCGTCGCGTCGAGGTGCGCGAACGTCGTGGCGGGTGCCGGGTCGGTGTAGTCGTCGGCGGGCACGTAGACGGCCTGCATCGAGGTGATGGAGTGTCCACGGGTGGAGGTGATGCGCTCCTGCAGCTCGCCCATCTCGTCGGCCAGCGTCGGCTGGTAGCCGACCGCCGACGGCATGCGGCCGAGCAGCGTGGAAACCTCGGAACCGGCCTGCGTGAACCGGAAGATGTTGTCGATGAACAACAACACGTCCTGGTTCTGCTCATCGCGGAAGTACTCCGCCATGGTCAGCGCCGAGAGGGCGACGCGCATACGGGTGCCTGGCGGCTCGTCCATCTGACCGAACACCAGCGCGGTGTCCTTGAGGACGTTCGCGTCGGCGAGCTCGACCCAGAGGTCGTTGCCCTCACGGGTGCGCTCCCCCACGCCGGCGAAGACCGACGTACCGCCGAAGTTGCGGGCGATGCGGTTGATCATCTCCTGGATGAGCACGGTCTTGCCAACGCCTGCACCACCGAACAGGGCGATCTTGCCGCCACGCACGTACGGGGTGAGGAGGTCGACGACCTTCAGACCGGTCTCGAGCATCTCGGTCTTGGGCTCGAGCTCAGAGAATGGCGGCGGCTTGCGGTGGATCGACCAGTGGTCGAAGTCCTTGCCGTAGCCGGGCTCGTCGAGGCAGTCGCCGAGAGCGTTGAACACGTGGCCCTTGACGCCGTCACCCACGGGCACCGAGATCGAGGCGCCGGTGTCGGTCACCTCGACACCGCGGACGAGGCCGTCGGTGGGCTGCATGGAAATGGTGCGCACCAGGTTGTCACCGAGGTGCTGCGCGACCTCGAGCGTCAGGGTCTTGGCCATCTGCTCGTAGGTGATCTCGGCGTGCAGCGCGTTGAACAGTTCCGGCACTGAACCGCGCGGGAACTCGATGTCGACGACCGGGCCGGTGATGCGGACCACGCGACCTGCGGTCTTGGAATCTTCTGCGGTGGCAGTCATTGTCTCTTCGCTTCTCTTCGCTTCCGGTGTGTGGGTATCGAGGGCTACTTGGCGTCGGCGAGCGCGTTGGCGCCACCGACGATCTCGCTGATTTCTTGAGTGATCTGAGCCTGGCGCTCGCGGTTGGCCTCCAGCGTCAGCGCCTTGATCAAATCGTCGGCGTTGTCGGTGGCGGACTTCATCGCGCGGCGTCGCGACGCCGACTCTGAGGCCGCGGCCTCGAGAAGCGCCGAGTAGACGCGTGTTGCGATGTAGCGCGGAAGCAGTGCGTCGAACAGGTTCTCGGCGTTCGGCTCGAACGAGAAGAGGGTCCGTGGACCGTCTTCGGGCTGTTCGTCGCCGACGTATTCGATGACCATCGGAGCTGCCCGCCGGGCGACGGCCGACTGCGACAACATCGACCTGAACTCCGTGAAGACGATGTGGATCTCGTCGACACCAAGGATGCCGTCGTCACCCGCATCATCGCCCTCGTCGTCGACACCGGCCATGAAGGCCTGGACCAGGGTGTCCGCAATCTCGCGGGCCTGCTCGTACGTCGGGCGCTCGGAGAAGCCGGTCCACGATTCCTTCACCTCGCGCTGACGGAAGCTGTAGTAACCCAGCGCCTTCCGGCCGACGGCGTAGATCACCGGCGTCTTGCCTTCGTCACGCAGGAGTGCGAAGAGCTCCTCGGACTGGCGCAGCACGTTGGCGTTGTAGGCACCGCAGAGCCCGCGGTCCGACGACACCACCAGAACGGCTGCGCGCTTGGGTGACTCCCGCTCGACGAGCAAGGGGTGATCCAGCGCGCTGGCACTCGCAAGCTCGGTGAGCATGTTGGTGATCTCTTCTGAGTAGGGCCGAGCCGCCTGGACTCGGGCCTGCGCCTTGGCGATTCGCGACGTCGCGATCAGTTCCTGGGCCTTGGTGATCTTCTTGATCGACCCGGCGGAACGGATGCGGCCGCGCAATTCGCGCAATGTGGCTGCCATGTGGTCGTCTACCTACTTCTTCGGTGCCGGCTTGCGGACCTTGACCGATTCCTTCTCGACGTCCTCTTCGTCCATCGCGTCGGTCTCGGCCTCGTTGACCGCAACGGAGCTGCCGTCAGTCGCGGCGAAGCCCTTCTTGAAGTCGTTGATCAACCCGGTCAACTTGTCCTCGGCCTCCTCTGGCAGCTTCTTGGTCTCCCGAATGTCCTTGAGGAAGTCTTCGTGGCTGGCCTTCATGTGCTCGAGGAACTCGGCCTCGAAGCGCTGAACGTCTTCCGCGGGAACGGAATCCAGGTGACCCTTGGTGCCGAGGAAGATCGCCACGACCTGCTCGTCGACCGCGAGTGGGCTGTACTGCGGCTGCTTGAGCAGCTCCACCAGACGAGCGCCGCGTTCCAGCTGAGCCTTGGACGTCGGATCCAGATCGGAGGCGAAGGCGGCGAAGGACTCGAGCTCGCGGTACTGGGACAGATCCAGACGCAGGGAGCCCGCCACCTCCTTCATCGCCTTGATCTGGGCGGCGCCACCGACTCGGGACACCGACACACCGACGTTGATGGCCGGCCGCACACCCTGGTTGAACAGGTCGGACTCCAGGAAGCACTGGCCGTCGGTTATCGAGATGACGTTGGTCGGAATGAACGCCGAGATGTCGTTGGCCTTGGTCTCGATGACCGGCAGTCCCGTCATCGAGCCGCCGCCCAGTTC
>JAOPUT010000208.1 GCA_025963385.1 Mycobacterium sp.
GGGGGTGGGGGCTAGGGGTGGAGGACCTGGCGGAGGCGGTCCGCGAATGCCCCTGGGGCGCCCATGAATCCACCGTGATCGCCGGGGAACTCGGTGGTGTCGATGCCGAGTCGCTGGGCGACGGCGACCGAGGTGCGGTGGGTCAGCAGATGGCCGGAGTCCGCGCCGAGGCCGATCACGATGCGCGTCGGCGAGGCCTTCAGCGTGTCGAACTCCGGTAGGTACTGACACGTGGGGGCCAGGTCGTGGACGAAGAAGCGCGCGCCCTCGGCCAGTTCCTGTTCGGGGTTCACCGGTTGGCCCTGAGGCTCTGGCGGTCCGTCACCGAAGGCGGCCAGGTCGAAGCCCGCGTTGACCATGAACTTCATCCACGCCGCCTGCAGGCCCTCGGTCAGAAAGGTGTCGGTGATGGCCTGCATCGCCTCCCGCTGCTGCCCGGCGTCGGGCAGCAGGTCGATCAGCGGTGGTTCGTGTGCCACCAACGTGCCCACCCGGCCGGGGTAGCGGGTGACCATCGCAAGTCCGGTCACCGCACCGCCGCTGGAGCCGAACACGTCCGCCGAATCCACGCCGAGGGCGTCGAGGATCGCGACGACGTCGTCGGCCCGCAGGTCGGGGTTGGACGGTCCGTCCGGATCGTCGACCGGGCTGCCCGCGAAGCCCCGCGGGTCATAGGTGACGACCGTGTGATCGGTCGCCATGGCGTGCGCCAGCGGTGCGAACTCCGCGGCGGCCATCGGCGAGCCGATCACCAGAAGTACGGGCCCACCGCGGCGGGCCGCGAATTCACTGAAGCCGCGGACTTCGTAGTGCAGTCGCGCGCCGGGCACGTCGATGGAACGGGAGATGAGGCCGTCAGTGGTGGTCATGCCGGTGTTGACCGGCGCCCCGCGGGAAACTCATCGCTCACCCCGGCCGGGCTCAAGAGCTCCCTGGCGCGCAGCGCCAACCAGAACTCGGCGATCGTCGCGGTGTCCGTGATCCGGCGACCGGTGATCTCCTCCACCCGCTGGATGCGGTACACGACCGTCTGGCGGTGCACGCCCATCGCCTTGGCCGTCCTGACCCACGACCGCTCGCACCGCAGGTAGGCGTCCAGCGTCCTGACCATGTCGCCGGAGCGGGCGGCGTCGTACGCGATGAGGGCACCGAGGACCCGATCGACCACGACCTGAGCCTCCTCGGTGTCACGCAGCACCGACAGCATCGTGACGTCGCCGTAGTGCGCGGTGCGGTCCGGCGTGCTCTCGGCGGCGCGCATCGCCCACGTCGCCTCCCGAACCGCCGCCGGGCCACGGTGTGGATGGGCGAGCGGGTCGCTGACCCCGATCGCGGCCGCGGTGCCGATGCGGTGCCGCAGCGCCGCGAGTGGACCGTCGCCCGCGGGGACGAGTGCGTAGAGCACCGGTCCGCGCCGCAGCAGGAGGTGTGGCACCTGGCGACGGCCGAGGCTGACGTGCAGGTGCCGCTCGGCGCTCTGCGAGCCACCCGAGATCGCCACCAGCGCGATGACCGCGGGTCGCAGGCCGCGGTCGGTGAGCACGCGGCCCGACTCTCCACCGGTGAGCCTGCCGTCGCACAGCGACGCCAGGACCTCTGCCCCGATCCGGCGGTCGTGCTCGCGGCGCACGTTCTGCTGGGCGAGCAGCACCGCCATGGCCGACGCCAGGTGCTGCAGTTGCACGACGTCGGGCGGCGATGCCCGGAAGCCGTATGCGACGAGGACGGTGGGTTCTTCGTCGGGCACCTCGACGACCAAGGCGCGCTCGTCGCCCGCGGACACGTGGAGGACGCCGGGGACCGCACCTCGTCGTCCGGCGATCTCCTCGGTGAGGGCTCGCCGCAGACCGTCGGGCACCGGATCGGAGGCGTCGAGCGCGACCTCGCCGGTGGCCGCGTCGAGAACGGCCAGCCGGCACGCCACATCCCGGCTCAGCTGGCCGAGGGCGTTGTCGGCGCCCCGGTGGTTCACGGATTGGCGGATCACCTGGTAGACGCGTTCGGTCACCGCGATGCGCCTGCCGTCGTCGTGTTCGGCGCCGCCCGCCACGGCGCGGCCGATCGCGGCGAACCCGACCGAGTAGGGCACCAGCAGGACGGGGAACGTCAGTTCATCGGCGAGTGCCACCGCCGCAGCGGTGAGGTCGGGCGTGGCCGAGTCGAGCCCGATGACGATGCCGCAGATGCCCTTCTCGGCGAGCCCGCGGATGAGCGAGGTCTGGCCGCCTGCGGATTCGGGGAGCGTGCGCCCGTTCTTCATGAGGAGTTCGCCGCCCGCCAGCCACGACCACGGCTCCTCGAGATCGGAGGTCTGCGCCCACGAAACCGGCCGGTCCAGACCGCCCGCGCCGGCGCGCACGGCCAACCGCAGGTGGGGAGTGTCGACGAGGTCGGCCAGTCGGTATGTCATGAGATCCCATCAACCTAGACGATCATCTAAATATCAGCACCAACTTCAGATGATCTCCGGGTTTTGTTTTTGCTCGATCAGGTACAGGGTCGCTGCAACCCGTCACGAGGAGCAGCGATGACAGAACCACGACCCAGCACCAGTGCCAGTCCCAGTCCTACGGCGTCCCCGTCCGCCGATTCGCCGTCGCGGCTGAGCCGCGGCTTCAGCTTCCGGTCCGCACTGGCGTTGGCGTTCGCCGACGTGTCACCGATCGCCGCGGTGTACGCCATCTTCACCCTCGGGCTCTTCGCCACCGGTCCGAAGTTCTTCTGGGCGTTCCCCATCGTGCTGATCGGTCAGCTCCTCGTCGCAGGCGTGTTCGGTGAGCTGGCCTCCCGCTGGCCGTACGCAGGCAGCGTCTACCAGTGGTCGCGCCATGTGCGGGGTACGACGTGGGGCTGGGCCGCCGCATGGGCGTACATGTGGGGCCTGACGATCGCGCTCGGCACGCTGTCCTACGCGGCCAGCGGGTTCCTGCTGCAGATCTTCGGTGTCGCTGAGCCGACCCGGTGGCTGACGGCGACGGTCGCCATCCTCATCATCGCGCTCGGCACGGCGGTCAACATCGTGGGTCGACAGGTGTTGAAGGTCATGGTGATCGCCAGCATCACGTGCGAGGTCATCGGATCGGTCGGCCTGGGCATCGTGCTGCTGGTGTTCTACCGCGAAAACCCGTTCTCCGCACTGTTCTCCAGCGCAGGCATCCCGGACGCCGCGACGTGGACGTCGGGCCCGATGCTGCTCGCGATCGCCTTCGTCGGCTGGTCGTTCCTGGGGTTCGAGGCGGCGGGCTCGGTCGCCGAGGAGGTCGACGATCCTGAGCGCAACGTGCCCAAGGCGATCATCCTCGGTCTGTTGCTGGTCGGGCTGGTGGTGATGTTCTCCAGTGCCGCACTGATTCTCGCGATCCCGAACCTGGACCAGGTGGTCGCCGCGCAATCCGGTGACGTGGTGTCCGAGACGCTGACGGCGCATCTGGGGGCCGGGGTCACGAAGCCACTGCTGGCCATGTTCGTCATCGGGTTCATCTCGAGCTTCCTCGCCGTGCAGGCCGCCGTCTCGCGATGCATCTGGGGTGCGGCGCGTGACCGCAGCCTGCCCGGCTCGAAGGTGCTCGGTCGGTTGGCCGGTCCGGAACGGTTGCCCGTCAACGCGATTGCTCTGACGGCCATCGTCGCCATCGTGTTCATCCTGCTGGCAGGCTCGCAGTTCTACAACATCCTGGTGAACTTCAACATCATCGGGTTCTACATCGCCTTTGGGGTTCCCGTGATCGGTGCGGCCATCGCCCGCTTGACGGGCAAGTGGAAGCCGGGTCCGTTCAACCTCGGCAGGTGGGGTGCTCCGGTCACCTACATCGCGTCACTGTGGATCATCTTCGAGACCGTGAACGTCGCATGGCCGCGCACCCAGCCCGGCCAGCCGTGGTTCATCAACTGGGCCAGCGTGCTGACCACGGTCGTGCTCACCGTCGTCGGTGTGGCGATCTACCTCACGGTGCGCCGCAACATCGAGGCCCCGGTCGGGGAGCGGTTCGCGAACGAGGCCGACGCGGCGGCATCCGGAACGTGATGTCCCGCAACGCGATCGTCACCGGTTCGGCATCGGGAATCGGCGCGGCGATCGCCACCAGGCTGCGCGCGGAGGGTTGGACGGTGGCGGGTATCGACTTGTCCGACGCGGCCGACCACGTCGCCGACGTGTCCGACCCGGTCGCGGTGCGCGCCGCGGTCGACGAGATACGCGCGAACGTCGGCGAGATCGACGCGCTGGTCTCGGCGGCCGGCCACTACGACATGACGCCGATATCGCAGATCTCCACGGGTGCGCTGCACCGGATGCTGCGTGTACATCTCGGTGGACTGCGGAACACGGCGAAGGCGGTGTTGCCGTCGATGCTCGACCGCGGCGCCGGTGCCATCGTCGCGGTGACCTCCGAACTCGCCATCGGCGGCGGCGACGGTGACGCGCACTATGCGGCGGCCAAGGGCGCCGTCATCGGACTAGTGCGCAGCCTCGCCGCCGAACTGGCGGGCCGCGGAGTGCGGGTCAACGCCGTGGCTCCCGGGCCGACGGACACCCCGCTGCTCCCCGCGGATTCGCCGTGGCGCGCACCGGGTTACCTGGCGACGCTGCCCAACCGGCGGCTGACCCAGCCCGACGAGATCGCCACGATCGCCGCGTTCCTCGTGGGCCCGGATGCCGCGTACTGCACCGGAGAAGTGATCTCACCCAACGGCGGAGCGGTGATCTGATGTCGGACAAGCCATTACACGGGCGGCTCGCCCTCGTCACGGGCGCCGCCCAGGGTATCGGGGCGGCGATCGCACGCAGGCTCTCCGCCGACGGCGCCGAGGTCGGCGTGAACGACCTGCACGAGAGCGAGGCGCTGGCCGCGGTGGTCGCTGCGACCGGCGGGTTCCCCGCGGTCGGTGACATCACGGATCCCGCCATGGCGGACCTCGTCGACGGCATCGAACGTGACCGTCGGCCCGTCGACGTACTGGTGTGCAACGCGGCCTTCATGACCATGGCCCCGTTCACCACCGACGAGCGCTTGCGCGAGGAGCAGTCGGATGACGACGACGAGGACGACTGGTGGAAGGTGGTCGACACCAACCTCGCGGGGACCTTCGGCCTCATCCAGGCCGTCCTGCCGGGGATGCGACGCGCAGGTGGCGGGAACATCGTCGTGATCGCCTCCGAGTGGGGAGTCATCGGATGGCCGGGGGCCACCGCCTACTCGGCGTCCAAGGCGGGGCTCATCGCGCTGGTGAAGACGTTGGGCCGTGAGCTGGCGCGCGAGAACATCACCGTCAACGCGGTCGCACCCGGTGTCGTGGACACCCCCCAGTTGAACATCGACGCCGAGGCGGCCTCGGTCGACCTCGACGAGATGCGCAGGCGTTACGGCGCCGAGATTCCGATGGGCCGAATCGGAGATCCAGGGGAAATAGCCAGCGCGGTGGCGCTTCTCGCGCGCAGCGACGTCGGCGCCATGGTGGGACAGACACTGCAGATCAATGGAGGATCGACACGGTGCCGGGTATGAACGACGAGATCACGGGCCAGGCCGACGGTCAGGCCATCCCGCGCTACGCCGGACTGACGACCTTCGCGAGGTTGCCGCGCCGTGAGGACGTGAGCCGTTGCGACGTCGCCGTCGTCGGCATCCCGTTCGACTCCGGTGTCACCTACCGCCCCGGCGCCCGGTTCGGGCCGTCCCACATCCGGCAGGCGTCGCGACTGCTGCGCCCCTACAACCCGCAGCTGCAGGTCTCTCCGTTCGCGCACCAGCAGGTGGTGGACGCGGGTGACATGATCGCCAACCCGTTCGACATCGCCGCGGCAGTCGCCGAGATCGAGGCACAGGCCTCCGAACTCATCGACGCAGGGGCCCGTCTGATCACACTTGGTGGCGACCACACCATCGCCTATCCGTTGCTGCGCGCGCACCATCGCCGCTACGGCCCAGTTGCCTTGCTGCACTTCGACGCTCACCTTGACACGTGGGACACCTACTTCGACGCACCCGTGACACACGGCACTCCGTTCCGGCGGGCGGCCGAGGAGGGCCTGTTCGTCCCCGGCCACAGCGCGCACGTCGGCATCCGCGGATCGCTCTACACGCCAGACGATCTCGTCCAGGACGCGGGTTTCGGGTTCACCGTCGTGCACTGCGCGGAGTTCGAGCGTCGCACCACCGACGACGTGATCGAGCAGTTGCGCTCCGCGATCGGCGATCGGCCGTTGTACGTCTCGATCGACATCGACGTGCTGGATCCCGCCCACGCTCCCGCGACCGGCACGCCGGAGGCGGGAGGCCTGACGAGCCGTGAACTGCTCGCGATCCTGCGCGGCCTCGACGGCTCCGATCTCGTCGGTGCCGACATCGTCGAGGTGTCACCGGCCTACGACCATGCCGAGATCACCGGTGTCGCAGCGGCTAACCTGGCCTACGAGTTGATCTCACTGCTCGCCAGGAGGGCCGGATCATGAGCGTCCCAGCCGCCCCCGTGGCATGGCCCGGCACGGCACGCTGTGCCGCTTCGTTCAGCTTCGACGTCGACGCGGAGTCCGCCATGCTGGCCGTCGACCACGGCCACGCGAATCGGATGTCTGCGATCAGCCATCAGGCGTACGGCCCTCTGGTCGGGGTGCCGCGGATTCTGGAGATGTTGGCCAGGCACGACGTCACGTCGACGTTCTTCGTCCCCGGCTACACCGCGCTGCGCTATCCCGACGTGATCCGCAGCATCGTCGCCGAGGGGCACGAGGTCGCGCACCACGGCTATCTGCACGAGGCGATGGCGGGTTTGTCGGCCGAACAGGAGGCCGCCATCCTCGACCGCGGCACGGCGGTGCTGGAGGAGGTGACCGGGATCAGGCCCGTCGGCTACCGGGCGCCGATGTGGGAGCTGAACTGGCATTCACCGAAGCTGTTGCAGGACAGAGGTTTTCTTTACGACAGCTCACTGATGGACGCCGACCATCCCTACGAACTCGCCGTCGGGACGGAGTCGCTGGTCGAGATCCCGATCCAGTGGGCGCTCGACGACTGGGAGCAGTACTGCTTCGTGCCGGACTTCTCGGGGAGTGGGCTGATCGAGAGCCCCGTCAAGGCCGCCGAGATGTGGCGGCTGGAATTCGACGCCCTGCGCGACGCCGGCGGCTGCTTCGTGCTGACCAATCATCCGTTCTTGTCCGGACGACCGTCGCGGGCTGCGGCGCTGGAGGGCTTGATCGAGTACGTGTGCTCACACGACGACGTGTGGGTGACGCACCTCGGTGCCATCGCCGAGCACGTCCGCGGACTCGGGCTGGCGCCGCGGTCCGTCGAGCGACCTGATCCCGCCGACTTCTAGCTCCGCGGTCATTCCTCGCGGAGACGCGACTCCACGAACGACTCGACCTTCTCCCACTGCGCAACGGCCTTGACGTACGGCGCGGCGGGCTTGTCGACGGTGTCGGGTGACAGGACGTGCGCGATGAACCCGCCGAGCGGCTGGTCCTCGTCGAGCGCGTCCTCGACCGTGCTGTCCTCGGCGTAGTCGCCCACGTCGCGGATCAACTCGACGGCCAGTTCCAGCTGCTCGACGTCCACCGCCTCCGGCCCGTCGGCGATGTCGTCGGACAGGGTGCGCAACACGTAGACGTTGTCGTCGGTGACGTCGATCTGCAGCGAGCCGTCGGTGGCCGCCGTCTTGATGTCCTCGAAGGTGGCGAGATCCGACAGGTCGCTCTCGTGCTCGTCGGCGAGGTAGCGCGCCAGCGAGCGCTCGGAGCCGAACACGCTGATGCGTCCGTTGCGGCCCAGGAAGATCGGCTGGTCGTCCATGTAGCACCGCAGCGTGTAGTACGTCCCGCCGCGGGTCAGCAGCCGGATCGGGTCGATGCCGACGTGCGTCCAGAAGTCCTCGTCGCTGCCGAGCACCTGTTCGGTGGCCTGCGCCGTCAGCGCCGCCTCTTCGTCATCGGTGTCGACCTCGTCCTCGATCGCGGGATCTTCGGCGGAGTCGGCGCCCTCGTCCTCCTCGACCTCGGGTTCGGGGGCGGGCTCGGCGAGTTCGGCCTCGGCCTTCTCCGACACCGCGGCGTCGACGTCGGGGATCGTGACGATCTCGTCGATCGCATCGACCACGCCGTCCCAAGAGCGGGCGATCACCGCTTCGATCTCGGACCAGCGCTTGCGGCCGGGCCGACCCTCGAACGCGTCGAGACCGCCCCCGAGCGAACCGAGGACGGGGTTTCCGTTGAAGAACCTCGACACCACGGGCAGATCGCACACGGAGCCGATGGCTTGCACGACCGCGAGCGCATGGAGCAGCGCGCTCACCGACTCCTCGGTCGGCTTCTCGGCGGCCAGCTCCGGCACGCCGATCAGGTCGTGCTGGCGATCCTCGCCGGGGTCGAGCCGGTGCGCCGAGGCACCCTTCAGGGCGGCCCACGACGGATGGTCGGTGAGGTCGTTGTCGTCGTTGGTGCGCACGAATGCCACCAGGTCAGCCACCGATTCGAACCCGTACAGATCGTCGTCCTTGCCCAGGAACGCCTGCCATTCGTCGTCGGCGTCACGCCACGACGGAGCCCACAATGTGTAGAGGTCGCCCTTGGTCAGCCCGAGCCGCACAGGCAGGATGTCAGCAGCCATGCGGCACAGCCTAACGACGGTGTCTGGGCGGGTTGCCGTCAGGCGGTTGAGTGCTGCACGCCCATCGGTCCGCGCGCCGGTGGCAACCGGCTGGGCGGGCGTATCGGTACCTGGCTCGAGGCGAGCCGGGGCGCGGCCGCTCACAGCTACCTGACACCGTCGCCGAACGTACGCAAGGGAGCAGATTCAGCCACTTTCGGGGAAGTTGCCAGTCGCACGCCGTTGGCGGCGGTTCACGCCATGACGGCGGGAGATGCGTGCAGGAAAAGTTTACTTCTCCGGCACTGGCAATCTTTCGGTAGACTTCGAGCACAATTAACGAGTACGTCAGGCAAATGGCCGACGACGGGATGGCGGCCTGTGATGAGGGGGGTGAGTCGAAGGTGAAGCGCATCAAGTGGTGGTGGGTTCAACCCGACCACTACCTCTGGTTCAGTTCCTATCTCCAGGCGCGGGGCATGGCGAAGATGGCCCGAGCGGTGTTCGCGGGGACCTCGGCGTCCTTTGCGTTGATCTCCTTCGCCATGCTGTGGAGTTCGGCGCCACCGGCAGGCACGCTGCGCGTGGCCCTGTCCATTCTGTCCGCCGTCGGCGGCACGGGCTGTGCGCTGCTGTGGATCACCCGATGGCCCTCCAGAACGGGGTCGATCGCGTTCGCGGCCGGCGCCAGTGCCAGCATCGCCCTCGCGGCGTTGGCTCAGACCGACCCTGCCATCGCTCTGATCGCCTGCGCCGGCTTCGTCGCGATCTCCGGGTACATCGCCGTCTTCCACACGGCGCCGTTCATGGTGGCGAACGTCGTCATCGTGATCGTCGTTCCCGCCGTCCCGGCGCTGTTGCTCGTGGCGACGCACGGCGTCATGCACGCGGTGTGCGGGTACGCGCTGGTGCTGGTGGTGAACGTCGCCGTCCCGTTCGCCATCCAGATCGTCTTCCGTGCCCTCGGCACGGACCTGCTCAACGCCGACCGCGACCCCCTGACCGGCCTGCTGAACCGGCGCGCGTTCTACGAGCGGGTCGGCGAGCTCGTCGCGCTGCACGGACTCTCGGATTCGCACCTGGTGGTGGCGTTGATCGACCTGGACCGCTTCAAGCAGCTCAACGACACCGAGGGGCACGCCGCGGGCGACAGGGTTCTGAAGGCGGTCGGCCACGTACTGCGCGAGCACACCCGCCCCAGTGCCGTCGTCGGGCGGTTGGGCGGTGAGGAGTTCCTGGTCGCCGACGTCTTCGGCGACCCGAGGCAGGCCGCCCTCGGTCAGCGTCTCTGCGACGACGTGGCCGCGTTGCCCCACGCGATCACGGCTAGTGTCGGGTTGGCCAGCGCGCGCTGCGACCACTTCGTCGAGCGCGATGACCCGGACGCGGTCATCACCGCATTGATCGCGTCGGCCGACGACGCCATGTATGACGCGAAACGCAACGGCGGCAACCAGTCCCGGCAACGGGTGGGTCCGCTCGACGAACTCCCGCTGAGTCAGGTGCGGGCGAAGTAGCGCTCGCCGTCGGAGGCCATCTTGCCGAACGCCAGCTTCAGCACCGGGGCCAACGGCTTGAACGGCAGCGCCAGCAGACTCTTGGGCTCGATGGCGACGGTCCACGTGAAGCGTGTCGAGTTCCCGTCGGCGCCCTCCGGTTCGACCTCGTAGTCCTCGGCGAACCGCTTGAAGACGGGCGCGTTGGCCTCGTAGGCGCTGAACGAGTGCCCGCGCCCCTCGTCCCAGCGGAAGAAGAGTTCCCGGACGCGCGTGATGCCTGGCGCCAAGACCACCTCGCGGGTGGTGTCGATGCCGAAGGGGCGCGGGCTCAGCCAGGTCAAGGCGCTCACCGTGGCGCTCCACGCCGACAGCGACTCGTCGGACACCAGTGATTCCCACACCTTTTCAGGTGGGGCGGCGAACCTCTTCGAGTAGCGGAAGACATGGGGTGCGGACGTGAAGAAGTTCGCGTCCGCGGGTTCGACTGCGTACCAGCGCGTCATGGTTCACCAGCATGCCAAACGCGGCCGCCCCGTCATGGCCGATCCGCGGGACGATGGCTTCATGCGCGCTGTGGTCTTCGAGGAGTTCGGTGGTTCCGTGGACGTCCGGTCGGTGGCCGATCCGGTGCCCGCGCCGGGAGGCGTCGTCGTGGAGGTGCTCGCGACGGGTCTGTGCCGCAGTGACTGGCATGCCTGGGCCGGGCACGACGACGGGGTCGCTCTGCCACACGTGCCCGGTCACGAGCTCGTCGGCGTCGTGGTCGCGACCGGCGCCGACGTCCGGCGGTGGACGGTCGGTGACCGCGTGACGACACCCTTCGTCTGCGGCTGCGGGGTATGCCAGTGGTGCCTCGCAGGGCAGGCGCAGGTGTGCCCCGATCAGACCCAGCCGGGCTTCACCCACTGGGGATCCTTCGCCGAGTACGTAGCCCTCCACGCCGCCGACACCAACCTGGTCGCAGTCTCCGATGCCGTCGACGACGCCGCGGCCGCTGGGCTCGGCTGCCGCTTCGCCACGGCGTACCGAGCGCTCAGCGCCAGGGCAGGAGTCAGGCCCGGCGAATGGGTAACGGTCGTCGGAGTCGGCGGCGTCGGCCTGAGCGCCGTCCAGGTCGCCGTCGCCGCGGGCGCCGAGGTCGTCGCCGTCGACCGCACCCCGGCGGCGCTTGACCTCGCGCGCAGTCTGGGCGCAACACACACCGTGCTCGCTGACGGCTCCGACGTCGCCGCACGGGTGCACGAACTCACCGGCGGGGGCAGCCACATCGCGGTCGACGCGGTCGGCTCGGCCGGCACCTGTGCGGACGCCATCCACAGCCTGCGCCGCCGAGGCCGCCACGTCCAGATCGGGCTGCTGCCCAGCGTCGGCGGACATCCCGCGGTGCCGATGGACCGCGTCATCGCCTGGGAGCTGGACGTTCTCGGCAGCCACGGCATGGCCAGCGTCGACTATCCCGACATGCTGCGCCTCGTCGAAACGGGCGCGTTGCGCCCGCAGGATCTCGTCGAGCGCGTCGTCGGGCTCGGTGAGGGAGCGCGGCTCCTACCGTCGTTCGACACCGCGGCTCCGGTCGGTGTGACCCTGATCGACCCGCGCCTGCCATGACCCACCCGCTCGGCTGACGGCTAAGCGGTAGTGCGTGCGACGGCGTCGGCGATCGCCGCGCCGAGTGTCTGGGTGCTGGCGCTGCCACCCATGTCGGGGGTGAGGGTGTCGCCGCCCCGAGCCAGGGTGGCCTCGATGGCGGCCATCACCGCGGCTGCCGCGGCTGGCTCGCCAAGATGGTCGAGCATCATGCTGGCGCACCAGATCTGCCCGATGGGATTGGCGATGCCGCGACCGGCGATGTCGGGGGCCGAGCCGTGGACGGGCTCGAACAAGCTGGGAAAGCGCTTCTCCGGGTTGATGTTTCCGCTCGGCGCGATGCCGATGGTGCCCGTACAGGCCGGCCCGAGATCCGAGAGGATGTCGCCGAACAGATTGCTGGCCACCACCACGTCGAACCAGTCGGGGTGCATCACGAAGTTCGCCGTGAGGATGTCGATGTGGAACTTGTCCACCGCGACGTCGGGATACCTGGCGGCCATGGCCTCCACCCGCTCGTCCCAGTACGGCATCGAGATCGAGATGCCATTGCTCTTGGTCGCCGAGGTGAGATGCCGCTTCGGGCGACTCTGAGCCAAGTCGAAGGCGTACTTGAGGATTCGATCCACGCCCGTGCGGGTCATCACCGTCTCCTGCAGCACGATCTCGCGATCGGTGCCCTCGAACATCTTGCCGCCGACGCTGCTGTACTCGCCCTCGGTGTTCTCCCGCACGACGAAGAAGTCGACGTCGCCCGGTTCCCGGCCCGCGAGCGGACTCCTGACCCCGGGCATCAAGCGCACCGGCCGAAGGTTCACGTACTGGTCGAAGTGCCTGCGGAACTGCAGCAGGCTGCCCCACAGCGACACGTGATCCGGCACCACGTCCGGCCAACCGACGGCGCCGAAGAAGATCGCGTCGAAGCGCACCAGTTCGTCGAACCAGTCGTCGGGCAGCATCTTGCCGTGCCTGGCGTAGTAGTCCGCGCTGGAGTGATCGAAGTGGGCGTAGTCGAAGGTGAAGTCGAAGGCGGCCGCGGCGGCATCGAGGACCCGCAACCCCTCGGGCACCACCTCGGTGCCGATCCCATCGCCGGGGATGACGGCCACGCGGTAGCGGTTCGGCATGGTCGGGGTCCGTTCGGAAGGTTTCGGTGGTCGACGTCGTCAAGGCTACGCAGCGAGACCCGCGACGAACCGACCCACTCGAACCGGATTGCTGCCGCCAAAGGTCCACCATTCCTGGACTCGGAGGAATGGTGACCTGTTATTCAATCGTGATTTGCTGCGCGGGGGTGCCGGGTCTGATATACCCATGGGGTGGGTCGGGGAAGGGCCACACACGCGGGAGGACTCGTGCCGATCGAATCTGGGGTATTCACCTGCCTCCGCACCACGCACGGACGGGCGGCGCTGATCGTCACCGCAGCCGTCGCCGTCATGGGATTGCAGACGCTGACGCAAGCCCCCTTGGCGCCAGCGGACACGAACGGCACCCCTGCCTGCGCCAAGCGAGGGGACGCTGCGGGGCTCTTCAGCTCCCTCGGTCCCGGCGCCCTCAACGCGGCTGTAGCTGCGTGCAGTCCGGCACCTACCGCCGATGCGGTCCGTGCGACGGGCAGGACCCTCGGGAGCAACCCCGGGGCGCCGGGCCAGTGCACGTGGGGCGCTGCGCAGAAGTGGTTCGAGGCCAGTGGGTCGTATCCCGCGCTGTCCGGCGACGCGCTGGCGTGGGGTAACTCGGCAGCCGCGGCGGGCTGGACCGTCGTCGACGACCCGCAGGATCGCTCGATCGTCGTGTTCGAACCCGGTGTCGCAGGAGCAGGCAACATCGGCCACGTCGCGTGGGTGGATTCGGTCTCCCAACGTGCCGATGGCCGATACGTCCACGTCACCGAGATGAACAACGCGTACTACGGGGGCGCAGGCATCTTCGACGACCGCGACATCAAGAACGTCCCGGGGATGTCGTACATCCTGCTGCCCTGACCGGGACGCCGTCACGCCGTCGGCCGCCAAAACCCCTGAAAACCCTGGCCGGCATTGGTGGTTCGGACCGGGGAGAGTTTCACCGGATCGCCCGCCTCGATCATCAACCCGTTGCCGACGACCATCGCGACGTGACCGTCCCACACCGCGAGATCGCCCGGCCGCAATGTAGCCCTGGTGACGGCGGATCCGATGTCCTGCTCCTGCGCGAGCCGCGGAAGGTCAAGTCCTGCTTCGTGATACGCCCACTGAGTCAGGGCGCTGCAGTCCAGGCCGACGCCAGGGGTGGTGCCACCCCAGTCGTACGGGACGCCGAGCTGGGTCAGCGCGTGGCGCACGGCACTGGCCGCCACCGCGTTCGGTGCGGTGGCGGTGCTGCCGTCGGGCAGCTGGACGTCGACGCCGCTGCCGAACATGCCCGGATCGGTGAGCGGCCGCGCCTCGTCACCCGTCGACCCGCCGACGTCGGGGTGCGCACCGGACGCACCCGAAAGCCCCGCCGACCGCACACCGCTCGACCCCGACCCGAGGCCGCCGGCGAGTCCCGACCCGAGGCTGGGCAGACTGGGCAGGCCGGGCAAGGCGCCCATCGGTGTCGTCGGCACCGCATGGGGCACCTGCTCGTCCACCGCCGACCGGTGCCCGTCGAGTGCGGCGCGCAGGGCCTCGATGACACCCGTGGCCTCGTCGAGAGCGCGCTCGGCCTCCGCGACGAGTTCGTCCGCGCTGCCGGGATCATCCAGCTCGGACTCGAGCACCTCGGCGCGGGCCTCGAAGTCATCGATGATGGTCTGCAAGTGCGCCCTGGCGCGAGCCACCGCGTCGGCGGCGTCGGCGGTCGCGGCGCCGAGACGTTCGGCCCTTGCGGCCATCGCCTCGATGGTCGTGACGGTGGCCCCGGTGAACTCCGAGGCAGCCGTACCGGGGTCGCCCACCCAGTGGGTGGCCTGCCACGAGCGACCGGCCGAGACCGCCACGTCGGCCAGTGCGACGCGAATCTGCGCCAGTGCCGCCGCGGCGTCCGGCATACCGGTGCCGACCATGGACTGCAGCTCGCGTAGCGGGGCGGCCAGTCCGCTCACCAGGGCGCTCGGCACCGGCTAGCCTGCGAGTAGTGAAATCGATTGGCCCGCATTGACTTCGGCGACACGATACGCATCGGCGGCGGCACCCGCGGTGGACGTGGCCAAGGAAAACTGCTCGGCGAGTCGGTCGGCTTCGTCGGCCTCCCGTCTCAAGGCCCGGTTCAGCGCCGCGACGAACTCGGCTCCGACCGGACCGAACGCGTCGACTGCGACCGTCGCGGCGGTCAGGTCGGTCGCCACGGAGGTGAGGTCGTCGGCGTGACGGAGCTGGGCCACGCTGAACCCGTGGATGTCGGAGGTATCGGCGATCATGCGGTTATGACGTCAGCCGTCGGCTGCCGGTTCCATTAGGGTTCCACCGCATGGACGTCCGCGTTGTCGATCACCCACTCGCCGCTGCCCGATTGACCACGCTGCGCGACGAACGCACCGACAACGCCGGCTTCCGCGCCGCCCTGTGTGACCTGGCGCTGATGCTCGTCTACGAGGCCACGCGCAACGCCGCCTCCACGCCGGTCCCCATCCGCACCCCGCTGACCGACACCGTCGGGTCGCGCCTGGCGTCGCCGCCGCTTCTGGTGCCCGTGCTGCGCGCCGGGCTGGGAATGGTCGAGAGGGCGCACCAACTGATCCCCGAGGCGAAGGTCGGGTTCGTCGGCGTAGCCCGTGACGAGGAGACCGCCCTGCCGACGCCTTACCTGGAGTCGCTGCCCGACGACCTGAGCTCGCAACCCGTGCTGGTGCTCGACCCGATGCTCGCCACCGGCGGATCGATGGCCCACACCCTCGGCCTGCTGTATGCCCGCCGGGCCGTCGACGTCACCGCGGTCTGTGTGGTGTGCGCGCCGGAAGGCATTGCGGCACTGGAGAAGGTGGCGCCAGACCTGAAGCTCTACACCGCCGCGATCGACGACGGCCTCAACGACGTGTCGTACATCGTGCCGGGTCTCGGCGACGCGGGGGACCGTCAGTTCGGTCCGCGCTGAAGCAGTCCCACCACGTCGACCCTCAACCGTTCCAGCCGTCGGGCCGCCTCCGTGCGGGCGGCGGCGAGATCGTCGCGCGCCGGCAGCCGAATCTCCAGGTACGCCTTGACCTTCGGCTCGGTGCCCGAGGGTCGGATCGCCACGCGCACCGACTCGCCCTCGTAGATCAGGGCATCGGTGCGCTGCGGCCCGGGGCGCTCGAACAGGTCGGTGACGTCGACCGGTTCGTCGCCGAGACGGACGGGTGGACTCGCGCGCAGCCGGTCCACCAGGGCAGCGTCGGCGGGCACGGACACGGCGGACGTCATGTGCACGCCGTGCCGTAGGGCTAGGGCGTCGAGGGCATCGGACGGGGTACGGCCGTCGTCGCGGAGCACCGACACCAGGTCGCAGGCGAGCACGGCGGCGCTGATGCCGTCCTTGTCGCGGACGGCGGCGGGGTCGACGCAGTGCCCGATCGCCTCCTCGTAGGCGTACACCAGCGTGGTGCCTGGCAGGCCCGCGTCCGCGCGCGCCAGCCACTTGAACCCGGTGAGGGTCTCCACGTGCTGGGCGCCGTGGCCCGCGGCGATCGCAGCGAGCATGCGCGACGACACCACCGTGCTGGCCACGACACTGCTCGCCATCACCTCACCGGGCTCGGTCTGCGACAGCACGTATTCACCTAGGAGCCAACCGGTTTCGTCCCCAGACAGCATGCGCCAGCCCGCGTTCGTCGGAATGCCGACCGCGCACCTGTCGGCGTCGGGGTCCAGGGCGATCGCGATGTCGGCCTCCACCTCGGCGGCCAGGGCGAGAAGCAGGTCGGTGGCTCCGGCCTCCTCGGGATTGGGGAACGCGACGGTCGGGAAGTCCGGGTCGGGGGAGTACTGCTCGGCGACCGTGTGGACGTCGGTGAAGCCCGCTTCCCGCAGTGCGCGCAGCGCAGGCTCGCCACCGACACCGTGCATCGGCGTCAGGGCGATCCGGACGCCGTCCGATCCCCGTCGCACCCCGGCGGCCCTGCGGACGTAGTCCTCGATGTATTCGGTGCCGGCAGGCGCGACCTCGGTGCGGGCGACGTCGGCCGGTGCGGTCGCCATCGCCGCTTCGATCTCGCGGTCGGTCGGCGGGATGATCTGCATGCCGCCGTCGAGGTACACCTTGTAGCCGTTGTCGGCGGGCGGGTTGTGCGAGGCCGTGATCTGCACTCCGGCCGCAGTGCCGTGACGCCGGACGGTGAACGCCACCACGGGCGTCGGAGCGGGATCGGGCAGCAGAATGACGGAAAAGCCCTCGGCGGCAAGCACTTCGGCGGTCGCCAAGGCGAAGTCATCCGAATTGTGGCGCGCGTCGCGGCCCACCACGACGGTCGACCCGGCGAGGTGCCTGTCCTTGAGGACCTTGGCCAGTGCCCACGTCGCCGCCGTCACGGTCTCGACGTTCATGCCGCCGGGGCCCGGTCGCATGGGGCCGCGCAGCCCCGCCGTCCCGAACGTCAGGGGCTGGTCGGTCATGGCGCTGATTGTCGCTCATCGCGTATGGTCTGCTCTTCGCGCGGGCGCTCATCGCGTTTGGTCTGCTCTTCGCGCGGGCGCTCATCGCCGTCAGCGAGCTTGCGGAGCACCGGTGCCACGAGCATCAACAGATTGAACTCGAGCTCGGTCAACGTCTCCCGCATCGCGGTGTTGAGCCATTCGTCCCGCTCGGCGCGGTCGGCCTCGAGCAATGCCACCCCGTCCGCGGTCGCCTCGATGAGTTGGCGGCGTCGGTCGCCGGCGTCGGTTCGGCGCGCGACCAAGCCGCTCGACTCGAGGTGGTTGATGCCGTCGGTGAGGGACTGCACGCGTACGTGCATGCGCATGGCGAGCTCGGCCGGCGTGGTGACACCCGCCCGGATGACCTCACCCAGCACCTGTTGCTGGCTGAGCGTGAGGCCGTTGTCGCTGCGGTGGCGACGGAGTTGGCGGGTCAGGGCCATGATCGACTCACGCAGCTCGGTGGCGCTGGCTGTCGTTGGTTCCATTACCAAGTTATACCTTGGTTTCCATATGGTGAAGTCCAGTTTGAGTCGGCGGTTTAACAAGCGCATACTTGTGTTCATGTGGAAGTGGGCACTGCTGGTCGTCATCACCGTCGCGGTGACCGTGCCCCTGAACCTCCTCGGCGTCCCTTCCGCCGCACTGTTCGCCGCGCTCATCGTTGGCATCGTCCTCGCGCTGACGTCCCTGGCTCCCCGCGGCGTACCGCGCAGGGCGGGTATCGCGGCGCAAGGCGTCCTCGGCGTCTACATCGGGACCATGGTGCATCGGGATGCGCTCTCGGCACTCGGTTCCGACTGGCCGATCGTCGTCGCCGTCGCCGTCGCCACGCTGGTGCTGAGCATCGTCGCGGGCGCACTGCTGGGTCTGCACCGCGACATCAGTCCGTTGACCGGATCACTGGCCCTGGTGGCGGGTGGCGCCTCCGGTCTGGTCGCGATCGCCCGTGAACTCGGCGGCGACGACCGCGTGGTCGCCGTCGTGCAATACCTTCGCGTCGCTCTGATCACGGCGTCGATGCCCGTCGTCGTCACCCTCGTGTACCACGCCGAGAAGTCCGGGAACGCGGCCGCTCCCGCGCAAACCGCTTCAGCGCCCTGGTATCTCAGCATCGGCATCATGGTGGTCATCGTGCTGGTCGGCGCGACGGCGGGTCGCCTCGCCCGGCTGCCGGGTTCGGGACTGCTCGGCCCGATGGCGGTGACGATCGTCCTCGAACTCACCGGGACGTCGTTCGGGCTGTCGGTGCCGATGGCGCTGGTCCAACTCGGCTACGCGGTGATCGGTTGGCAGGCCGGGGTGGCCTTCACCAGGGAGTCCATGCGCGCGATCGGTCGGGCGCTACCGACGGCGCTCGGCCTGATCGTCCTGCTGAACGTCGCCTGCGCGGGTCTCGGCATCCTGCTGGCCCACGTGGCCGGGATCAACCCGCTCGAGGGCTACCTGTCGACGAGCCCCGGCGGAATCTACGCCGTGCTGGCCACCGCCGTCGAGACGGGGTCCAACGTCACGTTCATCGTCGCCGCCCAGGTGGTCCGCGTGCTGCTGATGTTGTTCGCGGCGCCGCTCATCGCGCGGGGTCTGGTCAAGGTGTCGGCGCGGCTCGCCTATAGGCGCGTCAGCACCTCGGAGAGCAGTGAGCCCATCCGCGTGGCGGACTGACGTCCTGCCTCGAGGACCTCGGCGTGGCTGAGCGGTTGGCCCGTCATCCCCGCGGCCAGGTTGGTCACCAGCGAGACCCCCAGCACCTCGGCTCCCGCCGCGCGGGCCGCGATCGTCTCGTGCACCGTCGACATGCCGACCAGGTCGGCGCCGAGCGTCCGCAGCATCCGGATCTCGGCCGGCGTCTCGTAATGCGGACCGGGCAGCCCGGCGTAGACACCTTCCGCCAGAGTCGGATCGACGTCACGGGCCAGCGCGCGCAAGCGCGGTGAGTAGGCGTCGACGAGGTCGACGAACTTGGCGCCCACCAGCGGTGAACGTGCGGTCAAGTTGAGGTGATCGTTGATCAGCACCGGCTGGCCCACCGAGTAGTCCGCCCGGAGCCCGCCCGCAGCGTTGGTCAGGACGACGCTTCGGGCGCCTGCCGCGCACGCCGTCCGCACGGGATGCACCACGTGGCGGAGGTCGTGGCCCTCATAGGCGTGGATCCGGCCGAGCAGCACCAGGACCCGCTTGCCGCCGACGTGCACCACCAGAACCTGGCCGCCGTGGCCCGCGGCCGAGGGAGGCGTGAAGCCCGGCAGCTCCGCCATCGGAACGACGGCCGACGGATCGCCGAGTTCAGCGGCGGCAGGCGCCCACCCCGAACCAAGGACGACGGCAACGTCGAAGGAATCGATCCCGGTGCGTGCCAAAAGGGCCGCGGCCGCTTCGTCGGCAACGTCTTGAGGATCCGTCACAGCAGCCACAGGGAGGAGCGTAGCCGTCGGTGATGAGCGCTCGCGCGAAGAACAAACGGTCGGTGAGATACTGCTTCGATGCCAACCGTCACAGCATCGACGACCGTGGAGGACGTCGTCCAGCGACGTCGCGGCGACCTCGTCGAGCTGTCGCATTCCATCCATGCCGAGCCGGAACTGGCGTTCGCCGAACACCGCAGTTGCGCCAAGACGCAGGCGCTGGTCGCCGAGCGCGGATTTCAGGTGACAGCGGCACCCGGGGGATTGGACACCGCCTTCCGCGCCGATTTCGGTAGCGGATCGCTGGTCATCGGCATCTGCGCGGAGTACGACGCGCTGCCGGGCATCGGGCACGCGTGCGGCCACAACATCATCGCGGCATCCGCCGTCGGGACGGCCCTCGCGCTCGCCGAGGTCGCCGACGAACTGGACCTGACGGTCGTGCTCCTCGGCACCCCCGCCGAGGAGGCGGGGGGCGGTAAGGCCCTGATGCTGGAGGCTGGCACGTTCGACGACATCGCCGCCACGGTGATGTTGCACGCCGGACCTCTAGACATCGCCCGCGCGCGGTCCCTTGCGCTGTCACAGGTGGCCGTCGAATACACCGGACGTGAGGCGCACGCGGCCGTCGCGCCGTATCTGGGGCTCAACGCGGCCGACGCGATCACGGTGTCTCAGGTGGCGATCGGTCTGCTGCGCCAACAGTTCGCGCCGGGACAGATGGTGCACGGCATCGTCACCGACGGCGGCCAGGCCAGCAACGTGATCCCCGGCCGCGCCGCCATGCAGTACACGATGCGGGCC
>JAOPUT010000223.1 GCA_025963385.1 Mycobacterium sp.
CCCCCGGCCCGCACGGGCGCCAGGCATCCGACGATCGCGCCGTACGGCCCGTTCACCGCAGGTGATGGTGTGACGGTGTTGCTCGCCGTGCAGAACCCACCCGAATGGCAGCGGCTCTGCGACATCGTCTTGGAGCGGCCCGATCTCGTCACCGACCCCCGCTTCGCCACCAATCCCGACCGTGTCGCACACCGCGAGGAGTTGGAGTCGGTCATCACCGCCGCGGCGTCCCGCCTGAGCGGAGACGATCTCGAGCAACTCCTGGATCGCGCAGGCGTGGCCCACGCGCGCATGAACGACGTCGAGCAGCTGTGGCATCATCCGGTGCTCTCCGGCCGCGAGCGCTGGCACCAGGTGCAGACACCGGGCGGTCCCGCGGGCGCGCTGCCGCCCCCGGCCTCCCTGGCTGGCGTCCGCCCTGAGATGGGCGACGTCCCCGCCCTCGGTGCGCACAGCCGAAAGATCTTGACCGAGTTGGGGTACTCGACGTCACAGATCGATGAGCTGGTGGCTGCAGGCGTCGTCACGACGCCGTAGCGCAGAGAACTACGTCGTGCGGCCGAAGTATCCGCGCCTGATGAGGGTCATCAGCAATTCGATGACCTCGTCGCCTGCGAGGGGTTCTGGCATGTCCAGTGCGGCCTCTGGCACCCGGGTCACGAGCGCCCGCAGGATCAGCGCGGACACCATGGGGTCGAAACGGTAGGAGGCGGGCCCGTGAATCAGCATTCGGGCCGCGCCGACGTCCATCATGACCTGCCCGTGCTCGCCGATGCCGACGATCGTCGGGTCGTCGGTGGCGCCCTCGGCCCACGCGTCGATGCATCCCGAGTACCGGTCGTAGAACTCGGCGTAGGTGGCCAGCCAGTGCTGCAGCGTGGCCTCGTCGGCGACGGGGTCGACGGCCGCGATTCGGTCGGCGAATGCCATTCCTGCCCCGTAGATCTCGGCGGCGATGGCGGCGAGGAGATCCTGCTTGTCGCTGAAGTACTTGTAGAAGGTGCCCCGCGCGACGTCGGCGGCCTCGACGATGTCGTCGACGCTGGTGCTGCGGTATCCGCGGGCCCGGAACTGATCGGCGCCGGCATCGGCGAGTGCGGTCACGGTAGTGACGGCCCGCTTGCTCAGTCCCGCGCTGCGCTCGGTGATGGACAGCCCAGCGACCACGGGCTCGTCGGGCAACTCGACCGCGTCCACGTCGGCGGCCGGATCCGAGCTGGCGTGCAACCGCAGTGACCTCAGCACCGACGATGGCGTGTCGGGGAACAATGCCAGCTGGAGGAACACCGACAGGGTGTCCACCGCTTCCTTGGCGCTGCGTCCGTATGACCGCCCGGTGTGCACGTAGAGGTTGATTCTGTGCACGAGTGCCGTCATCGTCATGGCCGCCACCTCGGGGTCCATGCCGCGAAGACCGGACGCAGCGAGCCGCTCGGCGACCCGGTGGTTGTAGCTGCGCACGAAGCGGGTGATCTCGGGACGCACCTTGGTGTCCGACGACGCAATGGCCGTCCACTGCACGAACATCGTCGAGTACTTCTCGAAGACCCAGCTCCACTCCCCGAGCCACCAGTTGAGATTGTCGAAGCCGACCTCATCTGGTCCCAGTGGGCCGATGCGACGGGCCACGCGGAACAGCGCTCCGCCGCACTCGTTCAGCAGCTCGAGGAAGATCTCGTCCTTGCCCTTGAAGTACTGGTACAGCGTGGCGCGGGAGACCCCGGCGGCTTTGGCGATGGCGTCGACCGACGTGTCGAAGTAGCCCAGCCGACCGAACAGCTCAAGAGAGACCTCGGTGATCCGACCCCTGGTATTGGCGCCGCGGGCGCCGATGGCGGGGCTGGAGGGGCCGTAACTGGCCCGGCGGACGATCGAGGCTTCGGACATGGTCGTCTCAGCCTATGGCCCATCCGGGCTGACCGCGCGATGCTCGGCGGAGTTTCGGGGGATGACGAACTCCGCGCTACCGGTGATCGCGATGCCACCGGTCTGGCGGGTGACGGTGAGTTCCACGGTCAGCCGGTCACCGTCCGATTCCGGCACGACGGCAGTGACGACGCCGGCACAGGTCAGCACGTCGCCTGGCCAGACCTGTTCGCGGAACCGAACGCCGAAACGGCGCACGCCCCCCGCGCCAAGCCAGTCGGTGGCGTACTCGGCGAGCAGCGCCGCCGTGAACATGCCCTGACCGAACACCGAGGGGTAGCCCGCCGACCGAGCGAGTTCGTCGTCGTAGTGCATCGGGTTGAGGTCGCCGGACGCACCCGAATAGCGGACGAACATCTGCCGGGTCAGCGGTCCGACGTCGCGAGGCGGCGCTTGGGTGCCCACGCCGAGCTCGGTGGCGGCAGTCACTTCGGTGCCGTCTCGATGAAGGTGGCCTTGGCCTCGGCCACCAATTCCCCACCGGCGTCGCGGTATTCGGTGACGACGGTCGCAAACCGCATCTCACCTCCTCGCTTGCCCGGCTTGGAGAACCTGTCGACGATCCTCTCTTGCGCGGTGAGCACGTCGCCCGCCACGGGCAGGGGGCCGTGAAAGACGTACTCCTGCTCACCATGCAACAGGCGTTTGCGGTCGAAGCCGACCGCGACCCTCACGCCGGGCGGGGCCCAACGCGCGGCGCTGGTGAGAAAAGTCGGCGGGATGATGGCCTCCGGCCCGAGGTAGGCGGGATTGTCGGAGAGCATGGCATCGGCGAACTCGGCGATCTTGCCCCGCTCGACGACCACCTCCCACGGCCGACCCACGCTCGGGTCGGCGTCGCTGTATGGCACTCCGGTCATAGTGACCAATAGTGTCAGAAAAAGTGCAGGACCGAAACAGAAAGATGGCTCAAGCACCATGGACTCGCTTGTCCAAAGATGACAATGCTGCCAGAATCGGCCTCATGGTCGAGTTGGCGGCAAGCTATGTCGCGGGCAAGTGGTTGACGGGCGCCAACGGCCAACGGCTGGAGGTGACGTCTCCGACCACGGGCGAACTGGTCGGCTCCATCGGGGTCGCCGGCCGCGAAGAGGTGGACGCGGCGGTGGCGGCCGCCCGTAGCGCGCTCTCGTCGTGGAGCCTGACCTCCCCTGCCGACCGCGGCGCCGCGCTGGGCCGACTGGCCGATGCGCTCAATGCCCGCAAGGGCCCGCTGGCCGATCTGACCACCGCCGAAATCGGCTCGCCGCGCTCCTGGAGCACGTTCGGACAGATCATCACGGCGGTCGGCGTCTTTCGGGCCTACGCCGCCATCACGGCTGAGCATCCCTTCTCCGCCGACCGACCGTCGATGACGGGCGGCACGGTTCAGGTACGCCAACTCCCGGTGGGCGTGGTGGGGGCGATCGTCCCGTGGAACACACCGCTGTTCATCGCCGCGCTGAAGCTCGGACCCGCGCTGGCCGCCGGCTGCACGGTCGTTCTCAAGCCCGCACCCGATGCCCCGCTCGAATTCGCCGCGTTGATGGAGGCCGTCGAGGAGGCCGGCATCCCCGACGGCGTGGTCAACATCGTCAACGGCGGCTCCGCCACCGGCGAGTTGCTCACCGAGCACGAGGGCGTCGACAAGATCAGCTTCACCGGCTCGACCGCCGTCGGGGCCCGCATCGCCGCGGCCTGCGGCTCCCGGATCCGCCGCTGCAGCCTCGAACTCGGCGGCAAGTCCGCGGCCATCGTGCTCCCCGACGCGCCGCTGGAGACCACCGTGGCCGGGTTGGTCGGCGGCGTGATGGGCAACAACGGCCAGCTGTGTGCGGCGCTGACGCGAATCCTGTTGCCGCGCAGCAGATACAACGAATTCACCAGCGCATTGACCACCGCGGTCTCGGCGCTGACCGTCGGCGACCCTGCAGACCGGGCGACCGACGTCGGCCCCGTCATCAACGAGGCTGCGCGGGATCGAGTCGAGGGATTCCTGGTACGGGCACGCGACGAGGGCGCCACGTTACTCACCGGGGGTGAACGTCCCGATCTAGCGGGGTGGTTCGTCGCCCCAACACTCGTCGAGGCCACCAACGACATGGAGATCGCGCGCGAGGAGGTGTTCGGGCCAGTGGCGGTCGTGATCGCCTACGACGATGCGGGCGATGACGAAGCCGCGGACGCGGTGGCCATCGCCAACGACTCGCGATATGGACTGGTCGGCGCCGTCTGGTCGGCCGACACAGACCGGGCAGCCGAGGTCGCCGCGCGCCTGCAGGTCGGCTCCGTCGCCGTCAACTCGACTGCCGTGCTCGACTTCGGCAGTCCGTTCGGAGGTTTCAAGCAGTCCGGGATCGGCCGTGAGGGTGGGCCAGAGGGCATCGCAGGCTTCGTCGAACATCAAGCCATCATTCGTTGAGCCGGAGGGTATTTCACAGTGCAGACGCAAGCAGCGGTGCTGTTCGAACGCAACACGCCGTGGTCCATCGAGACCATCGAATTGGACGAGCCCAAGGCGACCGAGGTGCTCGTCGAACTGCATGCCTCGGGGATGTGCCACTCAGATGACCATCTCGTCACCGGTGACATGCCGATCAGGCTGCCATGCATCGGCGGGCACGAGGGTGCGGGCGTGGTGAAGGCCGTCGGCGACCACGTGTCCTGGCTGGCGCCCGGTGATCACGTGGTGTTCAGCTTCATCCCGTCGTGTGGGCGGTGCCCGTCGTGCTCGACCGGCCACCAGAGCCTGTGCGACCTCGGCGCGAAGATCTACTCCGGCATGCAGATTCACGACGGCACCGCACGCCATCACCTCAACGACGAGGACCTGGCACTGGCCTGCGGGGTAGGTTCCTTCGCGCATCACACCGTCGTGCACGAGGCCAGCTGCGTGAAGATCCCCGAGCACTACCGCCTCGACCGCGCCTGCCTGCTCGGCTGTGGCTTCATCACCGGGTGGGGATCGGCGGTCTATGCGGCCGACGTCCGACCTGGCGATACGGTCGCCGTCGCCGGAGTCGGCGGCATCGGCGCCGCCGCCGTCCAGGGCGCCCGCCTTGCAGGCGCCCGCACGATCACCGTCATCGACCCGTCGGAGTACAAGCGGGAAGAGGCGTTGAAGATGGGCGCAACCCATACCGCGGCGGATTGGAAGGAAGCGAAAGGCGTTGTCGCCGAGGCCACCTGGGACCGCGGGGTCGACAAATTCATCTGTGCGATGGGAGTCGGCGACGGGCAGTTGATCGGCCAGGCGCTGGCGATGACCGCCAAGCGAGGGAAATTGGTGGTGACCAACATCCACCCGATGCTGGAGCGCGACATCAGGGCCAACCTGATGGATCTGACACTCACCGAGAAGCAGATCGTCGGCACGCTGTACGGCTCGGGCAATCCGCGGGCCGACATCCCGAAGATCCTCGAGCTGAGCAGTGCCGGACAGGTGGACCTTGACGCCATGGTCACCCGTACCTATCCGCTGGAGAAGGTCAACGACGGTTACGCGGACATGCATGCGGGTGCGAACATCCGCGGTGTCTTGATCTACCCGCCCGCCGAGGCGTCACTGAGCTAGGTCGACGGATCCCACTGGGTGACCGACGAGGTGAAGGAACCGCCCAGTTTGGCAAGGATCCACGGCGGCAGGCGTTTTGGCATCGGCAGCGGTACCGGCCTAGCGCCACGTGCCTCGAGGAGTGCTTCGTATTCGGCGTTGTCACCACTGAAAGGTTGCCCCTCACCGGCGATGAAACCGTACAGCTCGCATCCCTGCGGGCCGGCCTCCCACGGTCCGAAGACGTCCCCCCACTCCAGCATGATGTGAGTGCCCGCACGTGCGACGACGTCGCCGCAGCGGATCTCGCCGGCAAGGATGAAATTGCTGTGATCGCCGGTGTGTCCGTGCTGCGATGAGATGGCCCCCGGGTCCCACCTGTTCCAGAACGCGAAGTAGCGCGGGGACAGTTCAATCCACTTCTCCCAGATCGACGCCGTGCGACCGTCTGCGAACTCGTATCGCAGCATCTCCTCTGCAGGCACGTCGTCGAGATGCTTGATCGACGGTCCACCCCTCATCAGCCACTTCCCTTCGCTTTCATTGACATCCTGACGTCGTGACGGCGTTAGATCCGGACGTCTTCCCAGCCGCCGCCTTCGGCAGACCGATGGGCCGCGTCGATCACCGCGAGCGATAGCAGACCGTCCTCGAAGGTGGCAGCGGCGCTCGGCGCGCCCTCGAATGCAGGCAGCCAATCCTCGAGCATCAGCGCCATCGCCCGGCTGGCGTGACCTGCCAGGCCGCTGGGTAGCTGATCGGGATGCGTAGGTTGGCGTTCGCCCACCACCAAGGGACTCAGTCCCTCATCCGTTGCCTTCCCGAGACGGTATGCGGCGGAACGCAAGTCGCCGTCACCGATGATGGTGCCGTCGGATCCGAACAGCTCGAGGCGGTAGTGATCGGCGTGGGCGCCGATCACCGAGACACTTAGCACAGCGGTCATCCCGGACTCCATCCGCATCAGGAGTGCCGCGGTGTCGTCGGCGGTGACGTGCAGGGTGTCGCCGTCGGGTAGCTCACGGACGGGCTCGCTGGTGCGCACTTCGGCGCATACCGACGCGGGGCGCCCCAGCACGCTGCAGAGGAAGTCGAGGTCGTGCACGAGCATCCCGGCGAGGTAACCGCCGCCCTGATCGCGGTCGTACATCCAGCGCGCCTGGGGTGTGCGGCTCGGGTGCCAGTAGGACGCGCTGCGGCTGACCCGAGCGAGGTACTGCTTGCCGAGAAATCCCGAGCGCACGCGGTCGGCGAGGGCCAACCAGTCAGGGTTCCATCGGTTCTCGAAGCAGCAGGCGGTGGGCACGTCGGCCGCGGCGGCCGCACTCACCATCTCGCGGGCGGCCTCGACGTCACCCGCCAAGGGCTTCTCGCACAGCACCGGTTTTCCCGCCTCCAGTGCTGCCAGCGTCATGTCACGGTGCAGCACGGTGGGCGTGGCGACGGAGATGACGTCGAGGTCGTCTCGCGTGACGAACGACTGCCAGTCAGTGGAGGTCTCCTCGATTCCCAGCCTGGTGGCCACCCGTTCCAGCCGCTCGGGGGTGCGCGCGCACAGCGCGACCGGCTCGAAGCCCTTCGCCGCCCGGAAACCGGGCACCTGCACGTGCGCGCCCCAGCCCACGCCGATGATGCCGACCCGTAGTGGCCTCTGGTAAGCCATGTGCACCTCGATTCTTCTCGATCACTAGTGACACTAATGTTAGATACTCGTCGGGCTGAAGGGTTCGAATTGAACGCAATGGTCGATATCGGCCGGTACCCCGGCATTGCCTATAAGTGACATGGGTGCCAGAATCGGATGTCGTGAGCGCGACCGACATCGACGAGCAGCAGTTCGCCCCGCTGATTGACCTGCAGTGGTGGCAGGAACGCCCCGACGACCGGGCCGACCTGTACCGTCGCCTTCGCGAAGCTGGCGGGCCGGTGTTCGTTCGGACCAATCGGCCCGACTCCCCCAGGGTCCGCGGCTTCTGGGCCGTCGGAACGCATCGCGACGTCGCCAGCATCAGCCGTCGCCCGGAGGAATTCGCCTCCGGGGAGGGCACCCAGATATTCGACCAGACCGCGGAGATGCGCGAATACCGCGGGTCGATCATCGACATGGACGATCCCGAACACATGCGGTTGCGCAAGATCGTCTCGCGCGGTTTCAGCCCTCGCATGCTGTCCGAACTCCGTGAGCTGGTGCAGGAGACGACCGCCGAGATTCTGGACGAGATGCCGCGATCGGGCCGTTGCGACTTCGTCACCGAGTTCGCCACGCTGCTGCCGCTCCGGATCATCGACAACATGCTCGGTGTCCCCCGCGAGCACGAGCAGTTCATCCTGCAGGCCACCAACGTGGTGCTCGGCGCCTCGGATCCGGAGTACGTCCCCGACCAGACCGTCGCCGGGATCGAAGCCGCGGTCACCGCGATCAGCGAACAGCTGATCGACCTGCTCAAGGGCATCGCCGAGGACCGCATCGCCCACCCGCGCGACGACGTGATCAGCAAGCTGGTCACCTCCGACGAGGAGAACCTGACACCCCAGGAGCTGGCCAAGTTCTTCATCCTGCTGATCGGTGCTGGCAACGAGACCACCCGGAACGCGCTCACCCACGGGCTGCTCATCCTCAGCGCCCACCCCGACCAGCGTGCCCAGCTGCTGGCGAACTACGACGAGTTGGCCTCACCCGCGATCGAGGAGATCCTGCGGTACGCCAGCCCCGTCATTCACATGCGCCGCACCGTCACCCGCGACGGCGTCACCCTGACCGACACCGACGGGCAGACGACACATACGTTCAGCGCTGGCGAGAAGGTCGTCGTCTGGTACCCCGCAGCCAATCGCGATCCCGCCGTCTTCGCCGATCCGGAGACCTTCGACATCACCCGAAAGCCCAACAACCACATCGCCTTCGGCGGCCCGGGACCGCACTTCTGTCTCGGCGCGCACCTGGCCCGGTTGGAGCTGAACGTGGCGTTCGAGATGCTGTATGACCGGTACCCCGACATCACGTCCGTCGGGGACCCGGTCATGCTGAGGTCGAACTTCGTCAACGGCATCAAACACCTCGAGGCGACCTATACCCCATGAGTACATCCGAGTCGGTACTCTCCGACCTCACCGACGGCGTCATGACGATCTCGCTGAACCGACCCGAGGCCGCGAACGCAGTGCGCCCCGACGACCGCGACGCCCTGATCGCGCTGCTGGCGACCGCCGATGCCGACGAGAAGGTCCGCGTCGTGGTGTTGCGCGCCAACGGCAAGCACTTCTGCTCGGGCGCCGACGTCGGCTCACTGGCCGAGCGCCGGGCCAAGGGCGAGAAACGGGTGCTGGAGCCGACCAAGCGCATCATGGGTGGCGCCCAGCGGCTGGTGGCGAGCGTGTTGGACTGCAACAAACCGGTGATCGCCGCGGTGCACGGGGCCGCCACCGGGCTCGGAGCCCACGTCGTCTACGCGTCCGATCTCGTCATCGCCACCGAGAACGCCTACTTCGCCGAGTCCTTCGTGAAGCGCGGCCTGGTCGTCGACGGTGGCGGCTGCTACCTGCTGCCTCGCCGCATCGGCATGCAGAAGGCCAAGGAGATGGCGTTCTTCGGCGAAAAGCTAACGGCTGCTGAAGCATTGGCGCTGGGATTGGTGAACCGGGTCGTCAGCGCGGAGGACTTCGACACCACCGTCGCTGACTTCGCCGGCCGTTTGGCTGGCGCACCAACGAGTGCGATCGCCTTCACCAAGCGGTTGCTCAACGACTCCCCGGACACCGACCGGCCCGGCGCGTTCGTCGCCGAGGCGATGGCGCAGGAACTCCAGTCGTATGCGCACGACTCCACGGAAGGCGTGAAGGCCTTCATGGAGAAGCGCCCGACCGAATTCACTGGATGGTAGTCGTGGCACGAGCAGACATTCCTACCATCGATGCGGCGAGCGCACCCTACTGGGAAGCCGCCAAGCAGGGTCGTCTCTTGATCGCCGAGTGCGCGTCGTGCGGCAAGGTGCATCACTACCCGCGGCCGTTCTGCCCGCACTGCTGGAGCGAGGACGTACACCCGATCCAGGCCAGCGGCTCAGGCACCCTGTACACGTATTCGACTGTGTACGTGAACGATCTGGCGCCGTTCAAGGAACGCCTGCCCTATGTCGCTGCCCTCGTCGAACTCGACGAAGGGCCGCGGCTCATGACGACCATCGAGGGCGCCGAACCCGCGAGCCTTCGCGTCGGAATGCGGGTCGACGCCGTCTTCCGCCCCGTCGACGACACCGACCCCGAGAGCCCCTACCTCACCGTATTCACACCCGCAAAGGAGCCTTCGTGACTGGACTGCTGGACGGCAAGGTCGCCCTGGTGACCGGGGCAGGCCACGGCATCGGCCGCGGCCATGCACTCGAACTGGCCAAGCATGGCGCCACCGTGATCGTCAACGATCTGGGCACCAGCCTGTCCGGTGAGGGCACCGACAAGGTGGCCGACGAGGTAGTCGCAATCATCGAGAACCGCGGCGGCAAAGCGGTTTCCGACTTCAGTGACGTGGGTGACGAAGAGCAGGTCGACCTCGCCGTGGAGCGTGCCTACTCGCAGCTCGGCCGACTGGACATCGTCGTGAACAACGCGGGCATCGTGCGCGACAAGGCGATCTGGAACATGACGGTAGACGACTTCGACCTGGTGATGCGGGTGCACGTCCGCGGCAGTTGGCTGACCAGCCGGGCCGTCGCCCGCAAGTGGCGCGAGGAATCAAAGGCGTCGGGCGGAAAGGTCTACGGCCGCATCATCAACACGACGTCCGGTGCGGGGTTGCACGGCCATTTCGGCCAGACCAACTACAGCACGGCCAAGTCGGCCATCGTGGGGCTGACCCAGACCCTGAGCCTGGAGTTGGCGTCGATCGGCGCCACCGTCAATGCCATCAGCCCCGGGGGGCGGACCAGGATGTCGGCCTCGATGCCCGGCGCGCAGGCCGCGATCGAGCCCGACGAGCGGCCAGAGGACGAGTTCGATCCCAAGGACCCGTCGCTGGGCTCGCCGGTGGTGGCCTGGCTCGCCAGCCCGGAGGCCGGTCACATCAGCGGCCAGGTGATCCGGGCCATGGGGGAAAACATCCAGCTGCTCAAGGGCTGGCATCCGGTGGCCTCGGTCTCCAACGGCCAGAAGCGCTGGGATGCAGACAAACTCGGAGCCATCATGGCGACCGACGTGTTCGGGACGCGCAACACCGGATTGCGACTCGGGGGCTGAGATGGCGGATGCCTCCGAGGTCGAGCGGGAATTCCGGCGCTACTTCATGACAGGGCCCGTGCTCGAGGACTGGCAGGGCTGGGCGCACCTCTTCACCGACGACGCGACCTACTTCGATCACTTCTACGGAACCTTCACCGGACCCGACGAAATCACCAAGTTCCTCGAGGGCACCATGGGCGCCGCACCCCAGGTCTACAGCCCACTCCTCTGGTACGTCATCGACGGCACGCGGGTGGCGTACAAGGTCGTCAACCGCGCCGACAACCCGGAGCCGGGCGGGCCGCCCATCGACTTTCCCTCGTACCAGTTCATCGAGTACGCCGGCGGCGGGAAGTGGCGCTCCGAGGAAGACGTCTGGATCCCCGCCGAGATGAAGCAATTCGCGAAGCGCTACGCCAAGGCGGCCGACGCGCACCCGCAGACGCTGGAAGACAAGCTGCGCCGCGAGGACTGGGGCTCCTGGGTCGATTGGGCACGCCCCGAGCCCGGCCATCAGGCCACGCCATCATGGTTGGGCAGGGACGGTTTCACACCGTTCGCCGGAATTCAGGACATCGACTTCGGCGTGCGGTCGCACTGACGAACTACGTCGATCACGCTGGCGGCGCGAAGAGCGAGCCCAGCCGGTCCGGCGGTGTACCGTGCAACACCAGTTCGTCCGCGCCCGCATCGCGATACTCTTCGAAGACACCATGGCAGTGCGCCGCCGACCCGATCGCGGCGGCATCGGCCGTCCATGCGGTCGGTAACACCGATGCCACGTCGGCAAGTTCCTCCTGCGTCAGCACCGAGTCTGCGGCGCCCCTGAGACCGGCGAGCAGCGGATGGGATCGTAACTGCGTCAACGGTTCCGGGTCCCAGCCGTTGACGACGGTCAACCGCTCGCCGAACCCGGGAATCTGGTAGTAGCTCACCGCCCGCCCACCGACCACCGCAAGCTCCTCGACGGTAGGGAGATCGCACGCGACCACGACGGTGGCGTACACCCGGACGGCGCCCTCGGGTCGCCCGGCCGCGCGTTCGGCGCGTCGAACCTGCTCGACCGACCGTCGTACTGCAGCGGGTGTCAGGAAGGGATGTAGCAGTACCCCGTCGAAGTGCCGACCGGCGAGTTCCAGACCCTTCGGCCCGATCGCCGCGAACACCAGAGGAGGGACGGGCTGATCGGGTAAGTCGGTGAGCCGCAACGACGGATACCTACCTGCGGGCCCGTCGTAGCGCACCTTCTCCCCGCGGCACAGCCGACGGAAGATGTCGGCGTGATCGACGATCGAGGCGTTCGTGGACGTCGGCAACCCGACCGCCGTCCACATGGCGTCGACCGAGCGTCCGACGCCCAGGATGAACCGACCGCCCGACAGCGCTTGGGCGGTCATCGCCAGCGAGGCAAGTAGCGCGGGATGGCGCGACTGCAGATGCGTGATGCCCGAGGCGATGTGGATTCTGGACGTGGCCTGGCTGAGGGCGCCTGCGACGACGCCGAGATCCTTGGTCCCCCATCGTTCACTGAGCCAGACCGTGCGTAAACCGAGATGCTCGGCGGCCGTTGCCTGACCGATGACCACACCGGGATCGGAGACGCGGCCCGGGAGCACGTAGGCGCCAAGGTCGATGCCGCGCAACGTCTCGCCACTCACGGAGGCTATTCTGACAGTAGTGTTCAGTTTTGGAAAGGATGCCGATGGCGTACACCTCCGCACGCGGTGACCTCGGCGACCGGGTGAGCGAAGTCCTGCACGCTTGGCTCCCGCCCCGGCTGACGCCGGCCGGAGCGACGGCGTTCGACATCTCGGAGTTCAGCGCACCGCCGGCCGGTTACTCCGGAAAGACGGCGTTCTTCACCGCGAACTGGATCGACCATCGCGACACGCACTGCACGGCGGACCTGGTGTTGCGAGCGCAGGCCGATGATCATCAGCTGTTCACCGTGCCCGACGCCCCCAGGCAAGCCGAAGTGATGCAGTTGCTTGGCGCTCGGGACATTCCGGTTCCCGAGGTCGTCGGCATCGAACGCGATGCAGGCGTACTGGGGTCACCGTTCTATGTGATGCGACGAATCCACGGTAGGACGCCGTCCGACGTGCCGAGTTGGCATAAGCGAGGCTGGACGACCGAGCTCTCCGCTGCGGAGCGCGGACTGCTGTGCGACAACGGGTTACGCGCACTCGTCGACGTCCACCGCGTGAGTGACGCCGACGTGCTCCAGTTCCTGCGCGGCGCGGGCGATCCGACTCGGACTGCCCTGCAGCGCTACCTCGACGAGCTCAGCGGCTGGCACGACTGGTGTCGGGCGGACCTGGTGGTCGGCGCCGACACCCTGGCACACGCGCTGCACGTGATCCAGAAACACGCCCCCGACACCAACGCCGAAACGGTGGTGTGGGGCGACGCCCGCGTTGGCAACATGTGTTTCGGTGACGATCTGTCGGTGGCCGCGCTGTTCGACTGGGAGACCGCAGGCACCGGGCCACCCGACATCGACCTCGGCTGGTGGCTGATGTTCGAACGCTTCCTCTGCGAGGCATTGGGTTTCACGCGACTGCCCGGTGTTCCCGACGACGATGAGTTCGTGCGGCGGTATCAGGAGTTCGGCGGAAGTCTCACCGGGGACATCGTCTTCTACAAGCTGCTGGCCGCATTCGTGCTGTCGCTGATCAACAATCGGCTCGCCCGGCTGCTCGTACGCGACGGCCTGGACGCCACGATCGCCAGGAGCTATCCGCAGACGTCTGTGGCCCTGGTGCAGGAGTACCTCGACGAGATCTGAGGACGCTAGGCCCCATCAGTACTGGGCCATGCCCTGATCCACCGAGAGCCGGGTCGCCGTCACGAACCGCGACTCGTCGGACGCCAACCAACACACCGCCGCCGCTACGTCTTCCGGTTCGCAGGCCCACTGCGGGAGAAATGGCGTGCCCATGTTGTTGAGCGTCGGGTTGGTCTCGATGGCGGAGAACAGCGCGGCAATCATGTCTCCCCCGCCCATCGGGGTGTTGACCGGCCCGGGATGCACGCTGTTGACGCGGATGTCGTGCTTGCCTAGTTCAGCAGCGAACGCTCTGGCCATCCCCGTCACCGCATGCTTGCTCGCGGTGTAATGCACCATGTAGGGCTGCACCTTCACGCCGGCGTAGGAGCTGATCAGAATGATCGAGCCACCGCGACCGCCGTCGACGATCTTTGGCGCACCCGCCATCACCGTGTTCCACGTACCAGTGACGTTGACGTCGATGACGTCGTGGAACGACTCGGGGGTGATCTCGTTCCATGGTGCAGGAACGCAGATGCCGGCGTTGGCCACGATGACGTCTAGCCTCCCAAATGCTTCGACCCCTTGATCCACGGCGGACTGCAGGGCGGGGAGATCTCGAATGTCAGCCGCCGAAGCGATGATTCGGCCACCATCGGCCTCTACCAACCGCGCGGTCTCCTGAAGGTCGTCGGGGGTCGCCGACGGGTAGCGCACCGACTCGGGCAGTGGCCCTGCCAGGTCGACGGCGACGATGGCAGCACCTTCTGCCGCCATGCGGATCGCGTGCGCACGGCCCTGTCCCCTGGCGGCCCCGGTGATGAATGCGACCTTGCCGTCGAGTCGGCCCGTCATGGGTGTCCTTCCGGATCGAGAGCCATGGGCCCGTTACGCACCGCGGTACCCAGCAGGCCGAGGTCCAGGCCCGTCTCTGCTAGGGCCTCCCGGCACGCGGCGATGTCCTTGCGGAGGAAGGGCCCAGCCAGTTCCTCGAAGCGGTCCATGCCGCCGATGCGTTGTGCATGGGTGGCCGCGTTACTTCCGGCGCTGCACACCTGCAGCGTCGACAACAACACGTCCGGCTCCACGCCCAACTGCATGCCGAGTCGTGCTGCGGCGGCCAGGAGTTGAGCGTTCGCGGCGAAGAGCAGATTGTTGATCAGCTTCAGGGCGAGTGCGCTGCCGAACGCGCCGGTCGGCACGACCGGGTCGGCGTAGGCAGCGAGGATGGGCGTTGCCTCTGCGACGGCGTCGTCTGGTCCGCCGATCAGCACGGTGAGCGAGCCCGCCGCGATGTCGTCCGCGGTACCGCTGACCGGTGCGTCGAGCACCACCGGACCGGATGACGCTTGAGCACGCAACGCCTCCAGCGTGGCGACTGTCCCGGTGGTATGTGACACGAACACCGCACCTGGCTTCGCATTGACGACGAAACCCTCGGAGCCCAAGCCGGTTTCACGGAGCTGGGCGTCGGAGAACAGGCACGAGATGAGTATGTCGCTATCGCGGGCCAGTCCGGCAATCGAGGAGGCGACCATCGCACCCTTCTCCTGCAGCCGACGACGGGCGTCCTCGCGCCTGGCGAAGACGAGCACGTCATGCCCCGCACCAAGCAACCGGTCGACCATCGGCTCACCGAGCTGGCCGGCGCCGAGGAACCCGACTGTCGCACCCATGCAGTTCTCCCGTGATTCGCAGACGTCAGCCCGTGACGTCTCGCCCGATCAACTGCCGTGCGATCACCCACTGCAGCACTTCGTTGGCGCCCTCGAAGATCTCGAGGATCCGCTCCTGCGTGCGTGGCACGCTCACGTCAGCGCCAAGACAGTGGTAGCGAATCGACGCCGAATACTTGACCGCCATGTTCGATCGCATCCCCTGCGAGGGTGTAGTCCGGGATGCGCTTGTGCCACTCCTCCAGGACCACCACCATCTCCTGGCGGGCCAGGTGCGATCCGAGGCACCTGTGTGGCCCGCCGCCGAAGGACAGATGGCGCGTGACACCACGGTCGAGGTCGACCTCGCGGGCGTTGGGATACGCTGACTCGTCTCGACCTGCGAAGGCCAACGAGAACGACGCCATGTCACCCGCTTTTACCGGACACCCGTGAAAGTCGATGTCCTGAGTCGCCTTTCGGGCGGTCTGCACGATTGGATAGACCCGGAGAACTTCTTCGACCGCCTTGGGGATGAGCTCGGGTTCGGCGACGATCCGGGCCCGGTCACCCGGGTGGGTTGCCAGGTGTAACAGTGCGTAGGAGAGCTGGTTGGACACGGTGTCGAGGCCCGCCATGAACAGCAGCAGGAGACAGTTGAGCAGCTCGAGGTCATTGATCGGTTCGCCGTCGATGGTCCAGTCGATCGCCTTGCTGACGATGTCGTCGGCGGCGGGGTCGCGATTGTCACGGCGCTCCTGGATCAGGCCGGAGAAGTAACCCATCACAGCCATCATGCCCTCCATTCGGGCGGCGTTGACCTCCTCGCCGACGCCGTCCTGATGCAGGATCTGGTCCTCCCACGCCATGAACTTCTCGAGTTCGTCCACGGGCAGGCCCATGATCGAGAGGAAGACCGTCGAGGGGAAGACCCTCGAGATCGAGGTAACGAAGTCGCATTCCCCGTCGTCGACGAACTTGTCGATGAGCTCGCCCGCTAGCTTCTGCTGAGCATCGTGCATGCCCTTGACACGTTTCGGCGAAAAGTACTCGGCCAGCACGTGCCGCCACTTGGCATGGTCGGGCGGGTCGATCATGATCGGGATCCACTTGTACGGCGGCTCCGGGTCCGTTGGCACGATGACGCTGCTGGACCAGAGTTCTGGGTGTTGCAGTCCGTCGAGGATCGCCGAGTTGTCGGTGAACACCCAGTAGTCCATGTCGGCTTCGGTGTTGCGGAAGACCGGTCCCGCGTCGTCCTGGCACTCGTCGAGCAGGCGGAAGTGCGTCAGCGCCGGCGAGTTCGGCGTGTTCATCTCGATGTCCTTGACGGGACATGTTGCGCCTGCCTGATTCTCGCTCATGACGTCCTTTCGTTGCAGAGGCGACCGAGCGTGAATTCGTAGCACGCGCGTCTCGCATGCTACGACAGTCGACTGTCACGATTAGTCGAAATCATCGCAGCCGATCACCAACCGACTCGTCGAACTAGGTTAACTATGTTCCACGACGGACGTCAACCATGGGCTGCCCGGTTCTGCCCGAGGCACTCATGCCGAAGGGATGCACGGCCCTATTCGAGTGCGCTGCCAGTGTGCATGCGGGCCTGCCGCAATCCCTCCTGCGGATCGTCGACGTTCACGTCCCAGTCACCGCAAGAGCACGTGCAGCGGTAGTGTCCGTTGACCGGCAGGATCGCCTGGCCATCGCAAGTACCGCCGGTGTTGGCGATGCTGGTGAGGAACTCCAGCGGCTTCTCGTGCAGGGCGCTTTCGTCGGGCATCTGTCTACTCCTCGCGCTGATCGGCTGCGACCCGGAAGACGGGGAGCATCCAGCCGTCGGTGATGGGAGAGAAGTCCACCCGCACCGTCATTCCGATTCTGACGTCCGCGGGAGCGACGTCGACGATGTTGGACACCAGCCGCGCACCGGGGGCATCGGACAGATCGAGTACCGCTGGGACGAGGACGAGGTCCGGCAGTCCTGGAAATCCATGCACCACTGCGAAGCTGTACACGATCGCCTCACCGTCGAGTTCAACCCAGTTCACGCGCTTTGACTGACAATTGGGGCAAAACGGAGTTGGAGGCAGCCGGAAGGTCTGGCAATCGGCGCACTGCGGAGTAACCAGTCGACGTTCCCTCGCGGCAGTCCAGAACGGCTCGGTGTCCTTGTTGACTGCGATCCGGACATGTTCGCCGGGGATGGTCGTGGCGAGGGTGACCGCTGCGGTGTTCATGCCGCCCTTCCCAGGATCAGGCCGCTTACCGGCAGGCTCGCAGGCCCACCAGTGACCAGGGCGAGTTCGGCGTCGGGCACCTGATTGATGGCGGTGCCGCGCATCTGCTCGACTCCTTCCATGATGTGGGTCATCCCGATGATGTACGCCTCGGAGAGTTGGCCACCGTGGGTGTTGACCGGGATCGAGCCGCCGTCGTAACGGATGGCTCCGCTCTCGACGAAAGCGCCGCCCTCCCCCTTGCCGCAGAACCCGTAGTCCTCCAACTGCATCAGCACCATCGGGCTGAAGTGGTCGTATAACAGCGCCACGTCGATGTCGGCGGCGTGGATGCCGGCCTGCTCATAGAGTCGCTTGGCGATGGGCGCATTGCCCGATGACGCGAAGTACTCGTCGGGCATCCCCATCCACGCGAACGCCCGCCCCCAGTCGCGGACGCCACCGTGCGCCGCGGCAACCACGGGCACCGGCGGCTGCTTGCAGTCCCTGGCCCGGTCCATGCTGGTGGTGATCACGGCGGCGGCGCCGTCGGTTTCTTGGCAGAAGTCGTAGAGACACAAGGGTTCTGCGATCATCCGCGCGTTGAAGTAGTCGTCAAGCGTGAGCGGCTCGCGGTGCATGGCCTTGGGCCGGTTCGCCGCGTTGACCCGCGTGGAGAGCGCTACCTCGGCGAAGGCCTCGCGCCGGGTGCCGTAGAGGTGCATGTGCCGGCGGGCCATCACCGACATCAGGTGTCCAGGCCCGAACAACCCGGACGGCTGCAGGAACGAGTTGATCGGGTCGGGCTCCAGCGCCGAGAACACCGAACCCAGCCGTTGCTTGGACTGTTGTAACGCCATCACGGTCACCACCACCGACGCGTCGCCTGCCACGATGGCTGCGCGCGCCAACCCGATGGCCCCCGCCGAGCCGCCCCCGCCTGACGTCAACGCGGCAGTGAAGCGAATCTCTGGAAACCCCAGTGTTTCGACGAAGTCGGCGGTATCCATCTTCTCGGTGTAGCCGGCACTGGCACCCGAGTAGTAGGCGAAGCCGTCGATGTCCGTGACGGGGATGCCCGCGTCCTCGCACGCGGCCAAGATGGCGTCGCCGGCCAACTCGGTGATCGACTTGGGCAACGATCCGCCGCGTTTGTAGTAGGGCGTGGCACCGATGCCGACGACGGCGACGTCACGCAGGCCTGCTGTATTCGCCACGCGCTCAGAACCTTTCGGCGGGGATGGGTGGTACGTCGGGGAACAGCTCGTAGAACGTGCCCTGCGTGATGCGCAGTCGGGTCTCGTCGCTCACCCCATCGAAGAGCCCCTTCAAGGTGTCCTGGGTGTGCCCGAAGGTGCCTTCCATGTGCGGGTAGTCGCTGCCGAACATCACGTTCTTGTAGCCCATGTGTTCGTAGGCAGCGACGGCGGTCTCATCGTGCTGGAATGAGGCATACACCTGGGTGTAGAGGATCTCCTTAGGACTACGAGTCAGCTTGGGCCGCACCGCCATATGGTGTTGGCGGTAGCCCTCGACCATCCGGTCACCCAGGAACGGCACCCAGGTGGCGCC